>NZ_JABFWW010000268.1 GCF_013362045.1 Frateuria sp. | reverse complement strand
ATAGCCGGCGGCGGCCTGCGCAGCGCGGGCGCGGGCGTCGGCGACGGCCAGGCCGGGGTTGCCGGCCAGCGCTTCGGCGATCAGCGCATCGAGCTGGGGATCGCCCAGTCCGCTCCACCAGGCCTGCTCGGGCCAGGCGGCCGGCGTGAGCGCATCGCCGC
Source organism: Frateuria sp. (assembly GCF_013362045.1). Lineage (GTDB taxonomy): Bacteria > Pseudomonadota > Gammaproteobacteria > Xanthomonadales > Rhodanobacteraceae > Frateuria_A. Next base: position 9,249 of record NZ_JABFWW010000268.1, on the reverse strand, counting down.
CCAGGCTGCGCTGGGCCTTCAGCGCGGACGGATCGAGCAGCGTGCCGTCCGGGCGCAGGCCGCCGCTGCTGGCGCAGCCGGCCAGGACGAGGGTCAGTGCGGTCGCCGCCGCAAGGAGTTGCAGACGCATGGTGTGAGGATTCCGGGTGGGGTCAGTCTTTGGCGCGCAGCGCGTGCAGCACGCGCGACAGGTAGTCGTGCAGGTGTCGGCGCTCGGCGCCGGTGAGCGAGCGCTGGGCCGCCGACAGCACGCGCTCGTTGCAATCGGTCAGCTGCTGCCACAGCGCATTGCCGGCGTCGGTCAGCTCGATGCGCAACGCGCGGCGGTCCTGTTCGTGCGGGCAGCGGCGCAGGTAGCCCTTGCGTTCGAGCTGGTCGAGTTGGCGGGTCATCGCGCCGCCATCCAGTTCCACCGAGCGGGCCAGTTCGGAGGCCGTCATCGGACCCAGCCGGGCCAGCCGCTTGAGGATCAGGAACTGGGTGAACCGCAGGTCGGCGCCCAGCGCCGCCAGCTCCGCCTCCATGGCGCGCACGATCTCCGAGCGCACCAGGCCGAGCAGGACGCCCAGGCTTTCCTGGGATGAGGCGAAGGCAAGGGAGTCGCTTTCCATGCCGCGCATTCTATTGCCGAAATTATATTTGTCAAGGCAAATATCTCGCAGGCTGCCATTGCCTCTGCAAGCAATCAGGCGGCGCGCAGCGTGGCCAGCTCGTCGCGCACCAGCGCAGCCAGCGCGCTGTCGCGGATGGCGAACAGCTCGAACACGCCCAGCGCCTGCAGGGTCGGCAATTGCGCCAGCAGGCGCGGCTCGGCTTCGCGCCGCAACGGCTCGGGGGTGGCCGGATCCAGCATCAGCTGCGCATGCACCACGAAATCGGTGAGCGCGTCGGTGTCCGGTGCGGGGACGGAAACGGGTAGCGATGGCATCGGCATGCTCCTTGTCCTTGGTCTGGATATGCGAGGACGCCCGGCCAGGCCGCGGCGTGACGCACCGGCTTCGCGACGCCGGCAGGGATCCGCGCATTGCGCGCGGGGTGGTACGGGGGAGCGTCAAACCTACGCCCACCCTGTTCTGCCGGGGAAGGCAGCTCCCGCTACTGGTACTCTCGCTACCACCCACGTTCCGCCGCTTCGCCTCTCCCCTCCCTGGAATCGACCATGGAACTTACCCGGCAGCGTTCCGAGCTGAAGGCTTTCCTGCGTGCCCGCCGGGCCGCGTTGGCGCCGGAAGCGGCAGGCCTGTCGCGCGGCCCGCGCCGGCTTACGCCGGGTCTGCGCCGGGAAGAGGTGGCCAGCCTCGCCGCGGTGGGCGTCACCTGGTACACCTGGCTGGAGCAGGGCCGCGCGATCAACGTCTCCGCCGCGGCGCTGACCCGCATCGCCCGCGCGCTGGCGCTGGATGCCACCGACGAGGCCTACCTGTTCGCGCTGGCCGGCGTGCCGCGGGCCGAGCCCAGCGCGACGCAGCCGGTCTTGCCGCCGGCGATGCAGGGCATGCTCGAGCTGTACCGCGCGCCGGCGTTCGTGATCGATCCGGTATTCGACGTGCTGGCCTGGAACCGCATGGCGCAGCGGCTGTACGACTTCGGTCAGTTCCGCGGGCCGCTGGCGCACAACCACCTGTGGAACGCCTTCATGAACCCGGCGCGGCGGCGGCTCTACGCGCCCTGTTTCGAGCCGGGCATGCTCAACCTGCTGGGCATCTTCCGGGTGAACCACGCGGCGCATCCGCACGATCCGCGCTTCGACGAACTGATCGAGGCGCTCACCCGTGCCAGCCCGGAGTTCGTCGAGCTGTGGCAACGCCAGCAGGTAGCGCCGCTGAGTGCCTGGACCGCGCATTTCTTCCATCCGGATTTCGGCGACGTGCGTGCGCACTCGGTGCGCCTGCCGCTGCGCGACGGCCGCGCCGACGGCGCCACCGCGTTCTTCTTCGTCCCGCAGGACGACGCCACCGCAGCCAGCTTCGCGCGCATCGCCGGCGAGCTGGAGGCAACGCCGCAGCCGGCGTGAGTGCCGCCGGCCTGGCTCAGGCGGCAACGCGCAGCTCACGGCGCTCGGCCAGCTCATCGCGCAGCAAGGCGGCCAGCGCGCTGTCGCGCACCTCGAACAGATCGAACAGGCCCAGCGCGTGCACCACCGGCAGCAGCGCCAGCAGCTGCGCTTCCAGCTCGCGGCGACGGGGCTCGGTCGTGGCGGCATCGAGCATCTGCCGCGCGTACTGGACGAAGTGGGACAGGGCCTGCTCGGCCGACGGGCTCTTCTTGGCGGAAGGCGGCATGGGGTTCTCCTCGGAAGCGGTGCGCGGGGCCGCACCATGACGTCGGGCAGCACAGGCTAGTCTCGACGCCATTGGCGCGTTATCGTCATCCGGTCATTTTTTGTCGGAAAGACGCCATGTCGATCGACGATGCGATGTTCCGGCGCATCGAGAACGCCGACGGCCCGCCGCTGATCGCCTTCCGCGTGGACAGCTCGGGCGAGCACAGGCCGCCCGTGGAGGAGAGCGACTGGCACCGCCATGTGCGCGGCCAGTTCTTCTACATCGAGCGCGGCATGATCAGCATCCGCACGCACGAGGGCGCCTGGGCGCTGCCGCCGCAGCGGGTGGGCTGGATGCCGCCGGGCGCGTTGCATACCGTGCGCATGTCCAGCGCGCTGCGCGGCTGGGGCGTGTTCGTGGCGCCACAGGCAGCGGTGGGCCTGCCCGCGCACACCTGCGTGCTGGGCGCCAACGACCTGATGCGCGCGCTGGTGTTGCGCGCCGCCGACTGGAGCATGCTCGACGAGCTGGACGAACAGCAGGAACGCCTGCTGGCGGTGCTGATGGACGAGCTGCGCCGTGCGCCGCAGTTGCCTCCACAGCTGAGCCTGCCCAGCGACCGCCGCGTGCTGCGCATCGCCCACGCGGTACTGGAGCGCCCGCAGGACGACCGCAGCCTGGACGACTGGGCGGCCTGGGCCGGCCTGTCCTCGCGCAACCTGAGCCGCCTGTTCCGCCGCGAGACCGGCGCCAGCTTCGCGCAGTGGCGCCAGCAGGCGCGGCTGGGCCACGCGCTGGAACTGCTCGCCGACGGCGCCGCCGTGGGCCAGGTCGCCGATGCGCTGGGCTACGCCAGCGTCAGCGCCTTCGTGGCGATGTTCCGGCGCGCCTTCGGGCAGTCGCCGGGGCGCTACTTCGAGCGGATGCCCGCGACCGCCTGAACCGGGCGGCTGACGCAGGCATCACGCCTGCGCTCCGACGATCGGCAGGACACTCGGAGGACACGCCATGGAACCGATGCTGAGCATGCGTACCGCGGTGGTGCTGCTGGCGCTGGCCGCCCTGGGCGGCCTGCTGATGGCCGGCATCCGCTTTGCCGGCAAGCCGCACCCGCCGACCTGGCTGGCGATGGGGCACGGCTTCATCGCCGGCGCCGCCGTCACGCTGCTGGTGTACGACTTCTTCACCACCGGTCTGCCGGGCCTGGCCCAGCTGGGCCTGCTGTTGTTCCTGATCGCGGCCGCCGGCGGCATCGTGCTGAACCTGTGCTACCACTGGAAGCAGCTGCCGCTGCCCAAGTGGCTGGTGGTGGTGCACGCGCTGGTCGCCGTGGGCGGCTTCGTGCTGCTGCTGATCGCCGCCTGGCGGTAGCCGTGTTTGCTCTCCCCGGCCCCTCTCCCGACGGGAGAGGGGCCAAAGCCGTGCCTCACCTGGCCGGCTTGACGTACGTGTCGAACAGCTCGTCGATGCGCCGGTACTCGTCGTGCCACGAATCCGGGTGCACGAAACCGTGCCGCTCCATCGGGTACAGCGACATCCAGAAGTTCTTCTTGTGCAGTTCGATGAAGCGCTGGTAGAGGCGGATCGAGTCGGCCGCCAGCACGTTGTCGTCGATCAGGCCGTGCTCGATCAGCAATGGGTCCTGCAGCCGGTCGGCGTAGCTGATCGGCGAGCTGATCTCGTAGGCATGCGGATCGAGCCGCGGCTCGTTGAGGATGTCGGAGGTGTACTCGTGGTTGTACAGCCGCCAGTCGCTGACCGGCCGCAGCGCGGCGCCGGCGGCGAACTCGCCGGGCGCGCGCAGCAACGCCATCTCGGTCATGAAGCCGCCGTAGCTGCCGCCGTAGATGCCCACGCGCTTCGGATCGACGTGATGGTTCTTCACCAGCCAGGCCTTGCCGTCGAGCAGGTCCTCCAGTTCCGGATGGCCCATCTGGCGGTAGATCGCGTCGCGCCAGTCGCGGCCGTAGCCCTCGGAGGCGCGGTAGTCCATGTCCAGCACCACGTAGCCTTGCTGCACCAGCAGGTTGTGGAACATCTGCTCGCGGAAATAGTTCGACCAGGACAGGGTGACGTTCTGCAGGTAGCCGGCGCCGTGCACGAAGATCACTGCCGGCCGGGCCGCATCGCCTTCGTTGGCCGGACCGTAGAACTTGGCGTAGACGCGGCCTGCGCCGTGGGTGGAAGGCACCTCGACGATCCGCGGCGCGATCCAGGCATGCGCGGTGAACGCGGGTTTCATCGTGTCGGTCAGTTCGCGCGGCGCACCGCCGGCCGCCGGCTGCACCGCCAGCTGCGCGAGCACGTAGGGCGAGGAATGCAGCACTGCCAGGCGGCTGCCGTCGGGCGACAGGGCGAACTCGTCCATGCCCTGGTACTGCGTCACCCGCGCCAGTTCGCCGCCCGTGCTGGGCACGCGATAGACGTCGTAGCTGTAGGGCGCGACCTGGTTGGTACGCAGGTAGAACCAGCGGCCGTCCTCGGACAGCTGCGGGTGGCTGACCTCGAAGCGACCGGAAGTCAGCGCGCGGGCCTTGCCGTCCAGCGTCTTGGTGTAGAGCTGCGAGTAGCCGCTCTCCTCGGACAGGTACCACAGCGTGCGGTTGTCCTTGAGCCAGCCGAAATCGTTGAAGTTCCAGTTGATCCACGCATCGTCGTGCAGGCGCTGCTGATCGACGAGCGCGTGGCGGGCGAAGTCGACGCTGGCGATCCAGCGGTCCTTGTTGTCGATCGCACGCAGCTGGATGGCGAGATTGGCGCCGTCTTCGCTCCACACGACGCCGCCGCCACCGCCGTCCTCGGCGTTGGAGATGATGCGCACCGCACGCAGGTCGGGCGCCTTGAGCGCCTTGGCCTGTTCGTCCTTGCCCGCCTTCTTCAGCGCGGCGACGGTCTGCGCACGGATCGCGGCGAGCGGGTCGTCCTTGATGCCGGGCAGGCCGTCGGTCGGCAGCGGCCAGCTCCGGTGCGCGCGCAGGTCCAGCAGCAGCAGCGACTGCGGCGCCGGATCGTGGCGGCCGACGTAGACGCGCGCCTCCTTGTCCTCGGCGTAGCCCGAATCGGTCACGTAGTGCGTCACGCTGGGGTGGCGGCCCGGTTCGTAGTCCTTCGGGCGGGTGACCAGCAGCAGCCAGCGGCCGTCCGGCGATAGCTCGCTGTCGACCATCACGATCTTGTCGCCGAGCCAGAACGGCTCGGGCGCGCGGCCCGGGTCGGCCTCGGCCAGCGCCTTGTCGTCGGCGCGCTTGGCCTCCTTCTCGGCCTTGAGCTCGCGCAGCGTGGAGAACAGCCTCAGCTGCTCGTCCTTCAGCGCGTCGGTCTTTTCCTGCTGCGGGTCGTCGGCGAACTTGAGCACGGCCACCGGCGCGCTCGCGCCGCCGGCGAGGTCGTAGCGGTACCAGTCGTTGCCCGAGCGGTACTGCAATGCGCGGCTGTCGGCGGAGAACTGCGGCGAGGATTCCTCCTCGGCGGTCTGCGTCACCTGCACGGTGCGGCCATCGGCCAGCGTGCGCAGGAAGACGTCGCCATGGCGGACGAACGCGGCGTAGTGGTGGCTGCGGTCGTACACGGCCCGGCCGTCGGCCTGCGCCCTCGCCGCCGGATCGAGCTTGTCGCCGCGGCCGGTGGCCGGGTCGACCCGGTACAGGTCGCGCACCTGGCTGCCGTCGCGCTTGAGCCGGTAGTAGATCGAGCGCCCGTCCACGCTCCAGTACGGCGATTCCACCGCCTGGCCGATCCAGTCGGGGTTGGCCATGACCGTTTCCAGGTCGAGCGGGGCGGCGGGCGAAGCCGCCAGAGCCGGCAGGGCGGCAAGCGCGGCCAGACCGGCAAGGACATATCGGCGCATGAGGCGTTCTCTGGCAACAAACCGTCGAGCATAGCCACCCGCCTGCCTGCTGCAAGCGCCAGAAGTCCCGCCTCCATGGCGCGGCAACCCGGCGGCGGACCGGCAACCGGTGCCCTGCGACGCGGGCCGTTTCATGCCGCCGGAACACGCCGGTGACGCCACACGCGGTCGTCGCCATGGCCGGGCGCCCTGGCGACGACGCCACGCATGGGCGAGACTGGCCCGCTTTCCCTCTCCGGTACGCGCATGAACCTGCTTCCCGCCATCGAACGGCAGACCGCTCCCGAACCGCGCCACAGCGTGATCTGGCTGCACGGGCTGGGCGCCGACGGCCACGACTTCGCACCCATCGTGCCCGAGCTGGTGGACCCGGCCTGGCCGGCGCTGCGCTTCGTGTTCCCGCATGCGCCGGTGCAGCCGGTCAGCATCAATGGCGGCATGCCGATGAGGGCCTGGTACGACATCCACGGCTTCGACGCGCGTGCGCCGCAGGACGAGGCCGGCATCCGCCGCTCGATCGACGCGGTGGAGGCGCTGATCGCGCGCGAACACGAGCGCGGCGTGCCCAGCGAGCGCATCGTGCTGGCCGGCTTCTCGCAGGGCGGCGCGATCGCGCTGGCCGCCGGCCTGCGCCACGCGCAGCCGCTGGCCGGCATCGTGGCGCTGTCCACCTACCTGCCGATCGCCGCCACCCTGGCGCCCGAACGCAGCGCCGCCAACGCACGCGCGCCGATCTTCTGGGGCCATGGCAGCGCCGACCCGGTGGTGGTGCTGCAGCGCGGCCTCGACTCGCGCCTGCTGCTGGAGGAGCTGGGCTACGCGATCGACTGGCACACCTACCCGATGCCGCATTCGGTGTGCGCCGAGGAGATCGGCGACCTGCGCCGCTGGATGGGGGCCCGTCTGATCTAGCTCCGTTGCCGGCATACTGGCTGGCATGAGCGCTCGACCCCCACGCCCAGCCACGCCGCTGCCGGACTTCTGCCGGCTGCCGGCGGTGGCCGCGCTGCTGGCGGTGGGCGCGCTCACCGTGACGCTGATGTGGCTGGCGCCGGACAACCCGCGCGGGTGGCGCGGCTACAGCGTAGGCATGCTGTTCGTGAGCTGGCTGTCGGTGCTGATTGCGCTGGCGCTGTGCTATGCGCGGCCGTGGCTGCAGCGCCTCGGCGGCTGGATGCCCTATGCCTGCGTATGGCTGCTGATGATGCTTGTGGTCGCCGCCGCCAGTGCGGTCGCACGCTGGATGGACCTCGCCCTGCGGCTGGAGCTGGTGCGCGCCGCGCCGGCCGCGTTCGTGCGCGACAACCTGCTGATCGCCGCCCTGCTCGGCGCGGCGATGCTGCGCTACTTCTACGTGCTGGCGCAGTGGCAGGCGCGCCTGGCGGCGGTGGCGCATGCGCAGGTCGATGCGCTGCAGGCGCGCATCCGCCCGCATTTCCTGTTCAACAGCATGAACACGGTGGCCGCGCTGGTGCGGGTAGATCCGGCCGCGGCCGAGCGGACCATCGAAGACCTGTGCGAACTCTTCCGCGCAGCGCTGGGTGCGACCGATACCCATGAAGGCACCCTCGGCGAGGAGTTGGCGCTGGTCGAACGCTACCTCGCCATCGAGCAGCTGCGCCTGGGCGAGCGGCTGCGCGTGCACCGCGAGCTGGACGCGCTGCCGCCCGACTACCCGCTGCCGCGCCTGCTGCTGCAGCCGCTGGTGGAGAACGCCGTGCGCCACGGCATCCAGCCGCTGCGCGAGGGTGGCGAGGTGCGGCTGCGCGGATGGTATGGCGAGCGCGCGCTGCACATCGAGATCGACAACCCGCTGCCGCCGGCCCCCGCCGCGCCCGGCCATGGCCACGGGCTGACCAACGTGCGCCAGCGCGTGGCCTACCGCTATGGGACGCGCGCCGTGGTCGAGTCCGGGCAGCGCGGCGGCCGCTTCGTGGTGACGCTGCGCCTGCCGCTGGATCCACCCCGGGTGGAAGCGGCCTGATGCGCGTGCTGATCGTCGACGACGAGCCATTGGCCCGAACCCGCCTGGCCGCGCTGCTGGGCGAATGCGAAGGCGCGACCCTGGCCGGCAGCGTGGGCGACGGCGACGCGGCGCTGGCGGCGATCGGCCAGACGCAGCCGGACCTGCTGCTGCTGGACATCAACATGCCCGGCCTCGATGGCGCCGCGCTGGCCGCGCGGCTGGCGGGGCAGGCGCGGCCACTGATCGTGTTCTGCACCGCCTACGAGAACCACGCGCTGGCCGCCTTCGAACTGGGCGCGGTCGACTACCTGCTCAAGCCGGTACGGCTGGAACGCCTGCGCGAGGCGCTGCAGCGCGCCCGCCAGCGCCTGGCCGCGGCCCCGGCCGAACCGATCGGCTACCTGCGCGGCCGCCTGCGCGGCGAACAGGTGCGCATCGCGCTCACCGAAGTGGTCTGCCTGCTCGCCGAGGAAAAGTACGTGGTGGTGCGCCATGTCGGCGGCGAACTGCTGATCGAGGAATCGCTGCGCCAGCTGGAGGAGGCCTATCCCGCCCAGCTGGTGCGCCTGCACCGCAACTGCCTGGTGCCGGCGCCGCGCCTGCTGGGCATCCGGACCCTGGCCGACGGCCGGGTGCTGGCGCGCCTGGCCGGCACCGACTTCAGCCCCGAGGTGAGCCGGCGCAACCTGTCGGCCGTGCGCAAGCTGCTGCGTTCGGGGTGATCCGAGCCCGCTGCTCCATGCAGAGGCCACCCACAGATGGTCGCAGGGCGCGCGGGGCCGGCCGCTCCTGCGCGACAATGCGCATCGCTTTCCACTGCACGGAACCCCGATGGCCGTTTCCCTCCTGCGCATCGCCACCCGCAAGAGCGCGCTTGCGCTGTGGCAGGCCGAGCACGTCGCCGCGCGGCTGCGCGCGGCGCATCCGGGCCTGGCCGTCGAGCTGGTGCCGATGACCACCCGCGGCGACGAGATCGCCGACCGGCCGCTCGCCACGATCGGCGGCAAGGGGCTGTTCCTGAAGGAGCTGGAGGTGGCGATGCTGGAAGGCCGCGCGGACCTGGCCGTGCATTCGCTCAAGGACGTGCCGGCCGAGCTGGAACCGGGTTTCGTGCTGCCGGCGATGCTGCCGCGCGCCGACGCCGCCGACGCCTTCGTCAGCAACCGGCACGC
>NZ_JABFWW010000174.1 GCF_013362045.1 Frateuria sp. | reverse complement strand
ACAGCCTCTACGCAGCCTATCCCGAAACCCTAGGAGACTCCTCATGAACGCTCGTGTTTCGTGCACCCTGGCGCGTCCTTTTTGGGCGCTGGTCGTGGCCGCCGGCCTGGCCGCTACTACCGGCCCGGTGGCCGCCGCCGCCCTCGATCCAGCGGCGATCGGCAAGGCGGCTGGCGTAGAGGCCAAACGCCAGGACGACGGGGCGGTAAAAATCAGCTGGAGCCGCACCGATGTGCCCGTCACGGTCGACGGCCTGCGCCTCCCGCCCGCCGCGGGCTTGGGGTCCTGGGCCGCGTTCACGCCCATGGGCCAGCACGCCATGGTCATGGGCGACACCGTGGTGTTCCAGGACGAAGTGGATGCCGCGATGGACGCCGCCTTCGCCCACGGCCTGAAGGTCACCGCCCTGCACAACCATTTCTTCTTCGACCAGCCGAAGCTGTACTTCATGCACCTCGCCGGCGAGGGCGAGCCGCAAGCGCTGGCGGCCGACGTCAAGGCCGTGTGGGATGCCATCAAGGCGGTACGCGCGGCGCGGGCACAACCGGCCGAGGGCTTCGGTGGGGCAACCCCGGTCATGGGCACGCTCGATGCCAATGCGCTGGCGGAGATCGTCGGTCACAAGGCCGAGGCGAACAGCGGCGTGGCCAAGATCACCGTCGGTCGCACCGGCCACATGCAAGGTCAGAAGATCGGCGCGTCGCTGGGCCTGACCACCTGGGCCGCGTTCAGCGGCAGCGATGCGGCCGCCGCCATCGACGGCGACTTCATCATGACCGCGGGGGAAGTCCAGCCGGTGCTGCACGCACTGCGCCGGGCCGGCATCCACGTGGTGGCCCTGCACAACCACATGATGGGCGACACCCCCGCCTTTTACTTCACCCACTTCTGGGGCAAGGGTCCGGCGGCGACGCTGGCTCGCGGCTTCCGCTCGGCGCTCGATGCACAGGCAGGCGTGGCCTCGCGCTGAGCGATAGCGCTGCGCGCAGCCACCGCGTGTCGCGCCTCTACCCTGCATCCCGTCCAATAGGACGCTCGCCAGACCGCGGCAGGAACTCCCTACTATGAACAAACGGCCGCCCATGGCTATCGAGCCGGCCTCGCCCGTTTCCCTGCGCGAGGCCACCCGCGTGTGGGCCAAGATCGGCCTGCTCAGCTTCGGCGGACCGGCTGGGCAGATCGCGCTGATGCATCGGGAGCTGGTGGACACCCGTCGCTGGATCAGCGATGCGCGCTTCCTGCACGCACTCAACTACTGCATGTTGCTGCCGGGGCCGGAAGCGACCCAGCTCGCCATCTACATCGCCTGGATGCTGCACCGGACCGTCGGCGGGCTGATCGCGGGCGTGCTGTTCGTGTTGCCTGGTTTCGTCACGATCCTGGCGCTCAGCATCGTCTATGCGCTGTACGGCCAGGTTCCGCTGGTGTTCGCGATCTTCGTCGGGCTGAAGGCCGCGATATTGGCGGTGGTGGTCGAGGCGGTCATCCGGATCGGTCGCAAGGCACTCAAGAACCGCATGATGGTCGCCATCGCGGCGCTGGCTTTCGTGGCGATCTACTTCCTCCACGCGCCGTTCCCGCTGATCGTGCTGGGAGCGGGTTTGTGGGGCCTGCTCGGGCGCTGGTGGATGCCGCGGAGCTTTCCGGCACCGGCCTCGGCCGCGGCGGATGCCTCGTCGGACTTCCTGATCGACCGGTTGCTGGGCCAGGGGCAGCTGATCCATACGCGGCCCTCGATTGCGCGCGCGCTGCGCGTGACGTTGATCTGGCTGGCGATCTGGTGGCTGCCCGTGCTGGCGGTGATCGCCGCGTTCGGGCGACACAGCGTGCTCGCCGGCGAGGGACTGTTCTTCAGCCAGACGGCGATGGTCACCTTTGGCGGCGCCTACGCGGTCCTGGCCTACATTGCCCAGCGCGCCGTGGTCGGCTTCCACTGGATTACCCCCGGCCAGATGCTCGACGGGCTGGCGCTGGCCGAGACCACGCCCGGCCCGCTGATCATGGTGGTGCAGTTCGTCGCCTTCCTGGGCGCCTACTACCACCAGAGCGGCCTGTCGCCGATGGCCGCCGGCATCGCCGGTTCGGTGCTGACCACCTGGGTCACCTTCGCGCCGTGCTTCCTGTGGATATTCCTCGGTGCGCCCTACATCGAAGCCCTGCGCAGCAACCGTGCGCTGCATGCGGCGCTGTCCGCCATCACCGCGGCGGTGGTGGGCGTGGTGCTGAACCTGTCGGTCTGGTTCACCTTGCACACCGTGTTTGCCCGGGTCGGCGAGCGCCAGTATGGCTGGCTGCATCTGGAAAACCCCGCCTGGTCCACTCTGCAGTGGCCCTCCGCCTTGATCGCGGCAGCCGCGATGCTGGCCATGCTGCGCTTCAAGGTCGGGATGGGCTGGGTGCTCGCCGCCAGCGGGCTCGCCGGCGTGTTGTGGCTGGCGGTGCCCAGGGCATAGGCGACTTCGCCCCGCTGCGGCGATCGATCTGTGCCAGCCTGCCGACGATGGCGGTTGTCGCTCCCGCAGGGTCGCGCTGTCGCGCCTGGCGCACTCGCCCGGCGTTGGCGGGCTTGTCGGTCCGCGCCGACAGGAAGTCCCGGTGTCCTGCCGGGCAGGCGCGCGAGCTAGGCGGCCTCCGTTCTCCCGATCGGTATCGCCACGTGCATGCAGCATCCCCTGTCCACGGAGATGCGCTCGATGGTGCCGCCCAGGTTGGCGGCCAGCAGCCGCACCAGGCGCGAACCGGTGCCGCCGCCGGAAACGTCGGGGCAGCCCACGCCGTCATCGCGCACCGTGACGTCCAGGCAATCGGAACGGCGGACCACGTCGACGAGCACCGTCCCGCCCTGCCCGGCGGGAAAGGCGTACTTGAAAGCGTTGGTCACCAGCTCGTTCACCATCAGGCCGATGTGCACCGCATGGGCCGGCTGCACCGTGACGGAGGGAGCGTGTACGCGAACCGCGATGGGGCGGATGTCCCGGAGCATGTCGCCCAGCTGGCCGCACAGGGCGTGCAGGTACTCCGACAGGTCGACCATGCCTTGGCGGTTGCTCGAGGCGCGTATGCGGTCCTGCGCATTGGCGATCACCGCCACGCGTGCCACCGCCGATTCCAGCGCCGCGCGTACCGAAGGGTCGGTCTCTCCGCGCGCCTGCAGGGAGAGCACCGACGACACCATCATCAGGTCGTTGCGTATGCGATGGCCCGCTTCTTCCAGCATCAGGCTTTTTTCCGCGTTGGACCGGCGCAGCTCCTGCAGGGTCCGCCGAAGCCGGTCGGTAATGGCGGAGATCACGACACCGACCAGGAGGAACGCCGCGACGCCCGCGGTGTCGGTCTCGGCGATCGCGAAGCTGTGGAGGGGCTGCAGGAAGAAATAGATGGCCAGCGCAGCGGAGACGAACGTGGCCAGCACCCCCGCGCCGCGGTCGAACAGGAGCGCGGCGAAGAAGATGGCAGGCATGAACAAGGGAAACGGGTAGCGCTGCAACTCGCGCTGCCACGTCAGCACGACCACGAAGGCCACCCCGACGAAAAGGAGCGCCGCGCCGTAGCTGACTATCATCGGGTACCGCTTCTCGGGTACCAGGGAGACGATCGGATGGTCCATGGCGGCAGCTCGGGCCCCTCGAAAAGCAAGCGCTCTGGATCGCGCGGACGCGCACGATAGAGCCGCCCGCCCCCGTATAGTTCCACGTTTGCATGCGCCATGACGAGATGGATGGCCGCGACGCAGGGGCTGCGCCCGCCTGTATTTCTTGCGATTCGCAGGAACGCCACGGGTGCGGAGCCCAGCGCCTTGCCGATCACCGGCGTTGGGCTCAAAGTCGTCGCCTGTCCTGTCGGAGAACGACCATGACCTTGCGCGTATGCCTGGCCGGCGCCACCGGCTGGGCCGGTTCCGAGCTGGCCCGTGCCATCGCGCGGGCACCGGACCTAGACCTCGTGGCGGCGGTGTCGCGCACCTACGCCGGGCAGGACCTGCGGGCGGCGCTGGGCAGCGATCTGCCCCCCTGTCCAGTTTTTCCGACGGCGCAGCAGGCGCTCGAACGCAGCTGCAATGTCTTCGTCGAATACACCGGCGTGGCCGCGGCCAAAGCGAACGTCCTGGCCGCCCTCGACCGTGGCGCGCACGTCGTCGTCGGCTCCTCCGGGCTGACCGACGAGGACTATGCGCAGATCGACCGGATCGCACAGGCAAAAGGCCTGGGCGTGCTCGCCTGCGGCAACTTCGCGCTGACCGTGGTGCTGTTGCAGAAATTCGCCGAGCTGGCGGCCCGGTACATCCCGCAGTGGGAGATCATCGACTACGCGCACGACGGCAAGCGCGATGCGCCCAGCGGCACCGTGCGCGAACTGGCCCACCGGCTTGCGGCCGTGCGCACTCCACAGCCGAGCGTGCCGCTGGAGCAGACCGCGGGAGTCCGCGAGGCGCGTGGCGCGACGCTGGCCGGTTCGCAGGTGCATTCCATCCGCTTGCCGGGTTTCGTGATCAGCGCGGAGGTGATCTTCGGCATGCCCGACCAGAAACTGACGCTGCGCCACGATGCGGGCGACAGCGCCCGGCCCTATGTCGACGGCGCACTGCTGGCGGTGCGCAAAGCGCCGATGCTGGTCGGGCTGCATCGCGGCCTGGACCGCGTGCTGGATCTTTGACGGGGTGCTGCGGGCGTGCGGCCACGTCAAAGACGTGGCGCCGTTCTCTTCGCGCTCCGTAGACAACTGGAAAAAGATACTTCATCCAGTTGTTTTAGAACGCCTTTCGCCATGCACATCAATGCCCGCAGCCCCTCTGTCATCCGCCACCACCCCGGCTTCATCCGTGACCGCGACTGGACGATCAATGGTCCGGCGGTAGGGCCGGAGCAGACACCCCGCTGGCCGACCGATAGGCGCGCACCGAAGGACCGGCGCCACAGCGACATCGAATGGCCGGTCGACGATCGCCGCACGCCGCGCGTACCGGTGCCCGAGATGGAAGACGACTTCCCGTATATCTCGACCAAGCAGCCGGCTACCTGCTGGCTGATCTGAGCACCGAGCGCCTCCTCCGCAGCATCGGCCCATAGCGCTCTATCGCTAGCTGTGCCCGGCCGGCTGCCTTGAGCGGTTGCCTGCGGGTGTCCGTGCCGAGGCCGACACCACGATGCAACCTGCCGCTCACGCAGCGACCGGCGTGAGCACCGCTACCGGCAAGGGCGCCAGCCAAGCGCTCGGGTCCAGTTCGCCACCCACCCTCACCTCCCCGTCCCCCAGCACGTTGCGGTAGCGGCCGGGGGACAGCCCATGCACGCGCGTGCCGCTGGGCAGCAGGGCCGCGGTCGAGGCGGCATCCCAGCGCGGCGTGCGGGCATCGAGCAGCACCTGGGCCGTATGTCGCAGGGCCAGTACGGTGACCGCGTATCCGTCGAGCGCGCGCTGGAATGCCAGCAGCCGGTCGCAGGCCTGGCGGCCCGGGATCGCGACCGCGAGCGCGTGGTAGTCGCCCTGGGCGAACAGGGACGCATGGCGCAGGCGCAGTTGCAGCAGTTCGCGGATCACGCGCTGCTTGAGGCAGCCACTGCGCCAGCCCTGGAGCAGCTCGTGCCACGACGCCGCGTGTTCCAGGGCGATCTCCCGCGCATCGAAATCGACCGGTCGGCGGTTGTCCGGGTCGACCAGGCTGAAGTCCCAGAACTCGGTGCCCTGGTAAGTGTCCGGCACACCCGGCGTGGTCAGCCGCAGCACGGTCTGCAGCAGGCCGTTGGCCGCGCCGGCGGCGGCGATGCGTTGCACGAAGGCGTGCAGCTCCACGACGAAACCGTGGGCCGGATCGAGCAGCGCGCCGAGGAAGCTCCCGCAGGCGTCCTCGTAAGGCTCGTTCGGTTGCGTCCAGCGCGAGCGGCGCTTGGCCTCGCGCAGGGCCTTGCGCTGCCATTGCGCGACGCGTCCGGCGAAAGCCTGCACGCCCTGCGCATCGCCGGGTTCGAGTTGCAGCGGCCAGGCGCCGACCAGGCTCTGGTAGAGCATGTATTCGTCGGCCGGCGAAGGCGCCGGCACTCCATCGACGCGCAGGCGCAGGCGCGCGTTGTGGTCGCGCCAGCGCACCACGGTGCCGGCCCAGGTGGCGACCACGCTCGCCTGCGAGAGCACCGCCAGGCGCGCGCGCGCATCTTCGCCGCGCTTGTGGTCATGGGTGGCGGTGGCGAGCAGGTTGTGCGGATAGCCGTTCGCCCGTTCGGCGCACAGCGCGTGGAAACCGGCAATGTCCAGCTCCAGGCGCCCGGGGTCCGCGCCCACTTCATTGCGCGAGAGCAGCCGCCCGTAGCGGTAGCAGGCGGTGTCCTCCACCGCCTTGGCCGCCATCGGCGAGGTGGCCTGCTGGAAGATCGTCATCGCCCGCTCGCGCGCCCGCCGCACGCGGCCGGGCGGCAGCCCGCGCGGCGACTGCCCGCCCAGCCACGCGGACACCTCGGCCAGCAGCTCGCGGTCTTCGATGCGCACGTGATGGCGTGCGCGGTCGTAGGCCTGCTGGAACACCGCCTCGTCGTCGGCGTCGCGGCCCAGTCCGCCGGCATAGGTGCGATACACCGGGAAATGCACCAGCAGCTCGACCAGCACGCGGCGGATCGCCGGCAGGCTCGCGTCGCGGGTGGACACGTCGGCGCGCGCGGCCTCGAACAACGCACGCGCCGTACGGTCGAGCTCGGCCTCGAAGCTGTCGACCAGGATCTGCCGCCGCGCCGCGCGTGCCACCGCTGCGAAGTCCGCGCGTTCGCCGCTCATCGCCTGCCACAGTTCGGTCAGCATGCCTTCGCCCGCGGCGTCGTGCAGCAGCGCGCCGGCCTGGTCCATGAACTCGTAGCCGGTGGTGCCATCGGTGCGCCAGGTGCCGCGCAGGAGCTCGCCCTCGGCCAGTATCTTCTCCACCACCAGGTAGGCCGGGCCCGGCGGCGCCCCGGCCGGACGCTGGCGCTGCAGGCGGCGCAGGCGGTGGCGCAGCTGGCGGCAATAGCGGTGTGGGTCGGCCAGGCCGTCGACGTGGTCGATGCGCAGTCCGTCGATCAGCCCCTCGGCATAGAGCTTGAAGACCAACGCATGGCAGTCCTCGAACACCCGGGTGCGATCCATGCGCAGGCCGGCCAGCTCGTTGATGTCGAAGAAGCGGCGGTAGTCGACCATGTCGCTGGCGAGTTTCCACGATGCCAGCCGGTAGTGCTGCGCCTGCACCAGTGCGTGCAGCCGCGCGAAACCTGCCTCGCGGGCGGCAGCGTGCGCCGCCAGCACGGGGGCCGGCTCGCCTGCCCGCTCCAGCGCCTGCGCGGTGGGCGGCGAAAGCGGCAGCGCGATGTCGTGCACGTGCAAGGCGAAGCCCGCTTCGCCGTATTGCAGCCGCACGTCGCCATCGCGCAACGCCTGCGCGTAGGGCTTGCCCAGGATCGGCAGCAGCACGTGGCCGTGCGCCAGCGGGTCGGGGCTGCGCCAGTCGATGTCGAAATAGTCGGCACGGTGGCTGGCGCGGCCCAGGCGCAGCACGTCCATCCACCAGGCGTTGCCTGGCCCGGCGAACATGTGGTTGGGCACGATGTCCAGCACCAGGCCCATGCCGTGCGCGCGCAGCTGGGCGACCAGCCGGCGCAGCGCCGGCTCGCCGCCCAGTTCGGGGTTGATGCGGTGGCAGTCGATCACGTCGTAGCCGTGATTCGAGCCGGGACGCGCGGCCAGCAACGGCGAGGCGTACAGGTGGCTGATGCCGAGCTTCGAGTAATAACCGACCTGCGCGGCCGCATCGTCCAGCGTGAAGCCGGCATGCAGCTGCAGGCGCGCCAGCGCGCGCGGCGGATAGCCCGCGGCCGCTGCGTTCATGGCGCGCCGCGGGCCGCCGCGACGGCACCGCAGCAGGCCTGCGCGACCGGGCCGTCGAACAGCATGGCCGCACTTTCAGGCAGCCGGCGGCGCCAGTTCGGATGCAGCGCATCGGTGGGGCCGGGCAGGTTCGGCTGTTCCGGCAGCGCGAGCAGGTCTTCGGCGGGAATCACCACCAGCGGCGCGGGCGCCCGCGCGACATGGCCTGCAGCGGCGATCGCCACCGGCAGCACATCGTCGGGTGCGGGCGGGCGATTCTCGTCGGGCGTGCCGCCGGCCTGCTGCGCGGCACCGGAAGCGCACAGCGCGCGCCACAGCCGCGCGCGGTCGATGGCGCGTTCGGCGATCTCGTCCACGTCCGGCTCGGCCAGGCCTGCGCGGGCGCGCCATTCGATGTCGCGTCCGCTCCACCAGCCGGCGACGGTCGGCACGTCGTGGGTGGAGGTGGTGGCCATCGCGTCGGTCGACCAGTGCATGGGCGCGATGAAGCCACGGTCGGCTGCGCGCTCGAACCACAGGACGCGGATGCCGAGCACGCCGGCACCGGCGATGCGCTGGCGGAAGTCGGACGGCACGGTGCCCAGGTCCTCGCCGATCACCAGCGCCCGGGAGCGGTGCGATTCGATCGCCAGCAGGCGCAGCAGGTCGCCGACCGGATAGCGCACGTAAGCCCCTTCGGTGGCGCCGAAACCGCGCGGTACCAGCCACAGGCGCTTCAGCCCAAGCACGTGGTCGATGCGCACGCCGCCGGCATGCGCCAGCGCCGCGCGCAGCATCGCGAGATAGCCGGCGTAACCGCTGCTCCGAAGGCCCATCGGCGAGAAGGTGGTCAATCCCCAGTCCTGCCCGTGGCGGTTGAGCAGGTCCGGCGGTGCGCCCACCGAAAGGCCGTGCAACATTTCGCCCTGGTGGCTCCAGGCCTGGCTGCCGCCGGCATCGGTGCCGACCGCCAGGTCCGAGATCAGGCCGATCGCCATGCCCGACTCGCGCGCGGTGCGCTGTGCATCGGCCAGACCGCGCGTGGCGAGCCATTGCAGGAAGGTGTGGAACGCGATGTCGCGGCTGTGCTCGCGCGCGAAATGGGCCACCGCAGGGCCGGCCGGGTCGTGGTACTCCGCGGGCCAGGCCTGCCAGCCGCCCGGTGTGCCGTGTGCCCGGAAGTGCACCTGCAGCGCCTCGAAGCGCGCGTGGCGCTCCAGCGCCTCCCCCTGCCCGCGGCGGAACGCGGACAATTCCCGGGTCAGTTTGGAATCGGCCGAGGACCAGTCGAACAGCGCGCGCAACAGCGTCATCCGCGCGCGCGCCGCGCGCGGCCAGTCGATCAGCTCCAGCCACTCCAGCTCGGCCAGCTCCTGGCGCAGGTTGTGCGCGTCGGTCACCGTGCGCAGCGCCGCCGCCCCGCCCACGCGGGCCGGGTCCACGTAGAGCGGGTTGAGGAACAGCCGGCTGGAGGGTGCATAGGGGCTGTAGCGTTCGGGCGCGGCGGCGAACAGCGCGTGCACCGGGCTGATCGCCAACGCATCGGCGCCGCGGGCCGCGGCGGCGCGTGCGCACTGCTCCAGCGCGGTGAAGTCGCCGGTGCCG
>NZ_JABFWW010000121.1 GCF_013362045.1 Frateuria sp. | reverse complement strand
GGGCGGTGGCCGGCTGCAGCATCTGCGCGTTGCCGTAGCGGCCGTCCTGCAACTGGGCAATCATGAATTTCGCCATGTCGGTTGCCGTGGCGCTCATCGCGCCGGCCGGCGCGGGATCGACCAGCTCGAACGGCTGCGGCTTGCCGTCGGAGGCGCGCAGGTAGCCCTGGGACATCGTTGGCGCCAGCGCGGGCGGAAGCGGCTGCTCGAAGGTGGAATGCTCCATCCCCAGCGGCTGGAGGATGTGCCGTTCGATGTACTGCGCATACGGCTCGCCCGCCACGCGCTGCACGATGTAGCCGGCCAGGCCGCAGCCATAGTTGGAATAAGCCACCAGCTCGCCCGGCGGAAAGATGCGGCTGGGCAGGCGCTGCTTGAGGTAACGCTGCAGATCCACTTCGTCGGGCGTGGCCGGCATCAGGCCGCGGGCCCCGTCCTCGAAGCCCGGCGTATGCGTCATCAACTGGCGCAGGGTGATCGGCTTGCCGTGCCAGTCCGGGATGTGGAAGTCGAGGTAGGCGTTGACGTCGCGGTCGAGGTCCAGCTTCCCTTGTTCGACCAGTTGCATCACCGCAGTCCAGGTAAAAAGCTTGGACGTGGAGCCGGGGCGGAACAGCGTGCGCTCGGCCGATACCGGTATGCGCCTGTCCAGATCGGCATAGCCGTAGCCGCGGGCGAACAGCACCTGACCGTCCTTGACCACCGTCACCACGCCGCCGGCGATGTCGTTGCGCCGCAGGGCATAGGGCATCAGGCCGTCGAAGAACGAGCCCAGGTCCTGCGCGGTCAGCGACACAGTCGCGGATGGCTGGACCATGCCAACCGCCGGCGTACCGGCGGTTGGCGTGGGGACGGCCTGCTGCGCCATCGCCCCGCCCAGGCCGACGCTGGCGACGAACGCGGCCAGGCCTTTCAATGCTCGGTTCATGCGCGGATTCCCGTGATGCGCGGTTGAAAGGCCCGACTCAGAGATCCACGCCGACGGACAAACCGATCGTACGCGGCGCCTGCACCGTGGCGTTGTACGGACTGCCGACGGGGTTGATCGTTTCGGGCCACACCGAGGTGATGCCGTGGCGGTTGGCAAGGTTCTTGGCGTAGACCTTGAACGTCCAGGCGCCCACGTTCATGCCTGCGTACAGGTTGATGTTGTTGTAGGCGGGCAGGTAGACGCGCGGCGCGGGAATCTGGTTGAACTCCGCGGCGCGCCGGCCGACGTAGCTGAAGTTGCCGCCCAGGAAGCCGGACCAGCTGCCTACGGGGAAGCTGTAGTCGGCCCCCAGGTTGGCGTTCCACTTGGGCACGTAGGGCAGGGGATCGCCCTTGAGGCCGTAGACGCTGCCGGCCGGATTGTCCTCGGCAAGTTTTGCATCGGTGTAGGAGACGTTCGACCACACCGTGAAGCCGCTCACCGGGTGATAGCGCCAGCTCGCCTCCAGGCCCTGGCTGGTCGCCTTGCCGCCGTTGCCGAGGAAGCCGATGCCGTTCACGACCGAGGTCAGCTGCACCTTCGACCAGTCGATGTAGAACGCATCGACGTCCACGCTCATGCGCCCGTCGAGCATCATCGACTTCAGGCCCAGCTCGTAGTTGACCAGCTTGTCCGGCTCGAAGGTCAGCGGTGCGCCCATGCCGGGCTGGACGCCGACGTTGGCGCCACCCGGGCGGAAGCCGGAGGCCACGCGCAGGTAGCCCATCACGTTGTCGTTGAACTTGTAGCTGGGGTTGAACAGGTAGGTAACCGGGTGGTCGGTGCTGCGCGAGGTGAAGTTGGTGTTGCCGATCAGCAGGCCCGTACTGGTCTGCGAATAGGTGGTGCGGTCGTCGCTGTAGCGGGCGCCGACGAGCACGCTGAGGCGGTCGGTGGCGTGCCAGGTCAGGTCGCCGTAGCCGGCCCATTCGGTGAACAGCGCCGGCCCTACCGAGACGTGCGCGATGGTGGGCAGCGCGATGGCTGCGCCGGTGCTGGCGTCGAAGGTGGCCATGTCCTGCTGGTCCACGGTGCGCTCGTGGGTGAAGAACAAGCCGGTGCGCCACTCCCAGGTCTGGTCCTTGGGCGACTGCAGGCGCACTTCCTGCGTGGCCTTGTTCAGCGAGATCGGCTGCACTTCCGAATAGCCGCCGTTGGACAGGCCGAAGAGCGGGTTGAGCAGCGGCCCGTACAAGGCCGTGTTGTCGATGTTCTCGTTGAGGCGCAGCGTGCCGTAGCTGCTGGTGGAAACCAGCGTGGCCCAGTCGAAGTCGGCGCTGACCGAGAGGTCATAGAGGCGGTATTTCACCTTGAACAGGCCGGTGCCGGCGGCGCGCGACTGCTCGTCCCAGCCATAGACCGGGCGCAGCGTGGCTGGATCGATGTCGACGCCGCCGTTGGCCAGGCCGTCGCTGCCCAGGTTCTGCGCAAGCGCGGAGAAGCGCACCGAAACCTTGCCGTTAGGGGTCCACATCAGTTGCGCGCGGCCGCCGCGCCCCTTGGCCTCGTTCACCTCGGACAGACCGGTGGAGACGTTCTCGATGT
>NZ_JABFWW010000246.1 GCF_013362045.1 Frateuria sp. | reverse complement strand
AGACGCTGCATTGCGCGTCACCGCGCCGCCGGCAGCGCGAACGCGCCGGGCAGCAGCATGGCGACCGTGGTGTGCTGGATTTCGCCGGCAAGGTTGCCCAGCAGCACCGGCATGTCGCCGTCGCACAGCTCGGCCATGACCTGCCGGCAGGCGCCGCAGGGGCTGACCGGCGCCGGCGTGTCGGCGATCACCGCGAGCCGGACGAAGTCGCCCGGCCGGCAGCCGGCCGCGATGGCGCCGAACAGCGCCGTGCGCTCGGCGCAGTTGCACAGGCCGTAGGCGGCGTTCTCCACGTTGCAGCCACCGAAGGTGCGGCCGTCGCGGGTCAGCACCG
Organism: Frateuria sp.; assembly: GCF_013362045.1. GTDB lineage: Bacteria > Pseudomonadota > Gammaproteobacteria > Xanthomonadales > Rhodanobacteraceae > Frateuria_A. The sequence continues at coordinate 2,196 of NZ_JABFWW010000246.1, read as the reverse complement.
CGGCGCCGACGTGGAAGTTTGAATACGGCGCGTAGGCTTGCTCGCGCGCCTGGCGGGCCGCGAGCATCAGCGGGTCGATGGAGGAAAGCGGCATCGGTGTGGACACAAGGGGATCTCCTGCAAAGACCCCGTTCGCGCCGCCTTGGCGTTGCCGGTGGGCCAGTCTACTGCGGCTGCCGGCGCGCCGGTCAAGCGAGCCTGTGTGCGCCGGGTGGTTGGGCTAGGATGGCGCGGAGCCGCAAGGGGATCCGTATGACGATGACCGTGGGCGCGTTGCGCGAGGTGGCTGCCGGCGAACGGCGGGTGGCGATCACGCCCGAGGTGGCGAAGAAACTCCGCGGCAAGGGCGTGCGCGTGCTGCTGGAGCGGCAGGCCGGCACCGCCGCCGGTTTTCCCGACAGCGCCTATGCCGACGTGGAATTCGCCGACGCCGCGCAGGTGCTGGCGCAGGCCGGCCTGCTGGCCTGCGTGCTGCCGCCGGACGATGCCGCCTACGACCAGATGCGCGAAGGCGCGATCGTGGTCGGCCAGCTGCGCCCGCATGGGGCGGCGACGCGCATCGCGGCGTTGGGCAGGCGCAAGCTCACCGCCTTCGCGCTGGAACTGCTGCCGCGCACCACCCGCGCCCAGGCGATGGACGTGCTGAGCTCGCAGGCCGCCGTCGCCGGCTATCGCGCCATGCTGATCGCCGCCGAGGCCTGCCCGAAGTTCTTCCCCATGCTGACCACCGCCGCCGGCACCATCCGGCCCTCGCGCGTGCTGGTGATCGGCGCGGGCGTGGCCGGATTGCAGGCGATCGCCACCGCACGCCGGCTCGGCGCGCAGACCGAGGGTTACGACGTGCGCCCGGAAACGCGCGAGCAGGTCGAATCGCTGGGCGCGAAGTTCCTCGACCTGGGCGTCAGCGCCGCCGGCAGCGGCGGCTATGCGCGCGAGCTGTCCGCCGAGGAGCGTGCCGCCCAGCAGCAGGCGCTGGCCGAGCATCTCAAGCTGGTCGACGTGGTCGTCACCACCGCGGCGGTGCCCGGACGCCCGGCGCCGAAGATCATCAGCGCGGCGATGGTCGAGGGCATGAAGCCCGGCGCCCTCATCGTCGACCTGGCGGCCGAAGGGGGTGGCAACTGCGAATTGACCCGACCGGGCGAGCGCGCCGAGCACGCGGGTGTGAGCATCCTCGGTCCCTTGAACCTACCGGCCGGTGCACCGTTGCATGCGTCGGAGATGTATGCGCGCAACGTCTTCAACTTCGTCGAGCTGATGCTGCGCGACGGTGCGCTGACACCCGACTTCGCCGACGAACTGGTCGCCAAGAGCTGCGTGAGCCGTGGTGGCGAAACGCAATTCCAAGGCTAGGTCGAGCGGGGTTGCCTGAACCGTCCGGACCGGGTGCGGGTTTGCGGCATTCGATCCATCCGTACCGGTCCTTCGAAGGGGAGGCCTCGAGCGTGCGCTTCGCCCATCGCGGGAGGCCGGCGGCACCTTCCTTCCAGGGGAAGTCGGGTTTGCGTCAATGGCCCGGCGGCGGCCTCCGCGGCGAATGGTCGAGGCCTTGCAGGCGCTGCTCGACGGTCTGCGAGCGCCACTGGCGCAGCAGGCGTTCGCGCTGGTCCACCGGCAGGTTCTGGAAATGCTCGTAGGCGTCGTGCAGGCGTTCGCGCTGGTCCGGCGGCAGGTGGTGGAACTTGTGCATGTTGGCCCGCGCGCGCTGGCGTTCCTCGGGCGTCATCTGCTGCCAGCGGGCGATGCGCTCGCGGATTTCCTCGCGGCGGTCCGGCGGCAGGGTGACCCAATGTTCGGCACGCTTGAGCAAGTGCGACTGTCGCTGCGGCGGCATGGTGTCCCACTGGTCGCGCAGCGGCGCGAGCACCTCCTGCTGGGCCGGGTCCAGGTTGCGCCAGGGGCGCGGCGGAGGGAGCGTGGCGTCCGCGCCGGGCGGCGGGGGCGGCGGCGCGTCCTGCGCATGCAGTGGCGCGAGTGCGGCCAGGGCAAGCAGCAGCGGTAGCAGGGCGAAGCGCGTCATGGGTCAGTGCCGCGCCTGGGCGGTGTCGTTGGCGGCGAGCCAGCCGTAGAAGTCGAGGTTCTGGTAGAGCTGCGGATCGGCGCTGTCGGCATCGGGCGGCAGCTCGGCGTCCGCGTCGGTGGCCGGCAGCGCGGATGCGGCGCGCGGCGGCGCACTGTCGGCACGCCGCAGCGGCT
>NZ_JABFWW010000003.1 GCF_013362045.1 Frateuria sp. | reverse complement strand
TGATCACCCATCCCGCGAGCACCCGCCCCTCACCCCAACCCTCTCCCCGTCGGGGGAGAGGGAGCTGTCGTTTCTTGCGAGGCCCGTCCATGAAACCGATCACCCGCCTGCACTCCCGCACCGCCGTGCTGCCGGACGAGAACATCGACACCGACCGCATCATCCCGGCGCGCTTCCTCACCACCACCACGCGCGAAGGGCTCGGCAAGCTCTGCTTCCACGATTGGCGCTACCTGCCCGAAGGCGGCGACAGTCCCGCCTTCCCGCTCAACCGGCCCGAGGCGCGCGGCTGCGCGATCCTGGTCGCCGGGCGCAACTTCGGCTGCGGCTCCTCGCGCGAGCATGCGCCCTGGGCGCTGCTCGATTACGGCATCCGCGCCGTGCTGTGCAGCGAGATCGCGGACATCTTCCGCAGCAACGCGCTGAAGAACGGCCTGCTGGCGCTGGTGATCGACGCGCCCGCGCACCGCTGGCTGCTCGACCACCCCGGCATCGAGCTGGCGATCGACGTGGCCGGGGAGTTCGTCGAACTTCCGGATGGAGGCCGCATCGGCTTCGCGCTGGAACCCTTCGCCCGCCACTGCCTGCTGCACGGCGTCGACCAGCTCGGCTTCCTGCTGGGCCACGCCGACGCCATCGCGCATTACGAACAAGCCCACCCGGAGGCCGCATGAAAGCCCAGATCGTCACCCTGCCCGGCGACGGCGTCGGCCCGGAGGTCACCGCTGCGGCGGTAGCCGTGCTGGAGGCCGTGGCCGAACACTACGAGCACGAGTTCCGCTTCAGCCGTCACCTGATCGGCGGCTGCGCCATCGACGCCACCGGCGATCCGCTGCCGGCCGCCACGCTGGACGCCTGCCGACAGGCGGACGCGGTGCTGCTGGGCGCGGTCGGCGGCCCGAAGTGGTCCGATCCCGAAGCGAAGGTGCGCCCCGAGCAGGGCCTGCTCGGGCTGCGCGCGGCGCTGGGCGTCTACGCCAACCTGCGCCCGCTCGCGGTGCACCCCGCGCTGGCCGCGCTGTCGCCGCTGAAGGACGAGCGCCTGCGCGACGTCGACGTGCTGTTCGTGCGCGAACTCACCGGTGGCGCCTACTTCGGCGCCAAGACGCGCAGCGCCGATGCCGCCACCGACGAGTGCCGCTACACGGTCGCCGAGGTCGAGCGCGTCGTGCGCCGCGCCTTCGAGCTCGCCCGCGCGCGCCGCCGCCACCTCACCTCGGTGGACAAGGCCAACGTGCTGGAGACCTCGCGCCTGTGGCGCAGCACCGCCACGCGCATCGCCGCCGACTATCCGGACGTGAAGCTGGAGCACCAGCTGGTCGACTCGATGGCGATGCTGCTGCTGACCCAGCCGCAACGCTACGACGTGGTGGTCACCGAGAACCTGTTCGGCGACATCCTCACCGACGAGGCCGCCGCGCTGGCCGGCTCGCTGGGCCTGTTGCCGTCCGCCTCGCTGGGGACGGGCCGCAACGGGCTGTACGAGCCGATCCACGGTTCGGCCCCCGACATCGCGGGCCAGGGCGTCGCCAATCCGCTCGGCGCGATCCTGTCGGCCGCGTTGCTGCTGCGCCATTCGCTGGGGCTGGAAGCCGAGGCGCGCGCGGTGGAGCACTCTGTGACGCAGGTGCTCGAGCACGGCCCGCGTAGCCGCGACCTTGGCGGTAAGGCCGGCACCGCCGAGGTGCTCGACGCCGTACTGGTAGCGCTGGCCGACGACGCGGCCAACCACCACGCGTTCTTCGCCGGCGTGCGGGCATGTGGATGAATTCGCACACGCGCCGCCTTGCCTCTCTCTCCCCAGCAGCTTCATCGCCGGGGGAGAGGGCGCCACAGCAACAGCCACAAACCCGGAGCGTCCATGCGCAGTGACCTGATCAAGCGCGGCCCCGACCGCGCGCCCGCCCGCGCCATGCTGCGCGCCACCGGCCTGGACGACGACGCGATCGCCAGGCCGCTGGTCGCGGTGGTGCACACCTGGTCCAACGTCTCGCCCTGCAACCTCAACCTGCGCGAGCTGGCCGAGGCCGCGGCCGAGGGCATCCGCGCCGCCGGCGGCACGCCGGTGGAGTTCAACACCATCGCGGTGACCGACGGCATCGCCATGGGCACGCCGGGCATGCGCGCCTCGCTGGTCAGCCGCGAGTTGATCGCCGACTCGATCGAGCTGGCGGTGGACGGCCATTGCCTCGACGCGATGGTGGTGCTGTGCGGCTGCGACAAGACCATTCCCGCCGCCGCGATGGCGCTGGCGCGGCTGGACATCCCCGGGGTCGCGCTCTACGGCGGCACCATCGACCACGGCAAGCACGAGGGCCATCCGATCACCGTGCAGCAGGTGTTCGAGGCGGTCGGCGCGCACGGCGCCGGGCGCATCGACGACGCGCAGCTTTCGGCGGTCGAGCGCCACGCCTGCCCCGGCGCCGGCGCCTGCGGCGGGCAGTTCACCGCCAACACGATGGCGATGGTGCTCTCCACGCTGGGCCTGTCGCCGCTGGGCTTCAGCGACATCCCCGCCACGCACCCGGCCAAGCGCGC
>NZ_JABFWW010000291.1 GCF_013362045.1 Frateuria sp. | reverse complement strand
GGAGTGCGCTCCGCCGTGGCGCGATCGACACATGCCGGCCGGGCGATCCTTGCGTGCTCTGCGCGGGGCCTTTGCGTGTCGGCGTCGCGCACCGGCTGGTCGCGCAGGGGTGGCCGGCGTGCCCGAGGGCCGGCGGTCGCCGGGCCCGGGTGTTGCGAGGCGAAAGCGGCACCGCCGGTTCTGCCGCACTCCTCCCGGAGGATTTCCCATGACTCCCCGTATGCAACTGGCGGCCAGTGCGCTGGCGCTCGCCGTTTCCCTTGCCCTGCTGCCGAAGGCCGCGGTCGCCAGCAGTGCCGCCTCGCCCAGCCCGCAGGACATCGCCAGCATGGCGCAGACCCACACCGGCTACCCGGTGAAGGTGTCGATCTACGCCTCCGGCCTGAACAACCCGCGCGGCCTGACGTTCGGGCCCGACGGCTACCTCTACGTGGCCGAGGGCGGCAAGGGGGGCACGCATCAGACCACCCCGATGCAGTGCACGCAGGTACCCGATGTCGGGCCCTACAGCGGCAGCCCGACCGGCGGGCGGATTTCGAGGGTCGATCGCCACGGGCATCGCTTCACGGTCACCGACCGCTTCCCGTCCAGCCAGACCAGCGCCGCGACCGGATCGTTGATCAGCGGCGTGGCCGACGTCGCCTTCATCGGCCGCACGCTCTATGCGATTACCGCGGGCGCCGGCTGCTCGCACGGCGTGGCGGGCACCTTCAACGGCGTGGCGCGCGTGGAGGCCGACGGTTCGATCCACTGGATCGCCAACCTCAGCCGCTACCAGATGCACCACCCGGTGCAGAACCCCAACCCGGGCGACTTCGAGCCCGACGGTACCTGGTACAGCATGGTCGCGCTCCGCGGCGAGCTGTTCGCGCTGGAACCCAACCACGGCGAGCTGGTGCGTGTGCGCACGGACGGCGCGATCCAGCGCATCGTCGACGTGTCCGCATCGCAAGGCCACATCGTGCCGACCGCGCTGGCGTACCACGGCCACTTCTTCATCGGCAACCTCAACACGTTCCCGATCGTGGCCGGCTCCTCGAAGGTGCTCGAGCTCACCCGCAATGGCCAGCTGTGGCCGGCCGCGGACCGGTTGACCACGGTCGTCGGGCTCGCCTTCGACTGCCGCTCGCGGATGTACGTGCTGGAGAACACCACGGGCAAGAACAACCCGGTGCCCACGCCGGGCACGGGCAAGGTGGTGCGGATCGATCCGTCGGGCGCACGCACCGCCATCATCACCGGCTTGACGCTGCCCACGGCGATGACCTTCGGGCCCGATGGCGCGCTGTTCGTGTCCAACGCGGGCTTCGGCCTGCCGCCGGGCATGGGCCAGGTGCTGCGGTTCGACCTCGATGTGGGACAGCACGGCCACTAGCCGCGCCTGCTGCGGGTGAAGGCGGCCCACGTTTGGCGCGGGCCGTCTTTCATTGCGGGCAGCCGGGCGAGCGATGAAAGGCTCGCCTGCCGGAGCTACTTGATGCGCGCCGGCCCATGGGAAGATCGGATACCGGCAAAGCGCCAGGCCTCCACATCGCGCAATAGCCGACCGACGGCGCCCTTTATCCGCCCATCGCGCGTGACGCCGGTGCGGTGGCTTATCGATCCGCGTTCAGTAGGAGTGCTGCCGGTAAAACTGCTCGAGCTGCCGATAGACCTCCGGCAAATGCTGGCGCAAGGCCGCCGGCTCCTCGAAAAACTGCTCGCTGACCACCGCGAAGAACTCGGCCTCGCTCTCCAGCCCGTACGGGTCGATCGGCAGGGGCAGCCCGTTGCGGTGGTCGTCGCGCAGGCGATCCCAGGTACCGGAGAAGACGCGCGTCCACACGCGGCGATCCATGCGCCGGTGCAGGGGCGGGAAACCGTTGGCTTCACCGTTGAGCAGGTCGAGCTTGTGCGCCATTTCGTGGATGACCACGTTGTGGCCCGGCTTCCTGCCGGCATGGAGCACGTCCGCCCACGACAGGATCACCGGTCCGCGCCCCCATGCCTCGCCGGCCATCACGTGGCGGGTCTGGTGGACCACGCCCGCCGCATCGGTATGCGTGCGCCGCGGGATGAACGCGTCCGGATAGACGATGACGCTGTGCCAGCCGTCATACCAGTCGAGGCCCAGCTTCAGGATCGGTACGCAGGCGTGGGTCGCGAGCAGCACGCGGTCGGCATCGTCGAGCTCCAGCCCCTGGACCGGTTCCAGCGACTTGCGCTCCAGGAACAGCGTGGCCAGCACGCGCAGCGCGGCCTGGTCGGAAGCGCCCAGCCGGCGCGCCGGGGCGCACCGCCGCAGCGCGTCCTGCCACAACGGTTCGGCGATGGGGCGCCGGGCGACGATATGGCGTACGCGCCAGTTTCTGATTTTGTCGAGCATGGCCCCTGCTGGAAGTCTTGGCGTTCCCAGCATCAGGGCGATGGGCGCTTTCTCAAGAACACCCGCGAAAGGAAACTGCCAGGTGGAGCGTGCGCTTGCCCGGGGCCCCGAGCGGTCGTGTCGATCCGCGTGGGGCTGGATCGTCGTAGAGGTGACACGCCGCGAATCGAGAGCCTGCCAGGGATGCCAGGGCAGGGAGACCGCCCTCGACCTGGGTTTGTCTTGAACCGCTCGCCGGCGTCGCCGTCATGACCTTCACCACCAGGAGCCTCACCATGACCATCACCATTACCGCCTTTGAAAACTCGCCCGATGGCGGCAAGGGACTGGCACGCGATACGCGCGTCCGCTGGGCGCTGGAAGAGGCGGGCCAACCCTACGAGGTCCGCCTTCTGTCGTTCCGGGCGATGAAGGAGCCCGCGCACCTGGGCCTTCATCCTTTCGGCCAGATTCCCACCTACGAGGAAGGCGAACTCGCCCTGTTCGAGAGCGGTGCGATCGTCTTCCATATCGCCGAACGCCATGCGGGTCTGCTGCCGCACGATCCCGATGCCCGCGCGCGGGCGATCACCTGGATGTTCGCCGCGATCAATACCGTGGAGCCGCCGATCCTCGAACTCGTCACCGTGAAGTTCATCGAGGGTGACAAGCCGTGGGCCGCGGAACGCATGCCTCTGGTGGTGGAGCGCATTCGCACCCGGCTGCGCCAGCTTTCCGCACGCCTGGGCGATGCCGACTGGCTCGATGGTGCGTTCAGCGCGGGCGACCTGATGATGGTGTCGGTGCTGCTCCGCCTGAAACCGTCGGGCATCCTGGGCGAATTCCCGAGCCTGGCGGCCTACGTCGCCCGCGGGGAGGCGCGGCCCGCCTACCAGCGCGCTTACGCCGCCCAGGCGGCGGTGGCTGCCGGTCATCGGGCCGCCTAGGACGGGAGGGGACTTAAGCCTCGTCTCCATGCTGCCCCGCACCCTCGGATGCGAAGGGCAGCCAGAAGCACGGGTCACCCATGCGTGGAATACCGTCCCTGGGGCGAGCGTCTTGCAGGAAAGCAACCTTTGGCGCAGCTTCTGCTTTTCGGCTGCGGAGAAGGTCGGGATGAGCCTGCTTGACCGCCCGGTGTGGTCCAGCCTGAGCACGGCCCACGCCGACTTGTCGCTGGGCGACGACCTGGCGCGGCGATACAAGCCGGATGTCAATCGCTTTGCGTCCGCCCGCGATGACGGCGAGACCGCCCAGCGAGCCCTGGCTCGCCTCGTGCAGCCGTCGGAGCATGTGTTCATCCTGCAGGCGCAGGACATCCGCATTCCATCCGGCCTTGTTGCCATCAAGGAGGCCCAAGGCGTGCAGATGGTGGCCCATGCCCCCGTGGCGCCACCTGGCGAGGGAGCTGACGGGATCGTCGCGCTGTCCGACCGCGACGCGGCAGAGATGCTGGCCCTGGCCACGCTCACCGAGCCGGGCCCGTTCCTGCGGCACACGCATCGCATGGGCCGCTTCTTTGGCGTTCGCGTCGATGGCCGGCTCGCCGCGATGGCCGGCGAACGGTTCCATTTTCCCGGCCACACCGAGGTCAGCGGTGTCTGCACGCATCCCGATTTTCGGGGGCATGGGTTGGCCAAACGCTTGTCCAGGCATGTCGCCGCGGGCATCGCGGCACGCGGCGAAACGGCCTTTCTGCATGCCTGGAAGAGCAACGACGCCGCGATAGCGCTTTATCACGCGCTTGGCTTCCGCTGGCGATGCGATGTGAACATTGCCGTACTCGGGCGCGATCCGGAATGAGCTCCCCAAAACCCGGCGGAGCGCCTATTGCCACGCATCTGGACGCCATGACGCCGCTGCGTGTGGCCGTTCGGGCACCGCTGGTTCCCGATGACGCGATAATGCCCCGCTCCCAGGCCCTGGCCCGCGCCGCATGTCCATCGTCCTCACCGACTTCGCCCTGCCTCGGCTGTTTCCGCGCGAGCCGCGCCGCAACACCATCCAGGACTGCACGCCCGAGCAGTTCGAGCGCCGGCTCAACGAGGTGCCGCCGCTGAAGGTGCTCGACGGCTACGCACCGTTCTGCAAGCTGCACGTGCATCGCAACTGGACTTCCACGCGCTGCCTGGCGGTGCCGGTGAGCGACGGTAACCGGCACCTGCTGCGCTCGGACTACGAAGCGCGCACGCGGGACGAGCTGCCGGTGCTGGTGCGCTGGTTCGAGGGGCTGGAGCCGCCGGTCGCGGGTTACCTGATCCCCATCCTCTACAGCCGCGAACAGCTGGCGAAGGAAGGCTCGCCCATCGCCGCCGACTGGGGCGTGGTCGGCTGCATGTACGCCGCCGAGCCCGAGGAGACGCCGATGGCGCCCATCACCATGATGCGCAACGCGCTGGGCGTGGAAGAGGGCGGCTCGGGCGTGCCGCTGGACCGGGAGGCCTATCGCCGCAGCGTGGAGTTCTGGCGCAGGCATGCCAACTGGCGCGGGTAGGGAGAGGACGGTTCATGCCGTCCGGAGCGGGCACGGGCCCGATGGGCCATGTCCCCGTTGATGGCCGCGCGGGAGAGGCCAACGCATGACTACGCCATCTTCGTCGCCCAGTGCAGCGCCGCCGGACGCACCAGCCATCCGGATCGGTGCCCTTGTTCCACTCACCCGGCCCGGCTGGGTCGAGGCAGGCCGGCACATGCTCGCAGGACTCGAGCTGGCCGTTCACGACGTCAATGCCGCCGGCGGGGTCGCTGGGCGGCGGTTCGAGTTGGTGGTCCGGGACACCGCGGCCGATCCAGGGCGGGCCACGGCGGCCGTCGACGAACTGGCCGGCCTGGGCGTGGCTGCCTTGGCGGGGGAGTACCACAGCGTCGCCGCTCGTGCCGCGGCCGCCCGGGCCGACGCCCTGGGCCTGCCGTTCCTCTGTTCGTCGGCGGTGCTCGATGCGCTCACCGAGCAGCCCACGGACTGGGTCGCGCGCCTCGCTCCCCCGCAGTCCCGCGGCTGGCGGATCTACGCGGACTTCCTTATCGGTGCGGGCCACCGGCGCATCGCCGTCGCCGCCGAACCGGGTGTCTACTGGGCCTCCGGGACCCGCATCCTGCGGGACCGCCTCGCGCCGCGCGGCGGCACCGTGATCGACCTGGACGCGCGCGCACTTTCCCCCGCGGCCGTGTGCGATGCACTCGTTGGTCATCACACAACAGCCCTCCTGCTGCTGGTCGGCTTCCCGGAGCCGGCGGTGCCGATCGTCCGGTCCGTCCGCCGCGACCCGCGCCTCGCCGGGCTGATGACGGGTGCGCCGGCGGGGCAACCGGAATTCGCGGAATGGATGGCGCTGCTGGGCGAGGACGGCGCCGCGATCCCGTTCCTGCGCTACCTGCCCGAGCGCCTCACGCCCCTCGGTGCCTGCGTCGGATCCGCCCTTCGCTCGCGGCTGGCCGAAGCACCATCCTTCGTGGCCTTCGAGGGCTACGACACGATGCTCGTTCTCGCCGAGATGTTGCGTTCCCATGGCGCGGACCGCTCGCGCATTGCAGCCTCCTGGCGTCATGTCGCAGTCGACGGCACCCGCGGGCGGATCCGGTTTCTGCGCACGCCCGGCGTGAGCGTTTGGCAGTGGGCCTCGGCGCCGGTCCAGGTGGTTGATCGCGACCCGGCGGAGCCCGGCCGCTTCCGGATCCTTCACGCCAGCGAAGGGAACACGTAGGTCCGGTCGCCACGATCTTCCGGGCGGGAGCTTCCGACGGACCTGTGCCGGGCGCCGGGGAAGCGCCCGGAGGGCCACGCCCTTGACGCGCCCATGCGTCCGCCATAACGGCGCTCCGCCTACCTTCGCCGAAGCCTGCAGGCCGGCTGCCACCGGCAAGCGTCCCTGCGGGATCGAAGCGGAGAACGGCATGGCGTGCGATGCGACCTGGCCTGCGCTGCCTTACGAGGAATGGCACGACACCTACGCCACCTTGCATCTGTGGTCGCAGGTGGTGGGCAAGGTCGCCCTGGCGCTGGCGCCGCCGTTGAACCACTGCTGGGGCGTGGCCATGCGCGTGACCGCGCGCGGGCTGTCCACCGGCACGCTGCCGTCCGGCTCCCGGTCCTTCACCCTCGAGTTCGATTTCATCGAGCACGTGCTGAAAATCGCCTGCACCGATGGCGGCAGCCGCTTCGTCCGGCTGGCGCCACGCAGCGTGGCCGACTTCTATCGGGCGGTGATGGATGCGCTGGGCGAGATGGGACTGTCGGTACATATCTGGCCCGTCGCGGTCGAGATGCCATCGCCGGTGCGGCTGGACGAGGACACCAGCCACCACAGCTACGACGCCTCGTGGGCGCAGCGGTTCTGGCGCATCCTGGTGCAGGTGGAGCGGGCGTTCGCGGCCTGGCGCTGCGGCTACGTGGGCAAGAGCAGCCCGGTCAATTTCTTCTGGGGCAGTTTCGATCTGGCGGTGACGCGTTTTTCCGGCCGCCGCGCGCCGCCGCGCGAAGGGCCGGCGTTCGAACGCGACGCCTATTCCCACGAGGTGATCAGCCATGGCTTCTGGCCCGGCAGCGCGCCGCTGCTCGAGCCCGCCTTCTACGCCTATGCGGTGCCGTCGCCGGCCGGGCTGCCCGATGCGCCCGTCCGGCCGCCCGGGGCGTACTTCCATGCGGCGCTCGGCGAATTCGTCCTGCCGTACGACACGGTGCGCAAGGCGCCGTCGCCGGACGACGCGCTGCGTGCCTTCCTGCAAAGTACCTGGCAGCAAGCAGCCGAGCTTGGCGGCTGGAACCGGGCCGAGCTGGAGCGCACGCCGCCCCCGCGCCATGCGCAGCCTGGGTAGCGGCACCACAAGCCCTGACGATCATGGAGGGGACGCAGCCGATTCGTGCGATCGGCCCACGTGCCAGGACGATCCGCTCTGCACCCCGCGCCTCCGCCCGATGGCCGGCCGCCTGGTATGCCGGCCCCGCGCTGCCCCGACTACCGGGCGCGGACCGGTGCATCGACGGGACCGCCTCACACGTCGTGCGGGCGTCTGCCCCAAAGAATCAGCTCTGGCGTGCAGCCGAGCGTTGCGATCTCGTGGCCAAACCGGTCAGGAATCGAGAAGCGCCTGATCGCCAGCGGGCCTAGCATGACGGATCCCCCAACGAACCCGAGCGCCATGGACATCACCATCCACGCAAGCTTCCTCCCGCACACCGACCCGGACGCCTCGCTGGCGTTCTACCGCGACACCCTCGGCTTCGAGGTGCGCAACGACGTCGGCTACAACGGCATGCGCTGGATCACGGTCGGCCCGCCGGACCAGCCTGGCACCTCCATCGTGCTGTTCCCGCCTGCCGCCAGCCCCGGCGTCAACGACGAGGAGAAGCGCACCATCGCCGAGATGATGGCCAAGGGCACCTACGCGATGCTGCTGCTGGCCACCCGGGACCTGGACGCCGCGTTCGAGCGCATCCAGGCCAACGGCGCCGAGGTGGTCGAGGAGCCCACCATGCAGCCCTACGGCGTGCGCGACTGCGCCGTGCGCGACCCGGCGGGCAACCTGCTGCGCGTGCAGGAGCGGCGCTGAGCCGCCGACACATGCGAGGCCGGGGGGCGACACCCCGCCTAGTTCTTGGCCTCCCCGTCGCCCTCCTCTTCCTCCTCGTGCAGGGCCAGCACCATGCCGGCGCCGTCCTGCGGCGCCTTGCGCTCGGCCTTCAGCTTGATCTGCAGCCGCAGCTCGTTGGCCGAATCGGCGTTGCGGATGGCTTCTTCGTAACCGATGTGGCCGGCGTCGTAGAGCTCGAACAGGGCCTGGTCGAAGGTGCGCATGCCTAGTTCGCGGGACTTGGCCATGGTTTCCTTCAACCCGTGGAACTGGCCCTTGAGGATCGCCTCGCCGATCGTCGGCGTGTTCAGCATGATCTCGATCGCCGCCTTGCGGCCGTTGCCGGTTTCGGTGCGCACAAGCCGCTGCGAGATGATCGCGCGCAGGTTGGAGGACAGGTCCATCAGCAGCTGCGCGCGACGCTCCTCCGGGAAGAAGTTGATGATGCGGTCGAGCGTCTGGTTGGCGTTGTTCGCGTGGAGCGTGCCCAGGCACAGGTGACCGGTCTCGGCGAAGGCGATCGCATGCTCCATGGTCTCGGTGTCGCGGATCTCGCCGATCAGGATCACGTCCGGCGCCTGGCGCAGCGTGTTCTTCAGCGCGGCCTGCCAGGAGTGCGTGTCCACGCCGACCTCGCGGTGGGTGACCAGGCAGCCCTTGTTCCTGTGCACGTACTCGACTGGGTCTTCGACGGTGATGATGTGGCCGGCCGAATGGGTGTTGCGATGGTCGATCATGGCCGCAAGCGTGGTCGACTTGCCCGAGCCGGTGCCGCCCACGACCAGCACCAGGCCGCGCTTGGTCATAATGACTTCCTTGAGCACCTCGGGCAGGCCCAGCTTCTCCAGGGTCGGGATTTCCGACGCGATGGTGCGGATCACCATGCCGGTCTGCTGCTGCTGCACGAACACGTTCACGCGGAAGCGGCAGACGCCGGGCAGGGCGATGGCGAAGTTGCATTCGAAGTCGCCTTCGAATTCCTTCCGCTGTTTCTCGTTCATCAGCGACAGCGCCAGCTTCCGGGTGATCTCGCCGGTCAGGCGCTGCTGGCTGAGCGCCTTCATCTGGCCCTGGCATTTCATGCTCGGTGGAAAATCGGCCGAGATGAACAGATCCGACCCGCCTCCCTGGTGCATCAGCTTCAGCAACTGAAGCATGTAGTTGCGGGCTTCTTCCGGACTCAGGTTCGACATGGTTCGTGGGGCAGGGCGGGATCAGGCCAGTATCTTGTCCGCCCGGGGAAGGCAGCAAGCGCCACGGCGTCGGCGAGGCGCCGAGATGTGACGGAGCTCTCTGCGGCCGGCCGGCGGGACGTCCCGCACTTGCTATCCGCCGCATTCAGTGCGCAGGCATTGGCGTCCATGTCCGCGGCGAATACTGCCATCGGCGGTCGGCGGGAGCGCGGGGAATACCGGCATCGGCGTCCGGTGTTTCAGTACCGCTGGCGGTATCCGCGCCAAGGCTCGGGGTCGAACTTGCCGAACGCGCCGGATCCCGGTTCGTCCTGCCAGGAAGCCTTCCAAGAAAGGCCCGGCCCGCCTTCAACGCGGCATAACCTGCCGCGGCCTATCTTCGGGCCATGCATGGGCGGCGGGCATTTCTCCAGCGATGGGGCCGCAT
>NZ_JABFWW010000269.1 GCF_013362045.1 Frateuria sp. | reverse complement strand
CCGGCGTGGCTTGCGCCGCTTTCCCGGTCTGCACGATCCTGTCCCGGATCGCGCTGGCCTGCGTGTTGCTGGCGGGGTTGTGCTGGCTGCAGACAGCACGCGCCGGGGCGCTGTACCGGTGCACGGGTGCCGGTGGCGAAGCGGTGTTCAGCGGCACGACCGGCGGCTACAGCGGCTGCCGCAAGGTGGCCTCCTATGCCAGCCCCGCGGCCAGGCCGGCACGTCGGGCAGCGCCGCCGGCGCGGGCGGCCTCGCTCGCGGGTGTGCACGGATGGGTGCAGACCACGGCCCGGCGGGTATCGCTGGCGGACGTCGAAGGGACGGTCGACACCACGGCGCGGGCGCTGCCCGCAGGCCAGTGGGACTACCGCGACGGCGTGGTGGCCAGTGCGGCTACCGCCCCGTCGGACCGGACGCTTCGCGGCGCTGTCTATCGTGTGGTCAGACCGGACGGCTCGGTCGAATACACCAACGTGAACCCGGGCGGCGGCCGGCGCGGCGCCGTCACCATGCTGTTTACCTACATCGCCACCTGCGTGGCCTGCAACCTGCACTCGACGATCGACTGGGGCCGGGTGCGGTTGAACATCACCGCCTATGCCGATGCGATACGCGCGGCCAGCCTGGAGTCGGGCGTGGACGAGGCTTTCCTGCGCGCGGTGATCCACGCCGAAAGCGCCTTCAATCCCAATGCGCTTTCGCTCAAGGGGGCGCAGGGACTGATGCAGCTGATGCCGGGCACCGCCAGCGACATGGGGGTGCTGGACGCGTTCGATGCGGGGCAGAACATCCGTGGCGGCGCGCGTTACCTGGGCCAGTTGCTGCGGACTTTCGGCGGCAACGAGCGGTTGGCCGCGGCGGCGTACAACGCCGGTCCGGGCGCGGTCCAGCGGTTCAACGGCGTGCCGCCGTACGCCGAGACGCAGGTCTACGTGAAGCGCGTCGACGAGTTGCGCCGCCGCTACGGCGCGGCGGTGCATGGCACGCTCACTGCGATGAGGAGCCCGGGCGCACCTTGAGGGTGCCCGGTGTTCCCGCAGGAAGCGCGAAGCTGAGTAGGCCTCAGCCGTCCAGCGTATTGCGTACCTGCAGCGGCGGGCGGCGCGCCAGGGTGACTTCGGTGTGGAACGGCACGCCGTTGCGCAGGCCGGACACTTCCACCTTGCTGCCGGGCTTAAGCGCTGCCTCGCGGCGACGCAAGTCGGCCGGATCGAGGATGTCGTCGGTGCCGATGCGCAGCAGGATGTCGTGCGCCTGGATGCCGGCCTGCGCCGCCGGACCGCCGGGATAAACGTCCGTCACCTGCGCGCCGCGCGCCGCGGCGGGAAGGCCGCTGTCGGCGGCCACCGGCACGAAGGCATAGTCGGCACCCAGCCAGCCGCGCACTACGTGTCCGCTGGCGATGATCTGGTCCAGCACGTTCTTGGCACTGCCGATGGGGATGGCGAAACCGATGCCCTCGGCGTTGGCCTGCCGTCCGATCAGCAACGTATTGATGCCCACGAGCTCGCCGTGGGCGTTGACCAGCGCGCCGCCGGAATTGCCCAGATTGATAGCCGCGTCGGTCTGGATGAAGTCCTCGGCGCTGGAACTGGACAACTGCCTTCCCACCGCGCTCACGATGCCCATGGTCACCGTCTGGTTGAGGCCCAGCGGGTTGCCGATCGCCAGCACCACGTCGCCCGCGCGCAGCGCATGGCTGTCGGCGATCCTGACCACGGGCAGGTTGCCGGCATCGATCTTCAGCACCGCCAGGTCGGTTTCCTCGTCGGCCCCGACCAGCGTGGCCTTGGCGATGCGGCCGTCGTACAGCAACACCTGGATGTCGTCGGCGTTGGCGATGACGTGGTTGTTGGTCAGCACGTAGCCCTGTGGGTTGACGATCACGCCCGAGCCCAGCACCTGCTGCGGGCGCTTGTAGGCCGGGCCGGTGGGCAGGCCGCCGAACAGCCGTTGCAGCACCGGGTCGTCGTACATCTGCACGGCGCGCGCGGTGACCATCTTGTTGGCGTAGATGTTGACCACCGCAGGCGCGGCCCGGGCCACCGCATCGGCGTAGGAAACCGGCCCGCTGCCGGGCGCGGGTGCCGCGGCCTGCATGGCCGAAGGCTCGGGCGCGTGGGCAAGGCCGAAGCGCTGGCGCAGGCGGTCGCCGCTGCCCGGCCAGAACAGCCCCACCACGAAGGCAAGCGCCAATCCCAGGATGACGAAGCGGGCGATAAAGGCGAGCGCGCCGGCGGCGTTCTTCATGGCTTCAATGGTTTGGATGGGGCCGGACGTTGGAGGCGCGGGGCAGGCTTCAGCCCCCATGCGATTGATTGTACGGGCCAGGCCCTGACGCTACACTAACGCGATTTTTGCAGGCTCCCAAACGGGGCTCGCATCTCAATGGCATTGCATGTACCGGAGAGCCTGATGGCGAACGAAGTCGTCGATCACGGCCGCCGCCGCTTCCTGACAGCGACCACCTCGGTGGTCGGTGGCGTGGGAGTCGTCGCGGCAGTCGTGCCCTTCATCAAGTCCTGGGAGCCCAGTGAACGCGCCAAGGCCGCCGGTGCGCCGGTCATGGCGGACATCGGCAAGATCGAGTTGGGCCAGAAGGTCGACTACGCGTGGCGCGGCCTGCCCGTGTTCGTGGTCCGCCGCACGAAGGACCAGCTTGCGGTGTTGCCGTCGCTGGCGCCTCGCCTGGTCGATCCGAATTCGGAAGTGGACCAGCAGCCTACCTACATCAAGGGACCGGCCCGCTCGATCAAGCCGGAGTGGCTGGTCCTGATCGGCATCTGCACCCACCTGGGCTGCGTGCCGGAGTTCTTCCCCCAGATCAAGCCCGAGCCGTTCGATCCGAACTGGAAGGGCGGCTTCTTCTGCCCGTGCCACAAGTCGCGCTACGACCTGTCCGGCCGCGTGTTTTCCGGCGTGCCTGCGCCGAAGAACCTGCAGGTGCCTCCGTACCACTTCGTGGACGACACGCACATCCAGATCGGCGTCGATCCCAAGGAGGCCGGCTGATGGCTAACGTATTCACCCGCATGGGCGACTGGGTCAACGAGCGCGCCCCCGGCATGATGCCTGCCTACCGCAAGCACATGACCGAGTACTACGCACCGAAGAACTTCAACCTCTGGTACTACTTCGGTTCTCTGGCGCTGCTGGTGCTGGTCAACCAGATCGTCACCGGCATCTTCCTCACCATGAACTACAAGACCAGCGCGGCGGAAGCCTTCGCCTCGGTCGAGTACATCATGCGCGACGTGGAGTGGGGCTGGCTGATCCGCTACATGCACTCCACCGGCGCTTCGCTGTTCTTCGTGGTGGTGTTCCTGCACATGTTCCGCGGCCTGATGTACGGCTCGTACAAGAAGCCGCGCGAGCTGGTGTGGCTGCTGGGCATGCTGATCTTCCTGGTGCTGATGGCCGAGGCCTTCATGGGCTACGTGCTGCCGTGGGGCAACATGTCGTTCTGGGGCGCCAAGGTGATCATCTCGTTGTTCGGCACCATTCCGGTGATCGGCGGCACGCTGGTCGAGTGGATCATGGGCGACTACCTGCCCGCCGACGCCACGCTCAACCGCTTCTTCGCGCTGCACGTGATCGCGTTGCCGCTGGTGCTGCTGCTGTTGGTGGTGCTGCACATCGCCGCGCTGCACGAAGTGGGTTCGAACAACCCCGACGGCGTGGAGATCAAGAAGGGTCCCAAGGGCAACCGCTGGGACGCGCTCAAGCCGGCCGACGGCATTCCGTTCCACCCGTACTACACGGTGAAGGATCTGGTCGGCGTGGGCTTCTTCCTGCTGATCGCCGCGTTCATCATCTTCTTCGCGCCAACCTTCGGCGGCTGGTTCCTGGAGCACGACAACTTCATTCCGGCCAACAACCTGGTCACGCCCTCGCACATCAAGCCGGTGTGGTACTTCACCCCGTTCTACGCGATCCTGCGCATGATCCCGTCCTTCTTCGGCACTGCCGTGTGGGGCGTGCTGGCGATGTTCGGCGCCATTGCGCTGCTGTTCGCGCTGCCATGGATCGATGCCGGCAAGGTCAAGTCGGTCCGCTACCGCGGCACCGGTTTCAAGGTCGCCCTGGGCCTGTTCGCCGCCTCGTTCATCCTGCTGGGTGCGGTCGGCGCGGGCGTCACTGCCGAAGTCATTCCGGAGTGGTTCGGCGATGTCGACGTGACCTTCTGGGAGAACCTGTTCGGTCGCCTGATGACGCTGATCTATTTCGGCTATTTCGTGTTCCTGTGGCTGTACACCCGACGTGGGTGGGAAACCACCAGGCCGGTTCCGGAACGGGTGACCACGCATGACTAAGCGGCAGCTACTGATGAAGCACATTCTCCTTTCGATCACGCTTGCCCTTGGCCTGCTCGCGGGCAGTACCCAGGTCCTGGCCTCCGAGGGCGGCCCCGAATTGCCATCCGCCGGCGTGAACCTGCGCGACCAGGCTTCGCTGCAGCGCGGCGCGCGCCTGTTCTTCAATTACTGCGTGGGTTGCCACTCGCTGAAGTTCCAGCGTTACTCGCGCATCGCCGAGGACCTGGGTCTGACCGAGAAAGAGGTGATGGACAACCTCGATTTCACCGGCGCCAAGTTCGGCGAGCCGGTGATCTCGCACATGCCCGAGGACGCGGCCAAGCAGTGGTTCGGCAAGGCGCCGCCCGATCTCTCGCTGGAAGTGCGCGCCAAGACGGCCGACTGGGTGTACGGCTACCTCAACAGCTTCTACCTGGACCCGAGCCGTCCGGTAGGCTGGAACAACACCGTGTTCCCCAATGCCTCCATGCCGTTCCCGCTGTGGGAGCTGCAGGGCGTGCAGACCGCGGTGAGGAAGCCCGGCAGCGAGGATGTGGAGAAGCTGGAATTGTCCCGGCCGGGCCGCATGACGCCGGCGCAGTACCAGCAGGCGGCGCGTGACCTGACCAACTTCCTGGCCTACGTCTCCGAGCCGGCCGCGCTGCAGCGCCACGCCTACGGCATCTGGGTGATCCTGTTCCTGGCGTTCTTCACCCTGCTGGCCTACGCACTGAAGAAGGAATACTGGAAGGACGTCCACTAAACCGGGTGTCCGCCAGCCTCGGATGCGGCGGCGTGCGCGTCGCCGCATCGCTTATTGAAGGGGAGAAAAGCGCATGGTGCAAAGCGCTCGTTCGCGTACCGTACTGACCCTGTACACCACCGCCGACGACATCCAGTGCCATCGCGCGCGGCTGGTGCTGGCGGCCAAGGGCGTCAGCTACGAGCGTGTGCTGGTCGATTCGGCCAAGCCGCCGGAAGACCTGATCGACCTCAACCCCTACGGCACCACGCCGACCCTGGTCGATCGCGACCTGACCCTGTACGACACGGCGGTCGTCTGCGAATACCTGGACGAGCGGTATCCGCATCCGCCGCTGATGCCGATCGATCCGCTGTCGCGCGCGCGCCTGCGCCTGGCGACCGTGCGCATCGAGCGCGACTGGCTGCCCGAAGTCGACACCATCCGCGCCGGCGGCCGTCCCGCCGACGCCGCGCGCAAGCGCCTGCGCGAGCAGTTGCTCGCCTCGCTGCCGTTGTTCAAGGCAGCCAAGTTCTTCCTCAATCCGGAAATGAGCCTGGTCGACTGCCTGGTCGCACCGGTGGTGTGGCGCCTGCCGTGGCTGGGCGTGGAACTGGGCCGCGAGGGCAAGCCCATCGTGGACTATGGCGAGCGCCTCTTCCATAGCCAGGGTTATGCGCGCAGCCTGACCAACGAAGAACGGGCGATGCGTCCATGACCGGCATGGGCCGATGACCGAGCGCCCGCCGATGAGTTCCAATCGCCCCTACCTGCTGCGGGCGATCTACGACTGGATCACCGACAACCAGCTCACGCCCTACGTGCTGGTGGACGCCACCTTCGAGGGGGTGCGCGTGCCCCCGCAGGTGGTCAAGAACGGCCAGGTCGTGCTCAACCTGGCCATGCGTGCGGTGGCCAACCTGGAACTGGGCAACGACTGCATCCATTTCCAGGCGCGCTTTTCCGGGGTCAGCCAGGCGATCCGCATCCCGATACAGGCGGGGTTGGCCCTGTATGCGCAGGAAAACGGGCAGGGCATGATGTTTCCAGCGGACGATGGCGACACGCCGCCTCCCGCGCCGGGCCCGGAAGGCCCGCCGCCGGGACCCTCCGGCGAAAGCCCAGACAAGCCACGGCGCTCGCCGCATCTGCGAGTGGTCAAGTAGCCGGAGGTTTCGCGGTCGGCCGCATGCGGGCCGGCGATCCGCCCTCACCGCAAGGGAGGCGGCATCGCAAGCCTCGTCCGGATTCCCGAGGTTTTTGGCAAGGCGAGACTCGCGACGAGTTCCAGCTGCTGTTCATTGGCCGGCGGGTGGCCGTCTTGGCCGGAGCGGTATCACGTTGCCGTGCCGTTCCAGCGATAGCGGCTCGGCGGCCTCCATCGAGGGTTCCACTGCATGCGGCAATGGCTCCCCGCCTCCGGGCAGGCTTACGCCTGCGAGCTGGCCGCCACGCATCCACAGCCGGCCCTCCTGCCGGTCATCGCCGTGCGCGCTGACCTCGAAGCCGTAGCCCAGCTCGAGCTGTCGCCTGCCGCTGGCCTGCCGCAGGCGCAGGCTGCGCAGGCCAACCGTCTCGTCGAGCAACTGCAGGTCGTGCTGCATGCATTGCCGACGCGCCTCGTCCACCGCCCGCTCCCGGGCACGGGTGGATTTGAACCACAGGCCGGCCACGGCGGCGAACGCCAGCAAGGCGATCAAATCGGAAACCTGGCTCATGCGGGCAGTGTGTGGGCGAGGTGGACCGGGCGCAAGGCGCGCGTGCGCAGCGCTTCCGCGCTAGCTGCCGCATCGCGCACCTGCCTTGGAAGCAGTGAGCGCGCGCGAGCGCTTCAACGGATCGGTGCGATGTCGTCAGGCGGACAATTGCAGCCGCAGCGACAGGTCAACTGCACGCACGTGCTTGGTCAGTGCACCGACCGAGATGAAATCGACGCCCGTACGCGCATAGACCCCGATGGTCTGGAGGTCGACGTTGCCGGAGATTTCCAGCGGCACGCGGCCGGCCGCGGCGGCGACCGCCTCGGCCATCATGGCAGGAGTGAAGTTGTCCAGCATGACGCGGTCGGCGCCCGCATCGATAGCGCGGCGCAGTTCGTCGAGCGTTTCCACTTCGATCTCCAGCAACAATGCCGGGTGCATGCGCCGCGCCGCGGCCACGGCCGGCTCAATGCCGCCTGCCGCGGCGATGTGGTTTTCCTTGATCAGGATCGCGTCGAACAGGCCGATGCGGTGGTTG
This sequence comes from Frateuria sp., assembly GCF_013362045.1. GTDB lineage: Bacteria > Pseudomonadota > Gammaproteobacteria > Xanthomonadales > Rhodanobacteraceae > Frateuria_A. Next base: position 20,637 of record NZ_JABFWW010000269.1, on the reverse strand, counting down.
TGCCCACCGCCACAGCGCACCGCGTACTTCTGCGCCAGCCGCAGGCCCGGGACGGTCTTGCGGGTGTCCAGCACGCGGACGCCGGTGCCGGCCACGGCGGCCACGTGGGCCGCCGTGAAGGTGGCCGTGCCCGAAAGCAGCTGCAGGAAGTTGAGCGCGGAGCGCTCCGCGCTGACCAGCGCCCGGGCGCGCCCGCGCAGATTGCAGATCACGCTGCCGGCGGCTACCCGCTCGCCGTCGCGCGTGCGCCAGTCGATCGCCAGGTCCGGATCGAGTTTGCGGAAGCAGGCATCGAACCAGGGGATGCCGGCGATCACCGCATCCTCGCGGCAGGTCAGCGCCGCGACCGCGATCGCGTCGGCGGGAAGCAGATCGGCAGTGGCGTCGCCCGGGCCGAGGTCCTCGGCGAAGGCGCGTTCGACGTCGGCATCGATGAGCTTCGCGTCGGGCGGGGTGAGGAGGGGCGCGTCAGGCATGCGGCATCCGTTCGGTGGAAGAAGGGCGCGGCGCGCACGCAGGAAGCCGTGTCCGGCATCAGCAAGGTGCCGCCAGCCCGCTAGCATAGCCGAGCGGGGCGACCGCTCGGCTGACGTCAGGCGATTTCGTCGGTGCCGGAGGCCGCCGCCTGGCTGAGGCGGTCGACGATCGCGCCCATCGCGCGGTCGAACAGCGGCTGGGAAGACAGGATGCGCGCGCTGCCGGCGGCGAGCGCCGCGGCCAGTTCATGCGGAGCATAGTCGCCCACCTTGAGGCCGCGCCGGTTGACGAACAGGTAGCGGCCGCTCATCGGACTGATCCACGACAGCTTGGCGCGGGTGACCGCGTCGCCGGTGGGGCAGAATTCCAGCCAGGTACCGGACTTCAGCTGCTCGACCTGCTCGATCTCGTTGCTGTCCGTGGCCGGCGCGGCCTGGCCCGGTTCCGGCTCGTGCTCGACCGCGTCGGTTTCGAGGATCGGCTGGATGCTCTCGGGAATGGGCAGCGCCGCGTCCTCGGGGCCGGGTTCGGGGACGGCTTCGCCCAGCTGCTGGCGGTAGTAGGTGTGCAACTGGCCGAGCAGGCGCTCGATGTCGTTTTCCTGGAAGGCCACGTTGGCGAGGCCGCGGCGCAGGGCCCGCTCGATGCCCGGCAGCATGCGCAGCAGCGCGCGGCGGTCCTCGGCGCTGTGCACCGGGCGGGCGCTTGCGATGAACTCGTTGACGAAACGCAGCGCCTCGGCGAAGGCCGGCGAGTCCTCGCCCTGGCGCAGGATGGTGAGCACCAGGTGGTTGGCCCAGGCGCGCGCCAGCACGCCATGGAGCAGCGGCGGCAGGCTCTGGCTGCCGATGCGGTCGAGGATCTCGCGGGCGGCGCGGCGGCGCGCCAGTTCCAGCTTCTCGCGCCCGCGTGCCGATTCGGCCACGCGTTGCTCGGCCAGTTCCGCGCGCTTGCGGCTCTGTTCATGGAAGGCCTGCAGCTCGGCGCCGAGGCGCTCGAACAGGCTCATGTCGTCGTCGAACTCGTGCAGCAGACGCTCGACGATGGACTTGATCTTGTCGTGCACGCGATGGTCGCGGTCCGATTCTTCCGACCATCCCTTGGCCAGCTCCGCCAGGCCGTCCAGCAGGCGACGCGCGGGGTGCTGGCGATGGGCGAACAGGCGCCGGTCCAGGATCGCGGCCTTCAGGTAGGGGATCTGCAGGCGCGAGAGCATCACCTGCATCCCGGCCGGGAGCGTGTTGTCGGCGAGGATGAACTCGAACAGCATGCCGACCAGGTCGATGGTGTCCTCGTCGATCGCCGAAACCTGGCTGGGGCGCTCCCCCCGCAGGGCGCCCAGCTGGCCCAGCAGGTGCTCCTTCAACTGCACGACCTCGCGGCCCAGGGCCACCGGGTCGACCGACTGCATGCTGGGCATGGGGCCGGACGCGAGCTGGCTCTGCAGCACGCTGAGCGCGCCAAGCAATTCGTTGGCGGTAGGCACGGCGACCATCGGGCCGGAGCCAGGCGCCGCGGCGATCCCGACGGCGCCGGCCTGCGCGCGGCGGGTACTGAACAGGGCGCGCACGGTATGCAGCAACTCGCTGGCGAGTGCGGCTTCCGGGTCGATCTCGGGTGCCGCATCCGCGGGCGCCGTGGTGGCGCCCGTGTCCGTGTCCGGCGGCGTCTCGCCGCGAGCCACCTCGTGGCGCAGCTGCGGCAGAACCCCGGCGCGGACCAGCTCGGTGTTGATCTCCTGGTAGAGCTCCTCCAGCGCGGACAGCACGTAGCGATCGAACAGCTTGTAGATGATCAGCTTGACGCGCATCTCGGCGGACAATTCGCGCATGGCCTGGCGGAACGCCTGGGACAGCGCGGCCGGCGCCACCGGGTTGGTGGCGTCGTCGATCTTGAGGCCGCCGCAGATCACCGACAGTCGCTGGTTCACTGCGAACAGGTCGCGCGCCAGGCGCGATTCGTTCTTGGCGATCATGCTGGTGATGGCGAGCGATTCCTCCAGCTCGTTCTCCGCCACCAGCGAAAGCTCGACCGGTCCGGTCGGCGAAGGGCCCGCCGGCGCGGCGGGCGCGGGGCGCACCGAAAGCCCGGTCAGTTCGCGGCTGACCTGGGTCAAATAAGTGCGTTCGACCAGCGGCCGGCGCTTGCGCACCTCGCGCATGCCGTCGAAGTAATGCATCTGGGCTGCGTTGTTCTCGGCCTTCTCGGCGAGGTCGAACAGGGCATCATCGACGTGCTCGAACATGTTGCCCAGCAACACCTGCAGGCGGCGGCCGGCGATCGCCCGCACGGCGCCGAGCAGATCGCCGATGCGTTCGGCGGGCTCCTGGCGCTGGCTTAGGCTCACGACCTTGCCAGACTCATTGGCTTCTTTCATCGCCGCACCCCTGAGGCATCCGCTGCCGACGACCACGGCCACCCAGGCCGCACGAAACCCGAACATAAGCTAGAAAATGTGAACGGGTCATGCATTGGCGTACACATTAGTCCACGCTTTGTGCAAAAGCATGGCGCGGATCACTTTTTCGAAGGCCACCTCAGGCAGCCGCCGGAAAGTCCTTGAGCTGGACCGTACCGATGCCTTCTTCGGGCAGCATGACCGGGATGCCGTCGTCGACCCGGTAGATCACCTTGCGATCGATGGTGATGAGGCCTTCGCCCAGCCGGTCGCGTACGGGCGTGCCGGCAACCGTGTCGACCTCGCCACGCTCGATGGCGGTGTTGACTGCCTCCAGTTCGCCCCGGACCAACTGGCGGACGGGCGTCTTGCTGACCGGGCAGCACAGGATGTCGAGCAGGCGCTTGTCCATGGGGCGGTTCGTGACGGGTTGCGGAAGTCCGTACAATAGTCTTTTTGGGATGGCAGAACCATGACTTCGACCGCCAAGCCGGCCCGTGTGGGCGTGGTGATGGGCTCCCGGTCCGACTGGGAAACCATGGAGCACGCGGCCAGGGTGCTGGACGAGCTGGGCGTGCCGCACGAGGTGCGCGTGGTCTCCGCGCATCGCACGCCGGACCTGCTGTTCCGCTATGCCGAGGAAGCCGTTGGGCGCGGCATCGAGGTGATCGTTGCAGGCGCCGGCGGCGCCGCGCACCTTCCCGGCATGCTGGCGGCCAAGACGCGGCTGCCGGTGTTCGGCGTGCCGGTGCAGTCCAAGGCGCTCAACGGCATGGACTCGCTGCTTTCCATCACGCAGATGCCGGCCGGCATCCCGGTGGGCACGCTCGCGATCGGCCGTGCCGGCGCGGTGAACGCGGGGCTGCTGGCCGCCGCGGTGCTGGCCTTGCACGACCGTGCCATCGCGCAGGCGCTCGATGCCTTCCGTTCCAGGCAGACCCACGCCGTGCTCGACCAGCCGGACCCGCGCGCATGAGCGAGCGTCGCCAACCCGTGCTGGGCATCCTGGGCGGCGGTCAGCTGGCGCGCATGCTGGCGCTCGCCGCGGCACCGCTGGGCGTCAAGACGCTGGTGGTCGACAGCGCCGGCGACGCCTGCGCCGGGCAGGTCGCGCCGCTGGTGGTGGCCGACTGGAAGGATTACGCGGCGCTGGAGCGCTTCGCCTCCATGGTCGACGTGGTCACCTTCGACTTCGAGAACGTGCCGGCCGAGACCGCGCACTGGCTGGCCGAACGGGTCGCCGTGTCGCCCGTGCCGCGCGCGCTGGCGGTGGCGCAGGACCGGCTCGCCGAAAAGATGCTGTTTCGCGAATGCGGGTTGGACACGCCTGCGTTCGTGCCGGTCGATACTCACGCCGACCTGCAGCGCGCGGTCGCGCAGATCGGTGCGCCGGCGATTCTCAAGACCCGGCGCCTGGGCTACGACGGCAAGGGCCAGTTCCGCCTGAAGACGCCTGCCGACGTGGACACCGCCTGGGCGGCGCTGGGTGCGCAGGGCGCCGCGCACGGCCTGATCCTGGAAGCCTTCGTGCCGTTCGAGCGCGAGTTGTCGGTGATCGCCGTGCGCAGCCGCGAGGGGGATTTCCGCACCTGGCCGCTGACCCGCAACTGGCATACCGACGGCGTGCTCAGCCTGAGCTTGGCGCCGGCGCCGGACATCGATCAATTGCAGCGACGCGCTACGGACCTGGCGCGCACGCTGGCCGAGCGGCTCGATTACGTGGGCGTTTTCGCGCTCGAGCTTTTCGTCAAGGACGGGCAGTTGCTCGGCAACGAGATGGCGCCACGCGTGCACAACTCCGGCCACTGGACCATCGAGGGCGCCCATACCAGCCAGTTCGAGAACCACGTGCGCGCGGTGCTCGGCCTGCCGCTGGGCGACACCGGCGCGCGCGGGCTGTCGTGCATGTTCAACTGGATCGGTGCGCTGCCCGATCCGGCGCCGGTGCTGCAAGCCGTCGACGGCCACTGGCACGACTACGGCAAGCAGGCGCGCCCGGGGCGCAAGGTGGGGCATGCGACGGTGTGTGCGCCGGACGCATTGGCACTGATCGCGCGCGTGGACGACATTGCGCGCGCGTTGGGGCGTGGCGAGCAGGCGGAGCCGGTCTTGCGGCTGCTTGGCTGAGCGGACGCCTTCGGAAGCTCAGCATCGTGGCAATATAACGGAGCCAGCGGCTCCGTTTTTTGCGAGGCGCCGCCTCAGGCCATGTTGCTGGCCGCGAAATCCCAGTTCACCACGTTCCAGAACGCGTCCAGGTACTTCGGACGGGCGTTGCGGTAGTCGATGTAGTAGGCGTGCTCCCACACGTCGCAGGTGAACAGCGGCTTGTCGTTGCCGGTGATCGGCGTGCCGGCGTTGGAAGTGTTGACGATGCCCAGCGAACCGTCCGGGCGCTGCACCAGCCAGGTCCATCCGGAGCCGAAGTTGCTCGCGCCCATCTTGGCGAACTCTTCCTTGAACTTGGCCACCGAGCCGAATGCCTTGTTGATGGCGTCGGCCAGCTTGCCGCTGGGCTCGCCGCCGCCGTTGGGCTTCATCGAGTGCCAGTAGAAGGTATGGTTCCAGGTCTGCGCGGCGTTGTTGAAGATGCCGCCGGACGACTTGCGGATGATCTCCTCCAGCGCCATCCCCTCGAACTCGCTGCCCTCGATCAGCTTGTTGAGGTTGGTCACGTAGGCCTGGTGGTGCTTGTCGTGATGGAACTCCAGCGTCTCGGCGGAGATGTGCGGCTCCAGCGCGTTCTTTTCGTAAGGCAGGGGGGGAAGTTCGATCGCCATGAGGGGCTCCTTGGGCTACGGCTTGAAGGGATGCCGGCCGGCTGCCGGGCGGCAGTCGTTGCTCGGCTGATACACTTGCGGTCCTGTACGCATTGTAGAACTCCCCAGCTATGGACGTTAACGAGCGAATCAAGGCGGTGCTCGCAGAGCACCCCATGGTGCTTTTCATGAAGGGCACGCCGCAGTTCCCGATGTGCGGTTTTTCCAGCCGCGCCGCGCAGGCATTGGAGGAGGCGGGCGCTGCTTTCCATGCCGTCAACGTGCTGGCTGATCCGGAGGTACGCGCGGCGCTGCCGCACTTCGCCAACTGGCCGACCTTCCCGCAGCTGTTCATCCAGGGCGAACTGATCGGCGGCTGCGACATCGTCGAGGACCTCAAGGCGTCCGGCGAGCTGGCGCGCATGGCCGCGGACGTCAGCGGCACGGTGCGCGCATGACGCTGCCGATTGCCCGCCCGCCGCAGGACTTTGCGCCCGTGGCCGACGGCCTGGCCGGCCGCGTGGTGCTGGTGACCGGTGCCTATGGCGGCCTCGGCCGTGCCGTATCGCTGGCTGCCGCACGCGCGGGCGCCACCGTCGTGATCGCCGGCAAGCGCAAGCGCCAGCTCGAGCAGCTCTACGATCTGATCGCCGCCGAGTCGTTGCCCGAGCCGGTGATCCACCCGCTGGACATGGAAGCGGCCACGCCGCGCGACTACGAGACACTGGCCGAGGGGCTGGGGCACGATCTCGGCCGGCTCGACGGCATCGTGCACTGCGCGGCCAGCTTCGGCGGGCTCACGCCCATTGCCATGCACAAGCCGGACGAATGGTTGCGCACGCTGCACGTCAACGTGTCGGCGCCGTTCGCGCTGATCCAGGCCTGCCTGCCGTTGCTGGGCAGGGCGCCGGATGCCTCGGTGGTGTTCGTGCTGGACAATCCGGATCTGGTCAACCGCGCGCACTGGGGCGCCTATGGCGTGTCCAAGGCGGCGCTGGAGCGTTTCGTCGAGATCCTGCACCAGGAAACCGACACCACCACCATCCGCACGCATGCGCTGCTGCCCGCGCCCATGCGCACCGCGCTGCGCCATCTGGCCTATTTCGGGGAAGACCCCAATATCCAGCCGATGCCCGACGCCACGGCGCAGGCGGCCGTGTGGCTGCTCAGTCCGCAAGGTGCGGAAGCACGCGGCGCGGTGCTGGATCTGCGCGGCAGCTGACCGCACAGCTTTCCGCTGACGCGGGCACCCATGTGCAAAAGCGCCATGCCCGCGCCATGGGGATGCCGCCGAGAGATGCTTGCGTGAGCGCACTTCCCGCGCGACCGCCATATGCCAGGCCGGTCGTGCATGGCATGCTGTTGCCGATCACCCGAAGGAGCCTTCCATGGAAACGCAGATGACCACCCTCTCGGCGGGCATCCTGCTGTTCCTGATCATGGACCCGCTGGGCAACATCCCCTTCTTCCTCAGCCTGCTCAAGCACGTGCCGCCCAAGCGCCGGCGCTGGGTGATGATCCGCGAACTGCTGATCGCGCTGGGCGTGCTGCTGGGTTTTCTGGTCGGCGGCCAGCACATCCTCAAGCTGCTGCAGCTGAAGCAGGAGTCGATCAGCATCGCCGGCGGCATCGTGCTGTTCCTGATCGGCATCCGCATGGTGTTCCCGCCGGCCGAGGGCGGCATCTTCGGCAAGGCGGGCGAGGGCGAACCGTTCATCGTACCGATGGCGATTCCCGGCGTGGCCGGCCCTTCGGCGATGGCCGCGCTGCTGCTGCTCACCAACACTTCGCCAGGCCGCACTGCCGATTGGGCCATCGCGCTGCTGCTGGCGTGGCTGGCGACCTCGCTGATCCTGCTGTCTTCCACCTACCTGTTCCGCTGGCTGGGCGAGAGCGTGCTGACGGCGCTGGAGCGGGTGATGGGCATGCTGCTGATCGCGTTGTCGGTGCAGATGTTCATGGGTGGCGTGGCGGCGTTCCTGCACATGCAGGTGTGAGGCGCCACCGGTCGCCGTCTTTCACCCGTCGCCCTGCTGTCATACTCAGGCCCCAGCATGGGCGAAACACGAGGAGGCGGTCATGCTCAGCGTCGAACGAACCCTCACCGAGCGCCTGCCGTGGCTTGCGCAACATCCGCGGATCCGCCGGCCGATGGCGGGATTGCTCGGCCGCCTGGCCGACGAGGCAGGCTTCAACCGCGTGCTCGACGCGGTGGGCAAGGTCGAAGGGTTCGACTTTGTCGAACGCGCGCTGGATGTGCTCGGTGCGAGCTACCACGCCAACGCGCGCGAGCGCGAGAACATCCCGGTGGAAGGCGCCGTGCTGGTGGTAGCCAACCATCCGCTGGGCATGGTCGACGCGCTGGCATTGTTGCACCTGGTCGGTTCGGTGCGGCGGGACGTGCGCATCCTGGGCAACGATTGGCTGGCGTCGATCGAGCCGCTGCGCCGCCTGCTGCTGCCGGTGGACGTGTTCGGCAAGGGCGCGGCGTCGAAGATGCGCGACATCTATCGCGCGCTGGAGCAGGGCGAAGCGCTGATCGTATTCCCCGCCGGCGAGGTCTCGCGCATGGGGGCCGGCGGCGTGCGTGACGGAAGCTGGTCGGACGGCTTCGCACGACTGGCCAAGCGCAGCCGTGCGCCGGTGTTGCCGGTGCACGTGGCCGCGCGCAACTCGGCCATGTTCTATGGCCTGTCGATGCTGGCCAAGCCGCTCAGCACGGCGATGCTGCCGCGCGAGGCGGTGGCGCCGGGCCATCGACGGATCGGCTTCAGCGTGGGCGCGTTGGTCAGTGCCGACGAACTCGCCCAGCGTAGCGGCGGCCAGCCGGAGCGGGCCGCGAAACTGATGCGCCGGCACGTTTACCGCGTCGGTCGCCGGCAGGGCCTGATCTTCGGCGGGCAGGCGCCGCTGGCCCATCCGGAACCGGCCGAACGGGTGGCCGCCGAACTGCTGGCGCAGGGCGAGAAGTTCACCGACCTCAACGACGGCAAGCAGGTGTGGTTGTTCAAGGGCGCAGCCGACAGCGCAGTGCTGCGCGAAATCGGCCGCCTGCGCGAACTGACCTTCCGCAAGGTGGGCGAGGGCACCAACGCACGGCGCGACCTGGATGCCTTCGATCCGCACTACGAGCACCTGTTGTTGTGGGACCCGAAGGCGTTGCGCATCGTCGGCTCCTACCGCTTCGGCCATGGCGGACGCCTGATCGCCGAGCGCGGCCTGGCCGGCCTCTACACCGCCAGCCTGTTCAATTACTCGCCGGCGCTGGAATCGCGCCTGGCGCAGGGCCTGGAGCTGGGCCGCAGTTTCATCGCGCCGGCCTACTGGCGCTCGCGTGCGCTGGACCAGCTGTGGCAGGGCATCGGCCTGTACCTGCAGCGGCATCCGGAACTGCGCTACCTGTTCGGCCCGGTGAGCATGTCGGTCAACCTGCCGCGCGAGGCGCGCGAATGGATCGCCGCCGCGCACCAGCACTATTTCGGCGCGCCGGGGCTGGCCAGTGCCCGGCAGCCGTTCGTGGTCTCGCCCGGGGTGATCGGCCTGGTGCGCCGTGCGCTGGAGGGGCTCGATGCGCAGGCCGGGCTGGGCAAGCTCAAGCATCACCTGGATGCGCTGGGCGTGAGCCTGCCGGTGCTCTACCGCCAGTATGTCGACCTGGTCGAGCCCGAGGGCGTGCAGTTTCTGGATTTCGGCGAAGATCCCGGCTTTTCCGGCTGCGTCGACGGCCTGGTGATGCTGGATCTGGCCACTCTCAAGCCCGCCAAGCGGGCGCGTTATCTCGGCAGGGGCGGCGCGTAGGATCCTGCGACAAGATGTGATTTGGTCGTCGTCTTGTCATAAACTATCGTTAAGTTCGCTTAACGCCTGGTTGGTAGATGGGGCGGCCCCATCGCTGCTTGACGATAGCTGCGCCAAGAAATCAAGGGGACACACGAAGACCTAGACGTGCCCGGCCTATGCCGGGCATGGGCCGTTTTGTCCCCGACATCGAATTTTCCGTTGCGAGCATAGGTATCCCATGAACCATTCCATTCGCGCCAAACTACTTCCCATCGCCATTGCCTCGTTGCTGGCGGTCGCCGCCCCTGCCGTCGCCCAGGAGACCTCCTCCTCGATCAGCGGCCGCGTGCTCGATGCCGCCGGCCAGCCGGTCGCCGGCGCCACCGTGCAGATCGTGCACGAGCCGTCCGGCACCACCAAGATGGCCACCACGGACGCCAACGGCCGCTACTCCGCACAGGGCCTGCGCGTGGGCGGCCCGTTCGACGTCAAGGCGACCAAGGACGGCAATCAGATCGACCAGGACAACGTCTACCTGCAGCTGGCCCAGGACACCGCCGTCAACCTCACCATGGGTGGCGCGCAGGTGCAGAACGCCAAGAACCTGCAGGGCGTGACCGTGTCGGCCAACGCGCTGTCGCAGACTTTCACGCCGGACAACAAGGGCCTGTCGACCAACGTTTCGCGCCGCGAGATCGAAGCCACCCCGACTCCGGGCCGTTCGATCCAGAACATCGTGCGCCTGGACCCGCGCATCGTGATCACCGACCGCGCGCGCGGCGAGATCTCCGCCGTCGGCCAGAACAGCCGCTACAACAACATCACGGTCGACTCCGTCAGCGCGAACGACCCGTTCGGGCTGAACGCGAACGGCCTGCCCACGCTGGGCACGCCGATCTCGCAGGACACGATCGAGGAATACAACATCTCCACGGCGAACTACGACGTCGCCACCCGCCGCGGCCTGGGCGCCACCGTCAACGCGGTGACCAAGAGCGGCACGAACGATTTCCACGGCTCGGTCTACTACGCGTTCCAGAACGACGACATGATCGGCAAAAACGAGAACGACGCGAAGTACGCGGGCTTCTCGCGCCAGTGGACCGGCGGCGCCACCGTCGGCGGCCCGATCGTCAAGGACAAGCTGTTCTTCTTCGTCTCGGCCGAAAAGAGCACCCAGGTCGCGGCCGGCAGCCCGTACGGCCCGGCCGACTCGGGCGCCGCCAGCCCGATCGCCAACCTCTCCTCGGCGCAGGTGCAGCAGGTGCGCGACGCGGCAGCGGCCTACGGCCTGACCAACATCGGCAACGTGGGCGGCGGCAACTCCAACCTGGAGGACAAGCGCTACCTCGGCAAGATCGACTGGAACATCTCCAACAACCACCGCGCCAGCTTCACCTACAGCCAGACCAAGGAAACCAAGCCGATCATCACCGGCAGCCCCACCAAGCTGGTGCTGTCCAGCGGCTGGTACACCACCAAGGTGGACAGCAAGAGCTACGCGCTGCACTTCTATGACGACTGGTCCGACAGCTTCTCCACCGACACCACGCTGTCCTACGCCGACTTCGCGCAGAACCGTGGCCCGTACAACGGCGTGGCGATGCCCGACATCACCGTCTACCCGGTGTCCTTCGGCGGTCCGGCGGTGGAGTTCGGCACCGAGTACTCCAGCCAGGCGAACGTGCTGAAGGTCAAGACGCTCAACGCCGCCTGGGCCGGCACGTATTACGCCGGCGACCACACGATCAAGGGCGGCTTCGATTTCGAACGGGACAAGTACTACAACCTGTTCATGCAGAATGCCTTCGGCAGCTACACCTTCGAGGATTCCAAGGACGTCAATCCGTCCACCGGCAAGCCGTACACCGGCCTCGAGAACTTCATGCGCGGCATGTACTACCAGTACTACTACAACCGCCCGGCCACCGGCCTGGGGCTGGATGACGTCGCTGCCAACTACAGCATCAAGCAGTGGGGCGTGTTCCTGCAGGATACCTGGCAGGTCAATAACGCCTTGTCCGTGCAGTACGGCATTCGCGTCGACATTCCGCTGATGAGCGACCGGCCGCTCAACAACCCGGCGTTTGCGGTCGCTCCCGGCGTCAACGCCAGCGGGCAGTCCACCGGCGGTTTCGGCCGCAGCAACCAGACGACCATCAATGGCCACCGCGTGGTGCAGCCGCGCCTGTCGTTCAACTACGCGTTCGACACCGAGCACATGACCCAGTTGCGCGGCGGTGCCGGCCTGTTCATCGCCAATCCGCCGAACGTGTGGATCGGCAACATCTTCTCCAACTCGGGCGTGACCCAGACGCAGTTCGTCTGCGGTGCGACCTCGAAGACCTGCACGGGTGCGACCGCGCCCGCTTTCAGCCCGAATCCCTATGCCCAGAATGATGGGGCCACCGGTGCGGGCAAGATGACGGTGAACACCGTCGACCCGGACTTCCACCTGCCCAGCGCGTGGAAGTTCAGCCTCGGCTTCGACAAGGAGCTGCCGTGGTGGGGCCTGGTCGCGACGGTCGACTACGAGCACATCAAGCAGCGTGACGCGATCTGGTACCAGCACCAGAACCTGGGCGCCCCGATGGGCGTGCTGCCGGATGGCCGCGTGTCCTACTACAAGTTCATCAACAAGGATCCGAAGGCGTCCGGGCAGTTCTCGCGCAACAACGCCAACCCGCTGTTCAACGACGTGGTCAACCTGGCCAACACCAGCCGCGGCAAGGCCGACAGCCTCGCGCTCTCGCTGAAGAAGCCGTTCTCGGAAGAGTGGTCGGGCATGGTCGGCTTCACCTGGAGCCGCTCGACCGAGGTCAACCCGGGCACCTCCAGCGTCGCCACCTCCAACTACAAGTACAACTTCGTCACCAACCCGAACGAGAACGTCGCCAGCACGTCGAACTACTCGGTTCCCAAGCGCGTGCTTGCTTCGCTCAACTGGCAGCACCATTTCTTCGGCGACTACACCACCAGTGCCAGCATCCTGTACGACGGCCACTCGGCTGCGCCGTACAGCTGGTCGTTCGGCAACGACGCCAACGGCGACGGCTACGTCAACGACCTGGTCTACATCCCGCGGCAGGGTGAGGTGTCGTTCCGCCCGGGCACCAGCCAGGCGTTGATCGACCAGTTCTACGCCTACATCCAGGGCAACGACTACCTGAAGAAGCACCAGGGCGAGATCGCCAACCGCAATGGCGACCGCGCGGGCTGGATCAACCAGATCGACCTGAGCTTCAGCCAGGAGATCCCGGGCATCTTCAGGGGCAACAAGGGCGTGGTGCGGCTGGACGTGTACAACTTCACGAACCTGCTGAACAAGCACTGGGGCATCGAGAAGCGCCAGCCGTTCCCGGGGGGTCGTGCACTGGCCGATTTCTATGGTGTGGACGCCAACGGCCACTACATCTACGACATCACCTGCGCCGGCAAGACCACCAGCTGCAGCAACTACATCCAGAACGGCGTCTACAGCCCGAAGGACGTGCCGACCTACATCAACAACAACGACGACCTCGCCCAGCGCTGGTCGGTGCTGCTGACGGTCAAGTACACGTTCTAAGTAGCAACCGGGAAGGAAACTTCCAGCCGGCGTCCGCAAGGGCGCCGGCTTTTTTTTGTGGCTTGACCGTATCCGGCACGCGCAGGAAGCTAGGCGGTCCGCCACGGTGCCGGCATCAGGCCGGACCCCGTCAGCGGCAGGAGAAGGCAAGCATGAACGACACCCACGCCGGCCGCGCCGGCAAGCCCGCCACCGTCAGCGCGCGCATCTCGCCAGCGGGCGGGCTGGACATCCTCTCGCGCAACGAGGTCGCCCGCCTGCGCGACGCCAGCGGCTCGGGCCTGCATGCGCTGCTGCGCCGCTGCGCCCTGGCCGTGCTCACCTCCGGCAGCATCAGCGACGACCCGCGCTCGATGTTCGAGCAGTACCCCGACTTCGATATCCAGGTGCTGCAGCAGGACCGCGGCATCAAGATCGAGCTTTCGCATGCGCCCGCGCAGGCGTTCGTCGACGGCCAGATCATCCGCGGCATCAATGAATTACTGGTCGCAGTGGTGCGCGACATCGTCTACGTGTCCACCCAACTGGAGCAGGGCGGCTTCGACCTGGACGACACCGTCGGCATCACCCACGCCGTGTTCGAGATCCTGCGCAATGCGCGCATCCTCAAGCCGCACATCGACCCCAACCTGGTGGTGTGCTGGGGCGGCCATTCGATCTCGCGCGACGAGTACGAATACACCAAGCTGGTCGGCTACCAGCTCGGCCTGCGCGGCATGGACATCTGCACCGGCTGCGGCCCCGGCGCCATGAAGGGCCCGATGAAGGGCGCCACCATCGCCCACGCCAAGCAGCGCCGGCGCAACAACCGCTACATCGGCATCACCGAGCCGGGCATCATCGCGGCGGAGTCGCCCAACCCGATCGTCAACCAGTTGGTGATCATGCCGGACATCGAGAAGCGCCTGGAGGCCTTCGTCCGCATGGCGCACGGCATCGTGGTGTTCCCCGGCGGCGTGGGCACGGCGGAGGAGATCCTCTACCTGCTCGGTATCCTGCTGCATCCGGACAACGCCGGCATGCCGTTTCCGCTGATCTTCACCGGACCCAAGCAATCGGCCGCCTATTTCGAACAGATCGACCGCTTCCTCAAGCTCAGCCTGGGTGACGAGGTGGCGCGGCATTACCAGATCATCGTGGACGATCCGGCGGCAGTGGCGCGCGCGATGGTCAAGGGCGTGGACAAGGTGCGCAACCATCGTCTCGACACCAAGGACGCGTTCTTCTTCAACTGGGCGCTGGACATTCCGTTCGCCTTCCAGCTGCCGTTCCGCCCGACCCACGAGGCGATGCGCGGCCTGGCCCTTCATCGCGGCCGCCCACGCCACGAGCTGGCCGCGGACCTGCGCCGCGCGTTCTCGGGCATCGTCGCCGGCAACGTGAAGGAAGAGGGCGTGCGCGCGATCGAACAGCACGGTCCCTTCGACATCGACGGCGAAGCGGACATCATGCGGGCGCTGGACGCGCTGCTGCAGGCCTTCGTCAGCCAGCACCGCATGAAGCTCCCCGGCGGCTCCGCCTACGTGCCCTGCTACCGCGTGCGCGCGGAGGGTGCGGAAGCTGCCCCGGCTGCTTGACAGTCCGAGTTGCGCTAAGCAAACTACGCAGCTCGCCCCGCCCGAATAGCTCAGCTGGTTAGAGCACTTGACTGTTAATCAGGGGGTCGTTGGTTCGAGTCCAACTTCGGGCGCCAGTTGAAGGCCTCGCAGCAATGCGGGGTCTTTTTTTGTGCCTGGCTTGCGGCGCGAATGCGCAGAGGCGCCTCATCGCGCTTCGGGTGCCTGGCTGCGGCCGGCTCCATCCTCGCATCACGGGAAGATGCCACAGGTGGATTGGGGGCGACGTGCCTTGGCGCAGACGAACTTTCCTCGCCAGCGCCGCCTACAGCCCCTAGAAAACCTCAGCCCTGAGCGTTCCCGGTCGGCGGCACATGGTTTCCCAGCAAGGCGAACAGCCGGTCGGCCGGCGCGCCCACGGCCACCAGCAACTGACCATCCGGACTGTGGATGACGCAGGCAGACACGCCCGCATTCTTGAGATGCTGCCGCGCCGCTGCGAGCAAGGGGCCTGCATCGGGCGGCGGCTTGGGTGGTGACGGGCGGCGGCGGGAGTTGTCTCCGTAGGCCATGGTGCAATCTCGGCGGGACGGCATCGTCGTTGTTGCACCGCCCTCGTGAACAGGCGGTATAGCGCCTGCGGTTCGCGCATCAGCCGCCCGTGCAAGCGGCCGCCTGCGCCTTGCTGGGCCTGGATCCGCGTATCCGCCCCGAGTTCGACACCACCACGCCCAGCGAATCCCGCGCCTGGCCCGGGCTGCAGAACAGCAGGGTGAGGTTGCTGCCGGCGGCGCTGCCGTCGGGCAGGAAAAACACCCGCCGTCGTGCCCCGCTGCTTTGGATGAGCAGCTTCGCGTGGCCGTCGCCCACGCGCAGCGGCGCCCCGTCCGGCTGGTTGTTGCGATCGCGGTCCACGCCGACCAGCCAGCCGCCCTCCCAGCGGTTTTCCTCGCTGCAATGCAGGCGGTCGCGGGTCGGGCAGAACACCACCCGCGCTCGCCGCAGCACTGCCTCGCCACGGGCGTAGCCGAGGGCTTCCAGGAAATCCATCTGCGCCGACTGCGCGCTCTGCCGGCGCACCAGGCTCGCCAGCGACGGGCTGGCGATGCCGACCAGGATGGCCAGTATCGCCACCACCATCACCTGTTCGACCAGGGTGACGCCATACATGCGGCGGCGCTTGCTTCCATGCATCCGTGCCATGCCATCGCTCCCTGCGAGGAAGCGGCATCATCGGTGCCTCATGAGGTCGCCGTAAGCGGCGCACGAGCCGCCGACCCGTGCGCCTGTGCTGACACGGCCTGTCAGCAGGGCGCCTTTAAGATCGCCCCATCCGCCCGCATATCCGTCAGCCATGACCGACCGTTTCGAACTCGCCTCGCCCTACCAGCCCTCCGGCGACCAGCCGCAGGCCATCGCGAAACTCAGCGAGGGCTTCGAGGCCGGCCTGGCCGCGCAGACGCTGCTGGGCGTCACCGGCTCGGGCAAGACCTACACCATCGCCAACGTGATCCAGCAGGTGCAGCGCCCCACCGTGGTGCTGGCGCCGAACAAGACGCTGGCTGCGCAGCTCTATGGCGAGTTCAAGGAGTTCTTCCCCAATAACGCGGTGGAGTACTTCGTCAGCTACTACGACTACTACCAGCCCGAGGCCTACGTGGTGGCCTCGGACACCTTCATCGAGAAGGATGCCTCGATCAACGACCACATCGAGCAGATGCGCCTGGCCGCCACCAAGGCGCTGCTCTCGCGGCGCGACGCGATCATCGTGGCCACCGTCTCGGCCATCTACGGCCTGGGCGACCCGGAGGATTACCTCTCGCTGCGCCTGATCCTCTCGGTCGGCGAGCACATGGACCAGCGCAAGCTGATCCACCAGCTCACCGAGCTGCAGTACACCCGCAACGAGATGGAACTGCGCCGCGGCACCTACCGCGTGCGCGGCGAGATCATCGACGTGTTCCCCGCCGAATCGGAAACCGAGGCGTTGCGCATCGAGCTGTTCGACGGCGACATCGAGAACCTCTCGCTGTTCGACCCGCTCACCGGTGAAACGATCCGCAAGATCCCGCGCTACACCGTCTACCCGCGCACCCACTACGCCAGCACGCGCGAGAGCGTGCTCAACGCGATCGAGACCATCAAGGTCGAGCTCAAGGAGCGGCTGGAGCAGCTCTACAAGGACAACAAGCTGGTCGAGGCGCAGCGGCTGGACCAGCGCACCCGCTTCGACATCGAGATGATGGCCGAGGTCGGCTTCTGCCAGGGCATCGAGAACTACTCGCGCCACCTCACGCGCCGCGGCCCCGGCGAGCCGCCGCCGACCCTCTTCGACTACCTGCCGCCCGATGCGCTGCTGGTGGTGGACGAATCGCACGTCACCGTCCCGCAGCTCGGCGCCATGTACAAGGGCGACCGCTCGCGCAAGGAGACGCTGGTCGAATTCGGCTTCCGCCTGCCCTCGGCGATGGACAACCGCCCGCTGCGCTTCGAGGAATGGGAAGGCCGCGCGCCTCGCACTATCTATGTCTCGGCAACGCCGCGCAACTACGAGTTGGAGAAATCCGGCGACGCCGTCACCGAACTGGTGGTGCGCCCCACTGGGCTGGTGGACCCCGAGGTCGAGGTTCGCCCGGTGCGCACCCAGGTCGACGACCTGCTCGGCGAGGCCAAGAAGCGCATCGCCATGGGCGACCGCGTGCTGGTCACCACGCTGACCAAGCGCATGGCCGAGAACCTCACCGAATACCTCTCCGAGCACGACGTGAAGGTGCGCTACCTGCACTCGGACATCGAGACGGTCGAGCGCACCGAGATCATCCGCGACCTGCGCCTGGGCGAGTTCGACGTGCTGGTGGGCATCAACCTGCTGCGCGAGGGCCTGGACATGCCCGAGGTCTCGCTGGTGGCGATCCTGGACGCCGACAAGGAGGGCTTCCTGCGCTCCACCGGCTCGCTGATCCAGACCATCGGCCGTGCCGCCCGCAACGTGCGCGGCAAGGCCATCCTCTACGCCGATGACATCACCCGCTCGATGCAGGCGGCGATGGACGAAACCGCCCGCCGCCGCGAAAAACAGATCGCCTACAACGAAGCCAACGGCATCACCCCGCAGACCGTGGTGCGCCGCATCGCCGACATCATGGAAGGCGCCCGCGCCGAGCCCGCCGCGCGTGGACGAGGCAAGGCCGCCAAGGGCATGCGCGGCAAGGCCGTGGCCGAAGGGGCAGGGGAGTACGCCAACCTCAGCGCCACCCAGGCCGCCGCCGCGATCCGCAAGCTCGAGGGGCAGATGTACAAGCACGCCCAGAACCTGGAGTTCGAGGAAGCCGCGCGCCTGCGCGACCAGATCCACAAACTGCGCGAACAAGTCATGCAGAGCTGACGCCCTGCTCCCTCTCCCCTCCGGAGAGAGGGCCGGGGTGAGGGGCGGGTGCTCGCCTTGTCCCCACCCACCCAAAAAGCTTGGCACCGCCCCCCCACCCTTGCTAAACTTCGCGGCTCTTGGGCGGTTAGCTCAGCGGTAGAGCACTACCTTGACATGGTAGGGGTCACAAGTTCGATCCTTGTACCGCCCACCAAGAGTTGAAACAAGGGAGGCCGGCGATTTTCGCCGGCCTCCTTTTTTGCGTGTTCAACAGGCAGCGTGTTGTGTAGCCAACAGGCAAAAAGTGCGCATTGTGAGCTGGCCCGTAAAACGAGGCGCCGGCGCGGCGCCTCGCGATACTGATACCACTCAATGCGTCCAGCCGAGGCTGTCGGGCGAGCCGTCCGGATGGGCGTACCAGCGCACGTTGTTCTGGCCATCCGCACAACCAACGCCGCTGGTTTCGGTGGCAATGGCGCCGTTGAGCGTAGTGACGGCGGATTGGTAGCAGCTGCCTTGGTTGTCGCCGAAATCGTACTGCGCTTGGCCCTGCCCGTTGACGCTCTCAGCCGAGAATGGGTCGAAGGTGCGGCTGAATACGAAGCCGTCGCGCACCCGGCTGGTGTAGCGGCCGAAGCCGCCTTTCAGGTAGGTCGCGTCGAGATTGCGATGTTGTTTCACGCGGACGCGCGGTTCCGACGGGCCGGATTCGAACCCGTCGCCGGTGTCTGTATCGCCGGTGGCATCCCACCGCAAATCCAGCGGATAGGAAGCCGTGAATATGTCGTCATCCAGCACAACGTTGCCCCTGGTGCGGTGGCTGTGCTGCTGCGTATGGCTGTTCAGCCACAGGTGCTGCCGGTAATACCTGTAATTGGGAAATTGCAGGCCATCGAGATAGAACGCCTGGTAATTATTGAATTGGCTGACCTGATGGACTGTCGTTTCCAAGCGACCGCGCGAGGTATTCACGAAGCCGGTGATCGTGAAGTCCCGATCCAGGCTGGTGGAAATGTGCCCTGATGCCGTGTCGCCCACTTGATGGATAGTGTCGATCACGGTTGGCGAGCTCGCCGAACCTGCCAGGGTATTGAGCGTTACCGCTCCGCTGACGCGCACGGATTGCTTGTCCTGATAGACCAGCAGATAGGCATCTGCCGGGCGGCTGAGCGAGATCGTGTGCGGCCCTGCTTCATTGAGAATGGCGGCGACCGGTGTCAAATCGACCCGATAGGGCACGTGATCGATTCTTTGCGGTGGTTGTTCCGGAGCGTCGAGGTTCGGACCAGGCCAACTGAGAGTCTGAGGCAACAGCGGGAAGACGGGCGCGACCCCGGCTGGCGTGCCGTCTATGCTCACCTTGATTTCCGCGAAGCTGCCTCCGCCGCAACCCTGGTCCGGGGCATTGATGGCGAACTTTGCCTGCCCTCCCATCGCCGCCGCGCTATAGAAGGCATAGCCTTCCTTGTCGGTTACGCAGGTGTACCACCAAGGTTCCTGGTTATATACGTCCAGATAGGCGCGAACGATGTTGTGCGGCAGCGAGACGGTGTTGTTCTCCGGCACCACCCGAAACAGGGCGTCGGGCGTTTTCTGCGCCGGGGCGGACGAAGATGCGCGGTAGAAGAGCAGTTGCGCGCTCAGAATGGCGTGGTCGGTCGACATGTTTTGCCAGATCGTTTGTTCCGCGAGCAGGCCGGCCTGGCCAGTGTGTGCCTGAGTCAAAAGTGAGGAGAGGTCGGTGACGTCGCGCTCGACGTGCCACGTATTCGAGCGATAGAAAGGCATCGAGCCTTGGAAAATTTGAATGCCGGCCAGGCGGATATAGGCCTGGGTCGGGTCGTTGCCATCGTCTTGAAGACTGACCGTCAGCACGACCTTGGCCCACGGTCCCCGGCAGCCTGCCGGTGGGGAGTAGGTATAGGGAATCGGCGACGGAGCGGTTCCGGAGGGTTGCTCGTACAAGTCCACGTTCTGGAACAGGTTCGCCACACACGGCTCGCCGGCCGGAACCGGCACATCAGGGGCGACACTGGTTACGCCTGTGGAATCGGCTTGCAAGGGGCGGTTGGGTATCGACATCGACTGCGACGCAAGTGCGACGGCAATGGGACCAACCAAGGCGGCGCCGACGGCGCGCCTCGCGAGCAGCAGGAATTTCATGGTGAATCCTCCCTGAACCCCCTGCTCGGCGAATCCTAGGCTCGCATTTGTCGGCGTTCCGTATAACAAGGACCAGGCCGCTTGCCGAGCGGCAAAGCGGGAACTGCAAGTGCACTCGCCGGGGCTTTCGGCTCCGTGGCGGCTCGTGGATTCTGGGCCGGAAGGGGTTTGGAAGGCGCTCGTCGCCGAGGGGGCGTCGCTTGCGCATGCACCGCGTGGTGTCCGCTGGATACCCGTCGGGAGCGAAGCTACTCGCTCGCCGGAAGGCCGGCAGGGGCAAGCCAGGGTCGCATGGTCTCTTCCATACGGTTTATTTCCCCATCCGCGCAGCGATAAGACTTATGGCCTCGTTCCGCCAGATATGCATAGTCGCCGGAGGCACGTCGACGGAATCGGCCCCGGCTCCAAGCTGTTGTGCGCATGAGTATTTTTGAGCTTGACGCGAGCATGCGGGAGAACCGACCATCGGTGCATATGCCCTGAATTGGGGTCTACTAAGCGTTAGGCTTTATGGAATCTCCCGACCAAATTGCTTGCTATCAGGCCATCGGCAAGGCGCTATCTGGTGC
>NZ_JABFWW010000209.1 GCF_013362045.1 Frateuria sp. | reverse complement strand
ACGCGCTCGCCGAGCAGGTCCTTGAGCCTCTTGAGCAGCGGTTCGGCCGCCTTGACGGTTTCCTCCTGCTTCTGCTTGTCGGCCTCGTCGAGCGGCACCTCGCCCTTGGCGACGTTCTTCAGCGGTTTGCCGCCGTATTCGCTGAGGCTGCCGAGCATCCACTCGTCGATGCGGTCGGACATCAGCAGCACCTCGATGTCCCTGGCCTTGAACGCTTCCAGCTGCGGGCTGCCGGCGGCGGCCTTGTAGCTGTCGGCGGTGATGTACCAGATCGCGTCCTGGCCGACCTTCATGCGGCCGACGTAATCGTCGAAGCTGGTCGCCTGGCTGGCGCCTTCGCCCTTGGTCGAGGCGTAGCGCAGCAGCTTGGCGATGCGCTCGCGGTTGTTGGCGTCCTCGCTGACGCCTTCCTTGAGCGTGTTGCCGAAGGCCTTGTAGAAGGTGGCAAATTTTTCCGGCTCGTCCTTGGCGAGCTTTTCGATCAGGTCGAGCACGCGCTTGACGCAGGCGGCCTTGATCCGCTCGAGCTGGCGGTTGTGCTGGAGGATCTCGCGGCTGACGTTGAGCGGCAGGTCGTCGGCGTCGACCACCCCGCGCACGAAGCGCAGGTAATTGGGCAGCAGTTCCTCGGCCGCATCCATGATGAAGACGCGCTTGATGTAGAGCTTGAGCCCCTTGCGCTCGTCGCGGCCGCCCATCATCAGGTCGAACGGCGGCTGCGCGGGCAGATACAGCAGCGTGGTGAAGCTCTGGCTGCCCTCGACGCGGTTGTGCGTCCAGGCCAGCGCATCGTTGAAGTCGTGGCCCAGCGACTTGTAGAAGCTCTGGTAGTCCTCGTCGCTGATCTCGCTCCTGGGCTTGGTCCACAGCGCGCCGGCGTCGTTGACGGTCTCCCACTCGGCGGTGGGCTTGCCGTTCTCTTCCTTCGGCATGCGGATCGGAAAGGCGACGTGGTCGGAGTACTTGCGGATCAGCGAAGACAGCTGCCAGCGCTTGAGGAATTCGTCCTCGTCGGCTTTGAGGTGCAGGATGACCGTGGTGCCGCGCTCGCCGAGTTCGAGCTGATCCAGCGAATACTCGCCCTTGCCGTCGCTCTCCCACTTCACGCCCTCGCCCACCGGCGCACCGGCGCGGCGGGTGAGCACGGTGACCTTGTCGGCGACCACGAAGGCCGAATAGAAACCCACGCCGAACTGGCCGATCAGGCGCGCGTCGGCTTTCTGCTCACCGCTCATGGCCTCCAGGAAGCGCCGGGTGCCCGAGCTTGCGATGGTGCCGATGTTGGCCACGACTTCGTCACGGCTCATGCCGATCCCGTTGTCGCGCACGGTGACGGTGCGCGCCTGCTCGTCCCAGCTCACGTCGATGTGCAGTTCGCCCTCGCCGGCGAGCAGCTCGGGGTGGGCGATCGACTCGAAGCGCAGCTTGTCGCAGGCGTCGGAGGCGTTGGAGATCAGCTCGCGCAGGAAGATTTCCTTGTGCGAGTAGAGCGAATGAGTGACCAGGTGCAGGACCTGGGCGACCTCGGCTTCGAACTTGCGGGTTTCGGTGGATGCGGTCATTGCGGTGGTGCTTCCAGTGGGTCGTAGATTGATTTCCTCTCCCCGGGAGAGGGTGCCCGGCAGGGCGGATGGAGGTTCGGGCGGAGCGCGCTGGCCTGCGCCACCAAACCCTTCCCCCAACCCTCTCCCGGTGGGAGAGGGAACTCAGGATCAGGCGCGCGCCGCCTGCAGCGCGGCGATGCGCTCGTCCAGCGGCGGATGGCTCATGAACAGGCGCTGCAGGCCGGCGGCCATGTGGCCGGAGATGCCGAAGGCGGCCATCGCCTTGGGCAGCGTGGTCTCGCCGTGGTCGCCCTTGAGCCGCTGCAGCGCGGAGATCATCGCGCCGCGGCCGGCGAACGTCGCGCCCGCATGGTCTGCGCGGAACTCGCGCCAGCGCGAGAAGGCCGCCACGATCATCGAAGCGAACAGGCCGAACACCACCTGCAGCGCCATCACCGTCACGAAGTAGCCGATGCCGCTGCCGCCGCGGTTGTCGCGGCCGCCGGAAAGCCAGCTGTCGACCAGGTTGCCGACCACCCGCGCGGCCAGGATCACCAGCGTGTTGAGCACGCCCTGGATGAGCGTGAGCGTGACCATGTCGCCGTTGGCGACGTGGCCGATCTCGTGGCCGAGCACGGCGGAGACCTGCTCGCGGTCCATCTGCTGCAGCAGGCCGGAACTGACCGCCACCAGAGAACTGTTCTTCGTCATGCCGGTGGCGAAGGCATTCATCTCCGGCGCGTCGTAGACGGCCACCTCGGGCATGCCGATGCCGGCGTTCTGCGCGTGGCGGCGCACGGTGTCGAGCAGCCAGCGCTCGGTCTCGTTGCGCGGCTGCTCGATCACCTGCGCGCCGGTGGAGTACTTGGCGATGGTCTTGGACATCGCCAGTGAAATGAACGCACCGCCCATGCCGAACACGGCGGCATAGACGAGCAGGCCGGTCATGCCGCCGTAGCCGTGGGCGGCGGCCCACTGGTCGATGCCGAACAGGCGGCAGACGATGCTCAGCAGCAGGAGGACGGCGATGTTGGTAGCAAGGAAAAGAGCGATTCGACGCACGGCTGTCTCGTTTTGGCAGTCATGAAAAGGTGGCTCGCGCCACGGGCTGAGACTCGGGGCGGCGGGCAATAGTTTCAAGAGGTGCGCCGGCGCACGGGCCGGCAACGACGCGCCCGGCGGATCGCCTGGCGCGGTGGTGGCGGGTCGGCCGGCACCACGAAGCGGCACAGCCGATCCGGCGGCAGACCCGGCCGGCGTCCGCCCCCGGCAGGGCGCCCCGCGATTCCGCCAGCGGCGGTTCGGCTAGCGCCAGGCGTCTTCGCTGCGCTGCTCGAAGTGCTCGTAGGCCGTGATCAGGCCGCCCAGCACCTCGGCGGAGGTCTCGAACAGCGCCTGCGCCTTGGGATCGGAGACCTTGGGCACGTCCTGGCGGACGAGGTCCATGGCCTCGCGCAACATGCCCTTGATCCTGCGGGTGTGTTCGCGGGGATCCTCGTGGCCCGGCATGGGTAATGTCATGGCTGTCCTCCTGGCGGAACGCAAGTGCGCGGATAGCGACGATGCTCGCGCCCGGAGGGTTTCGGACAGGTGAACCGTCCGGCTTGCGGAGCATCTTAGAATTCCCGCATGAACTACCGCGGCCGCTTTGCCCCCTCGCCCACCGGCCTGCTGCACTTCGGTTCGCTGGTGGCCGCGGTGGGCAGCTGGCTGTGCGCGCGGCATGCGGGCGGGCAGTGGCTGCTGCGGGTGGATGACATCGACCCGCCGCGCGAGGTGGCAGGCTCGGCGCAATCGATCCTGGCCGCGCTGCCGGCATTCGGGCTGGTCGCCGACGCGCCGCCCTTGTACCAGTCGCAGCGGCAGGCAGCCCATCAGGAGGCATTCGACCGGTTGCGGGCGGCCGGGCTGGTGTTCCCCTGCTGGTGCAGCCGGGCGCAGCTGGCCGAGGCGGGCGGCTTCCATCGCGACGGGCATTGCCTCGCGCAGCCGCAAGCGGACCGCCCGCCGGCCTGGCGCTTGCGCGCGCCGGACCTGGCCGTTGCCTTCGACGACGCCCTGCAAGGCCGGCAGCAGCAGAACCTGCGCGACGAGGCGGGCGATTTCGTGATCCGCCGGGTCGAGGGCCTCCATGCCTATCACCTCGCCTGCGTGGTGGACGATGCCTTTCAGGGCATCACCGAGGTGGTGCGCGGCACCGACCTGCTCGACTCCACGGCGCGACAGATCTGGCTGCAGCGCTGCCTGTCGCTGCCCACTCCCACCTACCTCCACCTGCCGCTAGCGCTGGATGCCCACGGGCGCAAGCTGTCCAAATCCGAGCGGGCGCACCCGGTGGACCCCGCCGATCCCGTGCCGGCACTGCGCCGGGCGCTGGCGTTTCTGGACGTCCAGACGTCCGCGACGGCACGCACCCCGGAGGCACTGCTGAAGGCCGCCCTCGACGGCTTCGAGCCGGCGCGCCTGCCGCATCTGGCAGCACGCCCGGCCTGACTCCCGATACGGGCCTGCGCGGCAGCCGTCACGAAGTTGGGGTATACATGCGGAGGGCTGCGATCGTCATCCGCTCTGATTTCGGGAACCCTGGCAATGAATCCACGCACTGCACTGGTCACCGGTGGTACCGGCGGCATCGGCACCGCCATCGTCCGCTACCTGGCGCGCCAGGGGCACCGTGTCGCCACCAACTATCGCGATGCGGCCAAGGCCGACGCCTGGCGTGCCGCGATGGCGACGGAGGGCATCGACGTGTGCATGGTCCCCGGCGACGTGGCCGATCCGGCCTCCGCCGAGTCGATGGTGCGTGCGGTGGAAAAGGACTGCGGCCCGGTCGACATCCTGGTCAACAACGCCGGCATCACCCGCGACACCACCTTCCACAAGATGGACTACCAGCAGTGGTCCGAGGTGGTGAACACCAACTTGAACGCCTGCTTCAACGTCACCCGGCCGGTGATCGAAGGCATGCGCGCGCGCAAGTGGGGCCGCATCGTGCAGATCAGCTCGATCAACGGCCAGAAGGGCCAGTACGGCCAAGCCAACTACGCCGCGGCCAAGGCGGGCATGCACGGCTTCACCATCTCGCTGGCGCAGGAGAATGCGAAGTTCGGCATCACCGTCAACACCGTCTCGCCCGGCTACGTGGGCACCGACATGGTGATGGCCGTGCCCGAGGAAGTGCGCGAGAAGATCGTGGCGCAGATCCCGATCGGGCGGCTGGGCAGGCCCGAGGAGATCGCGCATGCGGTGGCCTTCTTCACCACCGACGAGGCCAGCTGGATCACCGGAGCGAACCTGGCGATCAACGGCGGGCATTACATGGGCTGGTGACTACTCCCTCGCGGGGAGAGGGCAGGGGCGAGGGAACGCTGTTGCGGGACAACCGCAAAGGGGCCTGCTTTCAACCTGCTTCCTGCGGGCCCCGCCCTCACCTCGATCCTCTTCCCGAAGAGAAAGAAAACCTCCGGCTACTTCTCCAGCACCTTCTCCAGCACCTTGCCCACCGCCGCGAACGCGAAGGACCCGGTGACATGCGTGGCCGCTCCCAGTCCGCCGCCGCAGGCCAGGTTGAGCGAATCACCACCGGGCGGGCGCAGGCCGCAGACACTGCCGTCCGGCTGCGGGTACTGCACATTCTGCAGTGAATAGACGGCCGACACGCCGAAGTAACGATCGGGGTTGCGCGGGAAGTTGAAATCCTGCCGGAGCTTCTTGCGGATCAGGCTGAACATCGCGTCGTGCTCGGTGCGCGAAAGGTCGCGCACGCGGATCTGGGTCGGGTCGGTGCGCCCACCGGCCGAACCCACGGTGACCATCGGCAGCTTGCGCCGGCGGCACCAGGCGATCGCCTCCAGCTTTACCCGGAAGGCGTCGCAGGCATCCAGCACCACGTCGTAGCCGCGGTCGAGCAGTTCGTCCAGCGTGGCGGTGGTGAGGAAGCGCTCGATCGCCTCGAGCCGGATGCGCGGATTGATCGCGTGCGCGCGCTCGGCCATCACGCCCACCTTGGGCTTGCCCCACTGGCCGTCCAGCGCATGCAGCTGGCGGTTGGTATTGGAGACGCATACCTCGTCGGCGTCGATCAGGGTCAGCCGCCCCACCCCGCTGCGGGCCAGCGCCTCGACCGCCCAGGAGCCGACGCCGCCGATGCCGATCACGCAGACGTGCGCATCCATCAGGCGCTCGATGGCGCCGCGCCCGTACAGGCGCTCGACGCCCTCGAAGCGCTCGGCCGGGTAGTGCGGTCCGCTCATGCGGATTTCCCGTGGACGGGGTGGAGGCTGCCTGTCATCGCCCGCGGTTTCCTACGTGCCAAAAGACCATTTTACGGCTACGAAAGCGGGCAGCGCTTCGGTATTCTGGCTTTTCCAAGGTTCAAGGCGGCTCCCCATGAATGCACGTTCCGCGTTGCTTATCCTGCTCGGCCTGGTCATCGGCGCCCTCGGCACCGTGTTCGCCATGAAGGCGCTGGGCAGTCGCAACCCGATGCCGCATGCGGTGATGACGGTAATGGGCCACCACATGGGGGCGCTGAGCCAGGCGGTGAAGGCCAGGCAATGCGACGCCGCCCAGGTCAACGACCACCTGCTGCGCTTGCAATCCACCTCCGCCGACATCGCCGAGGCCTTCCCCGGCGCCGAGCAGGATTTCGTCAACCATGCCGGCCGCCTGCGCACCGCGCTGCAGGGCGCCGTGCAGGCGCATCCCCTCGATTGCGCTGCGCTCGCCACGGCGATCAAGCCCGTCGACGATGCCTGCCAGTCCTGCCACCAGCAATACCGCTAGGCCCGGACCACACGGCTGGATGCCAGGTCGATGCCAGGGATGAAGCCTGCTCCACGCCGCCGCTGGTCGCGCCTGCGCCAGCTGCGGCGGCGGATGGACAACGCGATGTTCACCCGCGCGCGCTATTCGCAGCCGATGATGCCGGTGATGTGCCTGCTCGGCGGCTTGTTCATGCCGCTGTACTGGTTCCTCTGGACCTACGTGCTGCCACAGCCGTATGGCAACCTCGGATTGCACATGGCCGGCTGCGTGGTGCTGCTGCCGCTGGCGCTGCAGCGCTGGTGGCCACGCCGCTGCAAGCCGTGGCTGCCGACGTACTGGTACGCGGCGATCACCTTCGTGCTGCCGTTCTTCTTCGGCTACCTCACGCTGCGCAACGGCGGCACCATCGGCTGGATGGCCGCGCACCTGTTCTCGATCTTCATCACCATGATGCTGTTCGACCTGGCCAGCTTCGTGCTGATCTTCAGCCTCGGCACCGGCCTGGCGGCGCTGGCGTTCCAGCTCGGGCCGCACGAGGCCTGGCCGTGGCAGGCGATGGCGCAGTACGCGCCGGTGCTGGCGCTGACGCTGGTCCTCGGGCCGCTGGCCAGCCTCTCGCAGAAGTTCGGCGACCAGGCCAAGGTCAAGGCGCTGATCGGCGCCTCCAACAACATCGCGCACGAACTGCGCACGCCGCTGGGCTCGGTGCAGCTGGCCGGCCGCGCGATCGGCCGCCATCTGCCGAACC
Source organism: Frateuria sp. (assembly GCF_013362045.1). Classification (GTDB taxonomy): domain Bacteria; phylum Pseudomonadota; class Gammaproteobacteria; order Xanthomonadales; family Rhodanobacteraceae; genus Frateuria_A. Next base: position 20,927 of record NZ_JABFWW010000209.1, on the reverse strand, counting down.
TGCTGGAAAGCCATCGCATGGCCGAACAGGCGGGCCTGTCCGTGGCCCCGCTGCGCAGCCCGCACCTGCAGGCGCTGCAGCGTGCCGTCGACGTGATCGAACATGAGGTCAACCACTCCCACACGGTGATCGACATGCTGCTGATGGCGGCCCGGCCGATGGGCACGCTGCAGATGGAACCGCTGCACGCGCGCGCCTGCGTGGAGCAGGCACTGGCGCGCTACCCCTATGCCTCGCGGACCGAGCGCGAGCGCGTGAAGTTGTCGCCCGGGCCGGTCGATTTCGTGGTGATGGGCTCCGAGCCGCTGCTGACCCACGTCCTTTTCAACCTGCTGCGCAACGCGCTGTTCCACACCGGCCGCGCCGGCAAGGGCGAGATCCACGTCAGCCTGGACAGCGACGCCGGCGGCCATCGCATCCGCGTGCGCGATACCGGCCCCGGCATTCCGCCCGACGTGCTGCCGCGCATCTTCAACCGCTTCTATTCCTACAGCGAAGGCGATGCAGGCACCGGCCTGGGGATCGGGCTGGCCTTCTCGCAGAGCGCCGTCGAGCGCATGGGCGGGCGCATCAGTTGCCGCTCGCGCTGGGGCGAATACACCGAATTTTTCGTGACGTTTCCATCTCGCGTGCCATCTGGACAGGGATTTTCGGCATGAGCATCGATTTCCACGGCGACATCCTGCCGTTCCACTTTCCCACCACCACGCTGCTGGTGGACGACCACGAGAAATACCTCGACAGCGTGCCGTTGCTGCTCGATCCGATGCTGCGCCTGCGCAGCTACGCCTCGCCGCGCCAGGCGCTGGCGGAGCTCGGCAGCCATGGCATCCGCGCCGTGCCGGGCGGCGGCTGGATGTACCACTGGAAGGACCGCTCCTCGCAGACGCGCGAGCTGGTGGCGCTGGACATCGATTCGATCCACCGCGTGATGTACGACCCCGAGCGCTTCGCCGAGGTCTCGGTGGTGGTGGTGGACCTGACCATGCCGGAAATGGACGGCATCGCCTTCTGCCGCGAGCTGGCCAATCCGCACATCGGAAAGATCCTGCTGACCGGCACGGCCGACGACTGCACCGCGATCGAGGCCTTCAACGCCGGCGTGATCGACCGCTTCATCCGCAAGAGCGACCCGCAGGCGATGGACAAGCTGCAGCAGGGCATCCGCGCGCTGCAGCGGCGCTACTTCGAGCGCGTCGGCGGCTTCGTCGCCGAGGCGCTGGCGCTGGGCAACGTGCGCTTCCTGCGCGACAAGGCGTTCCAGCAGGCGTTCCGCGAACTGGTCGGCGACTTCCCCGCGATGGAATGCTACCTGCACGTCAATCCCACCGGCCTGCTGCTGCTGGACGAGCGTGGCCGCGGCCGCTTCGTGCTGGTGCAGACCGACGAGGACCTGCGCGCGCACTACGAGATCGCCAGCGACCTCGGTGCCCCGGCCGAGCTTCTCGCCGCCTTGCGCGACGGCGATCGGCTGCCCTGGTTCGGCGATGGCGACGGCTACTACCGCGAGGACATCCGCCAGCCGGAAGCCCTGCTGCACCCGGCGGTCACCGTGCGCGGCGAGCAGTGGTACCACCTCGCGCTGATCGAGGACGTCTCGCGCTTCCAGCTCGGCAAGCTGCGCAACTACCGCGACTGGCTGGGCGAGCAGGACGGCCAGGCGCTGGGGGCCTGATCGCTCACATGTGCTGCTGTCGGCGCAGGATCTGCCAATACATCACCCAGTCGCCGGCCAGGCTGTAGAGCGGATGGCGGAAGGTGGCCGGGCGGTTCTTCTCGAAGGCGAAATGGCCGATCCAGGCGAATCCGTAGCCGGCCACCGGCGCCAGCCACAGCCAGCGCGCGTCGCGCGTGACGATCGCCACGGCGATCACCAGCAGCACCATCGTGCTGCCGACGAAGTGCAACCGTCGGCAGACCCGGTTGCGGTGTTCGTCCAGGTAGTGGGGGTAGAAGTCGCGGAAACGGGTGAATTCGGGCATGGCGCGGCATCCGGCGAACGATGCGACCAGCGTGCACCCGCTCCAGACAAGGTTCAAGGCATCCGGCACCCATTCGCAGCGGACAAAGGCGCCGAAGTCGAAGAGCGTGCGGAACCATCATCGATGCACGAGGACGTTCGACTGCACCCGTCCCCGCGCCAAGGAAGTGGCGCCTGTATTGCACCGGTCGGTCACGCCCTGCAGGCGCGTGCTAGCAACGGACAAAGACGGGGTATGCAGACCTTTCTCAGGAGCGCCCAATCCCGACGGCGCTCTCTGCGCGATTCGGAACCCGTCATCACGCGCACATGCAAATGACGGCCAGTCGCCGCGCATTCCGCCTTGCGAGCCTTCAGAACATCGCAACGCTTGCGTGGAATGGATCGGCGCCCCCTAGTGCTCGGGCAAGGGGATGAACTCTTCCTCGTCCCCGGGCACTACGCCGAAACGCCCGGCCGCCCAGCCGGCCTTGGCCTGCTCGATGCGCTCGCGCGAGCTGGCCACGAAGTTCCACCACAGGTGCCGTTCGCCATCCAGCGGCGCGCCGCCGAACAGCACCAGCCGGCTGGCCTCGCGGGCGCGCAACGGCGCCGCCGCGCCAGCGGTCTGCACGGCCATGCGGTCGGCCGACAAGACGGTCCCGCCCCATTCGAGCTCGCCCTCGACCACGTATACGCCCCGCTCGGGATGTTCGTCCGGCCAATCCAGCACCGATCCTTCGGCGAGCCTGGCCTCGATCAGGAACATGGGCGCGAACACCTTCACCGGCGAGCGTTCGCCATAGGCGTTGCCGGCGACAAGCAGCAGTTCGGCGCCGCCGCGGCTGAGGCGGGGCAATTCATCGGCATCGTGATGGTGGAACTCCGGCGCTACCTCCGCGTCCTGGCGCGGCAGCGCCACCCACAGCTGGATGCCGTGCAGCCGCTGACCCTCGCGCCGCGCGTCCGGCGGCGTGCGCTCCGAATGCACGATGCCGCGGCCGGCAGTCATCCAGTTCACCTCGCCGGGACGGATGTCGGCCAGGCTACCCAGGCTGTCGCGGTGGCGGATGCAGCCCTCGAACAGCCAGGTGATCGTGGCCAGCCCGATGTGCGGGTGCGGCCGCACGTCCATGCCCCTGCCGGGCGCGAAATCGGCCGGGCCCATGTGGTCGAAGAACACGAACGGACCGACGTGCCGCGCCAGCAGCGCGGGCAGCAACCGGCGCACGGTAAAGCCGTCGCCGAGGTCGTGTCGACGGCCTTCGATCAATCGTGGCATGTGGTCCATGTCCGCTCCCGGCGCCTACCAGGCGCGCTGGTACTGTAGCGGCGCGGCCAGCGACTGGCCCAACTCCTGCGCAGCGCGCCGCGGAAAATAGGGATCGCGCAGGCTTTCGCGGGCGATCAGCACCAGGTCCGCCTCGCCATTCTCCACGATGGCTGCCGCCTGCGCCGATTCGATGATCAACCCGACCGCGCCCACGGCAGTATCCGCCTCGCGGCGGATGCGCGCGGCAAAGGGAACCTGGTAGCCCGGCTTGACCGGGATCCTCACGTGCGGCACCAGCCCACCGCTGGAGACGTCGACCAGGTCCACGCCCAGCGGTTTGACGTCGCGCGCCAGGCGCACGCTCTCTTCCATGCTCCAGCCGCCGTCCGCCCAATCGGTCGCCGAAATGCGCAGCCACAGCGGCAGCGTCTGCGGCCACACCTCGCGCACCGCTGCCAGCACCTCGTGCAGCAGCCGCGTGCGGTTCTCGTAGCTGCCGCCGTACGCATCCGTGCGATGGTTGCTGAGTGGCGACAGAAACTGGTGCAGCAGGTAGCCGTGCGCGGCGTGCACCTCGATCAGCTCGAAGCCGGCGGCGAGCGCGCGCTGCGCGGCTGCGCGGAAATCTGCCGCCACCTTGCGCAGCCCTGTCTGGTCCAGCGCCTGCGGCACGTGCCAGCCTTCGTCGAAGGCGATCGCCGAGGGCGCCACGGTGGTCCATCCACCTTCCGCAAGCGGGCCACCGCCCTCCCACGGGCGCTGCGCACTGGCCTTGCGCCCGGCATGCGCCAGCTGCACGCCGGCAACGGCGTGCTGGCCGCGGATGAAAGCGGCGATCGGCCGCCATGCAGCCATTTGGGCATCGTTCCAGATGCCGGTGTCGCCGGGCGAGATGCGGCCTTCGGGCGACACTGCGGTGGCCTCCGCAATCACTGCAGCCGCTCCACCGACTGCGCGGCTGCCCAGGTGGACCAGGTGCCAATCGCCTGGCATGCCGTCGGTGGCCGAGTACTGGCACATCGGCGAAACGACGATGCGGTTGCGCAAGCTGAGGCTGCGCTGCGCGAACGGGGTGAACAGTTCCATGCCATGGCCTTGGGGAAAGACAAGCCCAGGAGATGACGCCAGGCCGGCGGCCCTTCAAGAGCCCGCCGGGCGCCCCTTCGCTCCCCAGGGACTCCTGATGACCACGACAGCGTCGTGGCGCAAGGCTGCGCCGGCGCCAGGCAACCGGCCGCGAGCCTGTGCGTCAGGCCTGCCGTGGCAAGGGCGCCGGCGCGAGCTGCATGGGCCCGGCCACCACCCACAAGGGTGCGCCGCGGTAGCCGTCCAGCACGGCCCACGCGCCGCAGGCGATGGCCGAGGACATGAGGAAAGCCGTCCAGTTGTCGTTCCCGGGCGCGGCAAGCAGGCGCGGAAGCCAGATGACCAGGGTGATGATGCTCAGCATCGCCGACTCCAGCGCCACCGCCAGGCGCGGCAGCAGGCCGAGCAGCACGGCAGCGGCGGCGGCCAGGCTGGCCGCGCCGGTAAACCAGGCCCAGGCCAGATGCCAGGGCAGCCAGGCCGGCATCAGCGCGACCGTCTGCGGCGCATAGACGAAATGCGCCAGTCCGATGGGCAGCAGCGAAAGCGCGAACAGCAGCCTCGCCCCACGGTTGCCGCCCTCGTGCCGCAGGCGCAACCCCATCAGCGTCCAGCCGCCGGCAAGTATCAATGTGATTTCTGCCACGCCCAACCAGGTCGCCTCCATGCCGGGCATCGCCAGCACGCCCGGCAGCTTCAGCAGCAGCGTCCATAGCGCCAGCAACGCGACCAGCGCGACCGCAGCGGCCGGCGCCGTACGGCGTACCAGCAAACCGAGCCCGCTCGCGAATTCCACCAGGGCGACGGCCAGCGCAATGCCACCTTCCGCCGGCAGATGCGCGACGGGCAGGTGCTGCCACACGCCGGCAAGGTCGCCGTAGATCCATCCGCGCACGCCCAGCCCGATCATGCAGAGGGCGAGCAGGGTTTCGCCCAGGCCGGGATCGTCGGCCATCCTCGCGCCGGAAGGCACAGGACCGAGCAAGATCGGGCGCAAACGGTTCGATCCGGACATGGCGGCCTCCCGGGTGGCGGTCCGGCATTATTGACCCAAAGCGGCGCGCTTGAGCGCATGCAGCGGCGCTGCGGCAAGCGATGAATCGGGCTGAAGAATTTTGCGGATGATGTGGTGCTTGCGAGCGCGAGGCGTGCCGGCCGTCGCGACCCGGCCGATGATTTCCGCTCGGCCGCTCGCCGCAAACTTCTACGTGGCCCGGTCCAGCCAGTGGGCGATGCGCACGGCTACCGATTGCGGCGTCTTCATCCAGCCGAAGTGGTTGGCGGGGCCCTGCAGGTCATCCGGCGCAACCACTTCATGCATGACGTCCGCGCAGGGTAATTTGTCCAGCAGCCACGCCAACGAGGCGGCCGGTCCCAGCCAGTCGTCGCGCATGCGCAATGCGAGCACGCGGCCGGCGTAGCTGGCCATGCACGCCTCCAGGTCGCCCATGCCCTCGGCCCGGTAGCTGCCGGTGCGGCCGCTGCGCGCCCAGTCGCGGATCACGCCGCATGCCTCGTTGCCGCCGAAACCGATACGGCGGCCCGGGAAATGCCCGAGCGCGCCGGCCAGCAGCGGGGCGGCCACGTAGGCGGCGCCGATCAGCCAGGGGTGGTGGAAGTTCCTCCAGTACGGCGCGCCGCTGGCCACTAGCACCAACTCGCCGCCGAGTTCCGGATGCCGCGCGGCAAACACGCTGGCCAGCTGGCCACCGAGGCTGTGGCCGCCCAGTGCACCCGTGGCACCCGGCCAGGCCCTGCGCGTGGCCACGAGTCCCGCCGGGAGATCCTCCTGCAGCAGCGCGCGGTAGCCCCAGTCCTGGCCCCGTCCCGCGCGGCGGTCGCTGGAACCGATGCCGCGCCATTCGTGCAGCGCCACCGCGATGCCTTGCGCGGCCAGCGCCTGCGCCAGCGGCAGGTAATGCCTGGCCGGCACGCCCATTGCCGGCAGCCAGTACAGCCACCGCGATGCATTGGGCGCGCCGACCAGCAGCAGCTCGCTGGACGCGCCATCGGCAGCGACCACGCGCACCGCACGCGCAGCTTCGTTCGGGTGGGTTTCCATGGCTCTGCGCCCAAAAGAACACAGGCTAGCGAAGCGGCAACGCGCGCACAAAAAAAGGCCGGCTTGCGCCGGCCTTTGGCAAACATTCGATCCGCCGCTCAGGCCGGAGCAACCTCGTCGGCCTGCAGGCCTTTCTGGCCCTGCACGACCTTGAAGCTGACCTTCTGGCCTTCCTTCAGGCTCTTGAAGCCCGTTCCGCTGATGGCGCGGAAATGCACGAAGACGTCGGGGCCACTCTCCCGGCTGATGAAGCCGAAGCCCTTGGCGTCGTTGAACCACTTGACGGTGCCAATTTCACGATCCGACATGACTCACTCCGTTCTGCACGATGCTGAGACAAGTCGACCTCCCCTTTGGCCGACGGCTTACTGGGCATGCAGGGAGCGGGTGGAGCGAGGCGTGATTCAGGGGAATCCCGCATCGGGGCACGCACGTGGACCGAGCAGACACAGTGGCTCAAGCATAGCGGAATTTTCGCAAAAGCAACCCATGCCGGATGGCCTGCCCTGCGGGCATGAAAAAAGCCGGGCATCGCTGCCCGGCTTTTTAGGCTTTTACGGCAGAACCGTTAGGCCGGGAGGACCTCGTCGGCCTGCAGGCCCTTCTGGCCCTGCACGACCTTGAAGCTCACCTTCTGGCCTTCCTGCAGGCTCTTGAAGCCGGTACCGCTGATGGCGCGGAAATGCACGAACACATCCGGGCCGTTGTCGCGGCTGATGAAGCCGAAGCCCTTGGCGTCATTGAACCACTTGACGATACCCATCTGACGATCAGACATGAAACACTCCGTAGGTTTTTCAAAGAGACTCGACCGCCGCAACGTTGCGGGGCCGACTTACTGGTGTGCAAGGAAAACCCTAGGGGTGAATCGATGAAGCGCAGATCGTGATCGGCGGCATCGGGCCACAAAACTCTGGTGACCCCGGCAAACACAGTGCGCGCATCATAGCCGGTACCGGGCGCCGGTGCGACCGCCAAACTGAACGCGCATGGTCCCTTTCCGCGAAGGATTTCAGATTTTCTTCACGGTGCCGTTTGTCTAGTGCCCTGGTCGCCAGCGCACGCCGGCCACCGCGTCGCCTTGAGGAACCCAGCCATGAAGCCTGACCTCCCGCGCCTGACCCTCACCCTGCTTGGCGCTGGCCTGTTGCTGGCCGGATGCGCCAGCCACCCGGCACGCCCCGGCACGACCAGCCCAACGCAGGCAACCAGCGAAAGCCAGCCACAACCCGGCACGCCGGCCGGCCAGAACAACGGACAGGTCCGCGCGCCCCGCAGCGAGCGGCATGCCGCCAAGGCGTCCGAAGCGCCCTCCGAACTGCCGCAGAACACCGGCATCCCCGCCTGCGACGACTACCTCGCCAGCTACGTGGCTTGCCACCGCGCGGCGGCCATCTACAAGCCCGACCAGATTCCGGCACGCTATGAAGCCATGCGCACCAGTCTGCTGCGCGACTCGCAGGATCCGCAGATCCGCCCCAACCTGATGGTCCGCTGCAACGCGCTGGCCAGCCAGCTGCGCGAGGCCTTGCATGGGAAATCCTGCGCAGGCGCGCCGGCCGCGCCGAGCAGCCAGGATCAGCCGTAACGCCAGCCGGCACCGGCTGCCGGCTGCCGGCATCCGCTCGCGCTCGTCTTCGCCTAGCGCAGCGCGCCGGATGCCTTCCAGTGCGCACGCAACGCGCGTCCCAGCGCCGCCGGCTCGCTGTGCTCCAGCCGGATCGCCGGCGTGCCGTGCCAGCGCGCGGTGCGCCCGATTGCCTCGGCCACGTCGGTGACCAGGCGCGGCGCAATCGCCTGGCCGGGCTCCAGGAACAGCGCCTTGATCTCGAACACGCCCTCCTCGCGATGCGCCTTGGCGTCCAGCCGGCCGACCAGGCTTCCGCGATGCAGGAGCGGCAACACGAAGTACCCATAGCGGCGCTTGGCCGCGGGCGTGTAGCACTCGATCGCGTACTCGAAGCCGAACATGGCCTGCGCGCGGGCGCGATCCCACACCAGCGGGTCGAACGGCGAGAGCAGCGCCGTGTGGGTCGCGCGCAACTGGCCGGCCTGCACCCCGGCCAACAGCGGCGCATGCTCGCGATGCACGTAGCCGGGCGCGTCCCAGCCCTCGACCGGCACCGCCAGCAGTTCGCCGGCGGCGACCAGCGGCGCCAGTTCCGCTTCGCCCACGGCGGGTTTCAGCCGGTAGTAGTCGGCGATCCAGCGGGCCTGCGTGATGCCCAGCGCGCGCACGCTGTCGAGTACGAAGCGTCGGCGCAGTCCGGCCTTGTCGAGGCCGCTCGGCACGAACGGCGGATCGAGTCCGGCGAGCACGCGCTCGGCCAGGTCATACACGCGCTGGAAGCGCTCGCGCCGCGGAATCATCAGTTCGCCCAGGGCGAACCAGGCCTCCAGCCAGCGCTTCTCCGGCTTCCACTCCCACCAGCCGCTGGCGCCGCGATCGGCGCGCGGGAAGTCGGCCGCGCGCACCGGCCCCGAGGTACGGATGCGCTCGAGCAGATCGTCCATCTGCGCGCGGTGGTCGCGATGCATGCGCTCGGCATGGCGATGCGCCCAGTGCGCGCCGCGCTCGCGCCAGGCGCGGTGCAGCGGCAGGTCCGCCGCGGGCACGAAGCAGGCCTCGTGCGCCCAGCACTCGGCGATGCGCCCCTGCGCCAATGCCTGATCCAGCCAGGTGCTGTCGTAATCGCCCAGGCGGGCGTGCAGCACCAGGTACGGGCTGCGCGCCACCACGTGGATCGAATCGATCTGCAGCAGGCGCATGCGTTCGATCGCCGCCAGCACGTCGCCCGGTCGCGCGCGACGGGCGGGCGGGCGCAACAGGCCCTGTGCAGCCAAATGCACCCGGCGCGCCTGGGCCGTGCTCAACGGCACGGAAAGGCGGGATGAAGCGGGGTGCAACGATGGCGTGGGTTTCACGGAACCCTGTCGCGCAGTTTGAGGCGGCATTTACAAACCGTTTGTTAGCGTGCCTGGAGCGCGGTAGCCCATCGATTGCCTGCGTCCGCGCCCCCGCATTCTGGCATGGAGTATCGATGATGAAATCCCGCAAGCCATTGCTGTCCGCCCTGGCGGCCGGTTCGCTGCTGTTGTCCGGCGCGCTGGCGGCGCAGAACCAGCCGGTGCCGCCGGCGCCGCCATCGAACCCGACCGATGCCGCGCCTCCGCCCCCGCCGGCGACGCCCCCTCCGCCCGGCTCGCCGCAGTCGACCATGCCCCAGTCGACCATGCCGCCGACACCACCGCCGCCGCCGAATCCTGCCGACACGCAGCCCGTGCCGCCCACCAGTTCCGGCATGCAGAACATGCCTGCGCCGCCCGCCAGTTCCGGCATGCAGAGCATGCCGCCGCCCGCCTCCAGTTCACCGCCGCCTGGCCAGACGATGGACAACGGCATGAATGGCGTGCAGCACAACATGGACAAGCATGGCGACATGAACAGCGCCGGGGCCGGCGCCAACGTCGAATTCAAGTCCTCGATGCCGCCGGCATCCTCCACTGGGCCGGCACCGGACTTCAGCCAGCTGGCCAACGGCAAGAAGTCCATCACCATGAAGGAAGCGGCCAGCTACCCACCGCTGGCCAATGACTTCGAGCACGCCGACAGCAACCGTGACGGTCGCATCACCCAGCGCGAGTACGATCGCTGGAAGTCGCACTGAGCTTTCACCCCTACCCCCTCGCCGGCCTCCGCGGCCGGCTTTTTTTGCGTTACGGGCGGTTCGGACGGGGCTCGCTAGACTTGCGCCTTTGCAGACGGGGGCTGGCCTAATGAAGCGACTTCCGATCGTGGCGCTCGCGCTGCTCGGCGGCGCGTGGACCTGTGCGGCGCAGGCGCAGAATCCCAACCCGATGGACATCCGCGCCTGTACCGCCATCGAGAGCGACGCGCAGCGGCTGGCCTGCTACGACCATGCCACCGGCCGGGTCAACCTGCCGGCGCCCCGGAAGCGCGCGGACGAGAGCACCACCCTGCCCGGCGTGTTCGGCCACGACCTTCCTTCGCACGCGGCGGTGGAGGAGGCCAGCCCGGAGGTCGCCGCGCCACTGTCGCTGCTGGACAGCCGCTGGGAGCTCTCGCCGGAGGCCAAGCTCGGCACCTTCAACGTGCGCGGCTACAAGCCGGTCTACCTGCTGCCGGTGTTCGCCACCAGCAACCAGAACGAGCGCCCGCAAAGCCCCAATCCGCTCAACACGGTATCCACGCCTGAGCAGCTGCAGAACGCCGAAGCGAAATTCCAGCTGAGCCTGAAGACCAAGATCTGGCAGGGCGTTTTCGGCGACCAGGGGGACTTGTGGCTGGGCTATACCCAGTCGTCCCGCTGGCAGGTCTACAACAGCCGCATCTCGCGCCCATTCCGCGAGACCAACTATGAGCCGGAGGCCATGCTGGTGTTCGACACGCACTACCAGTTGCTGGGCTGGGACGGACGCCTGCTGGGCATCGGCTTCAACCACCAGTCCAACGGCCGCTCCAACCCGCTCTCGCGCAGCTGGAACCGGGTCGTCGCCGATATCGGGCTCGAACGCGACGGCTGGACCGTGATGCTGCGGCCATGGTGGCGCGTCCCCGAGGGCGGCACGGACGACAACAACCCCGACATCAGCGATTACATGGGCCGCGGCGAGGTGCAAGTCGTACGCGAGTGGAATGGGCAGGAGTTCGGCATGATGCTGCGGCACTCCTTCCGCGGCGGCAGCCACAGCCATGGCGCCGCGCAGTTCACCTGGAGCTTCCCCCTGGCCGGCAACCTGCGCGGCTACATGGAACTGTTCAAGGGCTACGGCGAGAGCCTGATCGACTACAACCACAACGCCACCTACCTCGGGCTCGGCGTGTCGTTGCTCGATTGGTACTAGCCGGCGGACCCGTCGCTCGTTGAAGGGGGAGGTTTTTGGTGCTGCCGCTTTCCCCTTGGAACGGAACGCTGCGCGTGCCTTGCTCCCTCTCCGCACAAGTGGAGAGGGTTGGGGTGGGGACGGCTTTCGCCACCCCGGACGCGGTCAGTGGTGATGCCCACCCGCACCATGCACGTGCCCGTGCGCCATCTCCTCGGCACTGGCCGAACGCACTCCGGTGACCTCGACATTGAAGTGCAGGGTCTGGCCCGCCAGCGGATGGTTGCCGTCGATGTGTACCTTGTCCTCGTCCACGCGCACGACGGTGACGTTGATCACGCCCTGCGGGCCTTGGCCCTGGAACTGCATCCCCGGCTGGATGTCCTGCACGCCCTGGAACGCCTCGCGCGGCACTTCCTGCATCAGCTCGGCATGGCGCACGCCGTAGCCTTCCTCCGGCGATACGTCGACCTTGAATTGGTCGCCAGCCTGGCGGCCGGCCATCACCTTCTCCAGCCCCGGCACGATCTGCCCGGTGCCGTGCAGATAGGCCAGCGGCTCGCGCCCTTCGGAACTGTCGATCACCCGGCCTTCATCGTCGGTCAGCGTGTAGTGGAAGGAGGCGACGGTGTTGTCTGCGATCTGCATGGCGTTCTCGTGATCGGTGGATAGGCCAGTTTATCAGGTCGTCGTGCAGGCCCTGTCACACCGGCCTGCGCGGTGGCGCCGCGGTTGCGATACTGCGGGCATGAACCGGTTGCGCCTGCTCCCCCTGCTCGCCCTCGCGCTGTTCCCGCTGCACGCCGCGGCGATGGACCTGACCGCCACGCGCGCCGCCATCGACGCACGCATCGCGCAGCCGCGTTTCGCCGCCGCGCGCTGGGGTATCGCCGTGGTCTCGCTGGACAGCGGCCGCACGCTCTACGCGCACGACGCGGACAAACTGTTCCTGCCGGCCTCCACCGCCAAGCTCTATACCGCGGCGCTGGTGCTGAACGGGCTGGATACGGCCTACCGCATTCCCACCCGAGTCCTGGGTCCGGCGCCCGACCGGCGCGGACGCGTGGACGGACCGCTCGTCCTCTACGGCATGGGCGACCCCTCGCTGGGCGCCGATCCGGCCACCGCCGACTGGGCCGACGCGCTGGCCTTGCAGCTGACCGCCGCCGGCGTGCGTCGCATACGCGGCGACCTGGTCGCCGACGCCACCTATTTTGCCGGGCCGCCGCTGGGCGATGGCTGGGAGGCCGCGGATCTGCTGAGCGGCTTCGCCGCGCCCGCCTCGGCGCTGAGCGTGCGCGAAAACCAGTTGCGGCTGACCGTCACGCCCGCGGCGCGCGCCGGCGAGCCGGCGCAGCTCGTCCTGGATCCGCCGGCCGCACTGCGCCTGGACGGCCGGTTGCAGACGACACCCGCCGGCAACCGCAGCGACGTCAACCTCTACCGCGCGCCGGGCAGCGGCTTGCTGCACGTCTTCGGCACGATCGCCGCACAGGCCCCGGCGCGCAGCTTCCGCCTGGCGATGGACGATCCGGCGCGCGTGGCCGGCACCGAGTTGCTCCAGGCGCTTGCGCGCCACCGCATCGAGCTCGATGGCGGGCTTCGCGTGCTGCACTGGCCGCAGCCGTCGGAGGCATTGCGTGCAGACGCCCACGTGCTGGCCGAGGTCCGCTCGCCTCCGCTCGGGACGATCCTGCGCGCGGGCCTGAAACGCTCGCAGAACCTCTACCTGCAAAACCTGCTGCAGCTGGCCGGCCTGCGCGAGCAGGCGGCTTCCGCCGATCCGGCGCCGCCCGCCGACTTCCTGGGCACCGCCAATTGGGGCCTGCGCGCGCTGCGCCAGCTGCTGGGCCGCATCGGCATTTCCCCTTCGGCCAGCCTGATCGGCGAAGGCACCGGCCTGTCCCGCCGCGACCTCACCACGCCCAACGCGCTGGTGCGCCTGCTCGCCTTCCTCGCCAACGGCCCCGATGGCGGCGCCCTGCGCGGCATGCTGCCGGTCGCCGGCGTCGACGGCACGCTGGCCGGGCGCATGCGAGGCACGCGCGCCGCCGGCAACGTGCACGCCAAGACCGGCAGCATGACCTACGTGAACTGCCTGGCCGGCTACGTCACCAGCGCGGCCGGCGAGCACCTGGCCTTCGCCATCCTGCTCAACGACTACGATCCGCCGCCGGGGATGTCCGCCAGCGCGGAGGTGGATGCCATCGCGGTGTGGCTGGCCGAACTCGGCGAGTCGGCCACGGGCAGCGGTGCACCGGCATCCTCCGGCGAACGAGAAAGGATCAGGTAGCCAGCTTCGCCGCCAGCTCACGGTCGATCTTCGCGGGCGCGTCCGTGGAGGCGTAACGCCTGACCACCTGCCCATCCGGATCGACCAGGAACTTGGTGAAGTTCCACTTGATCGCCTCGCTGCCCAGCACGCCCTTGCCCTCGCGCTTGAGCCAGCGATAAAGAGGATGGGCATGCCCGCCGTTGACCTCGATCTTGGCAAACAGCGGGAAGCTCACCTCGTAGTTGAGGCTGCAGAACTGGCGGATCTGCGCCTCGTCGCCCGGTTCCTGGTGGCCGAACTGGTCGCAGGGAAAACCGAGGACGGTCAGGCCCTGGTCACGGCGTGCCCGCCACAGCGCCTCCAGGCCCTCGTACTGGGGCGTGAAGCCGCACTTGGAAGCGACGTTGACGATCAGCAGCCAACGCCCGCGCCACTCGGCCAGCGAGCGCTCGCGACCGTCGATGTCGCGCGCGGAAAAGTCGTAGACGCTGCTCATGCAGGGGCTCCCGTAGCTTTGCGGGCAGTCTACGCCGGCGAGTGCATATGCACATGAGCGAAGGTCATTTCCGCCGGCGCGGCCGGGAGGCGACGCTGCCGTGATGTACCTGCTGATCTGCACCCTGATTTCGCTCGCGACCCTGGTGCTGCTGGCGCGGGCCGCCTGCCGCGAGGCGCCGCATCGCCCTGCATGCGCCCAGGCGCCGCGCGACGAGGACCTGCCCTAGCTCAGGCCTCTGGCGGAATCTCGAACACCTGCCGCAGGTAGGCCACGTAGGCGAAGTCGTCGCACATGTTCTTGCCCGGCGAGTCGCTGAGCTTGGCCACCGGCTGGCCGTTGCAGCGGACCATCTTGATCACGATCTGCAGCGGCACCGGCCCCACGTCGTTGGTGAGGTTGGTGCCCACGCCGAAGGCCAACTGGCAGCGCCCGCGGAAGTGGCGGTAGAGCCGCATCACGCGGGGAAGGTCCAGCGCATCGCTGAAGACCAGGATCTTGCTGCGCGGGTCCACGCGGTTGGCGCGGTAGTGCGCCAGCACCTTCTCGCCCCAGGCGAACGGGTCGCCCGAGTCGTGGCGGGTGCCGTCGAACAGCTTGCAGAAGTACATGTCGAAGTCGCGCTGGAAGGCGTCCAGGCCGTAGACGTCCGACAGCGCGATGCCGAGATCGCCGCGGTATTCCCTGGCCCAGGTCTCCAGCGCCACGCGTTGCGAATCGCGCAGGCGCGGCCCCAGCGCCTGGTGCGCCTGCAGGTATTCGTGCGCCAGCGTGCCCAGCGGGGTGAGGCCGAGCTTCCAGGCGAGCCAGACGTTGCTGGTGCCGGCCAGCTGTTCGCCCAGCCCATCGCGCAGCGTGCGCACCACCTCTTCGTGCCACTGGCGCGAGAAGCGCCGGCGTGTGCCGTAGTCGGCGATGCGGCAGTCGGCGTATTCGGCATCGCCACGCAGCAGTGCGACCTTCGCATGCAGGCGCCGGCGGCCTTCGGCAAGATCGAGATCCGGCTGGGTGTTGCGGAAGTACACCTCGTTGACGATCGCCAGCAGCGGCACCTCGAACAGGATGGTGTGCAGCCACGGCCCGACGATGCGGATCTCGATCTCCCCGTTTCCCGATGCCGCCGGCGCGATGCTCACGTACTTGGCATTGAGCTGGAACAGCCCCAGGAAGTCGACGAAGTCGCTCTTGATGTAGCGCCAGCCGCGCAGGTAGTCGAGCTCTTCCGCGGTGAAGCGCAGGCCGCACAGCGCGTCGAGCTCGGCGCGGATCTCGTCGATGTAGGGCACCAGGTCTACGCCCGGGTTGCGGCACTTGAACCGGTATTCGACCTGCGCTGCCGGATAGTGGTGCAGCACCACCTGCATCATCGAAAACTTGTACAGGTCGGTGTCTAGCAGGGACTGGATGATCATGCGTGCGCCCGATGGGACCCGGCGCGCCGGATCGGCCCGCGCATTATCCCTGCGCGGGCGCGAGCGCGGCGAGCTGCTTCTCTATCGCGTCCACGAAAGCCTGCGCACCCGGCCAGCTGGTGATGCGGCCCAGCTTGCGCGTGCCGGCGAACACGAAGAACGCGGGAATCCCGTGCAGGCCGAAGCGCGTGGCCATGCCCGGATCCTCGTACACGTTGTCGTGCAGCCAGCGCACGCGCGCCCACTGGAAGCGTTCGCGGGCGAGCAGCATCGCGCGCTTGGCGATGTCGCAGTTGGGGCAATCGCGGCCCCACAGGAACAGGATGGTCAGGCCATCGCCCGGCTCGGCAAGCGCCGCGTCGAGCTCGGCCTCGTGCACGCGGCGCATGGGAAATTGCCCGAAGAACTGCGGAACGGCGCTGTCGCTCATGCTTCCAGCATGGGGTGCGGGGAGCGGCGGCTCAAGGCGTGCTGCCGACCTCCAGCACGGTGAAGCTGCCGGGCAGCACCGGCGGGTGATGGTGTGCCCCGCCTTGCTCCGTATGCGGCCCGAACTGCGCCGCCGAGAGGAACAGGTGCCCGCTCTTGGGGTCCAGCGCCAGCGTGCGCGCGGTGGTCTGTGTCGGAGCGGTGGCGAGCACGCGGTAATGGTCCGGACCGTCCTCGTGCACCACGGTCAGCGTGCCGCTTTCGCCATTGGAGCTGAAGACCAGGCCGCGCTGGCTGTCGAAGACGACCCCGTCGGGGCCCTTGCCGATCGGCACGCTGGCCACGCGGCGGCCGCTGTCGGCATCCAGCACCGTCATGGTCTGGTTGTCGCAGACCGAGACCAGGCGCCGGTGCGCGACGTCGATCGCCAGGCCGGAGGGCGACTCGCACGGCGCCAGCGACCAGGTCGCGCGCACCACCGCGGCCTTCGGGTCGAGCTCGACCAGCTCGTTCTTGTCCTCGATGTTCGCCCAGACATGGCCGGCGCCGTCGCTGACCGCGAACTCCGGCTTGCCCGGGAGCGCGATGGTGGCGAGCAGCTTGCCGCTGGCGGCGTCGAACGCGGTGGCGTTGGCGCTGCGCCCGTTGAAGGTGAACACCCGCCCGCTCGCCGAGTCGTACAGGATGGCATCGGGATTGGCGCCGCTGGCCTTGAGCGTGGCCAGCGTCTTCAGCGTGCCGGTGTCGAACACGGTCACCTCGCCGCTGCGCCCGTTGCTGATCCAGCCGCGGTGCCGGGCCGGCGCCAGCGCGATCCCGTGCACTCCATCCAGGTGCTCGATGCGCCCTACCGGCTTGCCGCCGTCGGCATCGAGCACGATCACTTCATCGCCATGGCTCACGTACACGCGCCGCGCGGCGGCGTCGAGCGCCAGGTAGTCCCAGCCCTGGTCTCCGCCCAGGACGTAGCGGTGCAGCACGCGGTAATCGGCAGGCGGCGCAGAAGCGGCCAAGGCGGCGGCCGACACCAGGCCGAGCGACGCGGCGATGGCCAGGCGGGACAGTACGTTCATGGCGGGCTCTCCGTGGCGGACCTGCCGATGCTGGTGCCTGGGGCTTACCGGGCGCTTATGCGGCCGCTCCCGTTATGCGCCGGTCATCGGGTCGTGCCGATGGCGGGTGCTGCGCCCGCCTCGGCGGCGAGGAGTTCCAGCGTCCGGTCGCGCTGCGTCCTGGGCTGCTGCGCCAACGCGCCCACTGTCGCGTAGAACGCGCCCCACTGGCCCTCGGCGTGTTTGAACAGCACGGCAAAGGCGCCCGTCCAGCGGTCGTACAGCCCGAAGGGGAGCAGCCGCGCATTGTTGATGGGCGCTGCGACCCAGGCGTCATAGCGGTGATCGCCCGGCCAGCGGGTATCGCGCCAGTGGGCGTAATCCCGGCGAAATGCCTCGACCCGCGCCTGCTTGCCTTGCTCCAGCGCCGCCGGATCATGGGTGCTCGCATACAGCCGCCCGAGGCGCTCGCGCAGGTCCAGCACCAGCGCCGTGAAGTCCTGCTCCATCGCCTGCCCCCGCGGGTCGGGCGGCGGCAGGCCGCGCGCGTGGCGCCACTGGCGCAGGCCCTCCTCCCCGACGAAGCTGGCGAAGGATTCGTTGAAGGCGGTATCGCCTTTGACATAGAGCCGCTGGTGCGCGAGCTCGTGGAAGATCGTGCTGGCCAACTCGTCGTCGTCCCAGCGCAGCATGCTGGAGACGATGGGATCGGCGAACCAGCCCAGCGTCGAATACGCCGGCACCGGGCCGATCCACACGTCGTCGCCTTGCGCCCTCAACTGCGCCGCCCGGGCTTGTGCGCGCGCCTGCTCGAAGTAGCCGCGGTAGGCCACGCAGCCGGCGATGGGGAAGCACTGCGGCAGGGCGTCGACCGAATACGGCGGCGTGGCGAACACGTTCCACGCCACGTACGGGCGGTGCAGGTCGACGTAGCTCCGGTAGCTGCGGTTGTCCGGCAAATCCAGCTGCGCGGAGGCGAAGGTCCTTGCCTGCACGGCCAGCTTCAGACGCGCGGCCAGCGCCGGATCGGTGGACGGATCGCGCAGCAGCCGCACGATCGGGCGGCGGTGCGCGAGCAGCGACGCCTCGCCGTGCGCCACGTGGACGTAGTAGCGCAGGCTGCCGCAGGCTGTGAGCGGCAGCAGCGAACCGAGGATGGCCAGGCGCGCCACGCGCCGCAGGACTGACGGAAACGGCATGCCGCGATTGTGCCAAGCCCTGGCTCTGTGCACGAGGCCGGCGGCAGATCGCGCGTCAGTCGTGATCGTGGTAGCGACGCTCGTGCCGGTCGCCGCGATCGTCCCGGTCAACGCGAGGGTTCTGGCGGCGGTCGCCACGGTCCCAGTGGCGTTCGCCGCGCCAGTCCTGGTCGCGTCCGCGGTAATAGTGTGAATCCGGGTACCAGGTGCCGCTGATGCCGACGCTCACCCCCGGCGCATAGCAGCAACCATAGCCCCAGCCGGGGCCGTAATAGCCGGAGTAATAGTCCGGCTCGTAGATCACCGCCGGGCCCTCGCCGTAGTAGGCATCGCCCTGGTAGCCGTTGCTGCGCACGTAGCTGTAGCCGGGGTCGTAGTAGCAACCCGACAGCGCCGCCGTGCCGAGCGCAAGCGCCAATCCTGCAAGCATGCGTTTCATGGCCCACCTCCGTGACTTCGAGTCACGAAGGTGACGCTAGCGGCGGCGATTTGAATGCGCCCTGAGCGCCGCGCCCGGCATCGCAGCCGGGCACGGCACGGGAAACACCGGCAACGATCAGGCCTTCGGACCGCGCTGGCCCACATGCACCGGAATGGTCGTCTTGGGCGCGTCGCTGGGCAGGCCGGGGCTGGCCGGCGTATGCACCGCTGAACCGCCTTGCGGTTGTGCTTGCCCGGGGTAGCCCGCGTTCTGCCGGTTGCGCTCCTGCTTGGCCTCCAGCAGCGCCTGGATGTGCGCCACGGCCTCTTCCGGGCTGATGTGCTTGGTCGCCGGCACCGGAGCGGCGCCCTTGCCGGCGGCCGGACGGCTGGCGCCGTCGCTGCGGGCCGCCTTGCGTGCCGGGGAAGCCACTTTCTTGGTGGCGCTTGCTGCCGCCGGCTTGCGGCTTGCCGTCTTCTTCGGGGCGGCAGTCTTGGGGGCAGCCACGCCGAGGGTCTTCTTCGGTGCCGGCCGGGTCGCGGCCCTCTTCGGAGCGGCCCTCTTCGGGGCAGCCTTCTTCGACGCAACCTTCTTCGGCGCTGCCTTCTTGGCCGCGGCCTTCTTTGGAGCGGCCTTCCTTGCCGCCGCCTTCTTGGCAGGCGCCTTCTTCGCAGCGCTCCTGGTTGCCGCGGACTTCGGTGCGGCCTTGCGCGTCGCCGTCTTGCCGGCGGCCTTCTTCGCGGCAGGCCGGGCGGCTGTCTTGTGGACCGCGGTCTTGATGCCGGCCTTCTTGGTCGCGCTCTTGCCGGCGGCTGCCTTCTTTGCCGCGGATTTCTTCGCGGCCGACTTGCGTGTCGTTGCCATGCGTCATCACTCCTGCGGGGGTCTGTGCGGCCTTGCCCGCGTTGGCGTGCCCCACGCACGCGGCGGAAAGACCTGCGTTCCCAGTATTGCGCGAGCGCCTGCTGCTGTCATGCGCGCTTGCGTCCGGAGCCATGGCCCAGTTCAGGATGCGGGCACCTACATGCGCGGGCTGGAGAGCTCCGCCAGGAAATGGCCCAGCACCCGTGGCTCGACCAGCAGGGTGAACACCACGCCGTAGGCAGCGCCCCACAGATGCGCGCTGTGGTTGACGTTGTCGCGGCCGACACGATCCATGTAGATCGAATAGGCGACGTAGAGCACCGCGTAGATGATCGCCGGCATCGGCACCACCAGCACGATGATGCGCGACCACGGCGACAGCAGGATGAAGGAGAACAGCACGGCCGACACCGCGCCGGAGGCACCCAGGCTGTGGTAGTTCGGATTGCGGCGGTTCTTCAGGTAGGTCGGCAGGATCGAGATCACCAGGCCGCCGATGTAGAACAGCAGAAAGCCCAGCCGCCCCAGCTCGGCGGTGTAGAACTGTTCCATCAGCCGCCCGAAGAAGAACAGCGTGAGCATGTTGAACAGCAGGTGGCCGAAGTCGGCATGGATCAGGCCGTAGGTCACCAGCCGGTGGTACTCGCGATGGCGCTGGATCGCCGGCGGCCACAGGATCAGGTCGTCCATCAGCTTGGCCTTGTTGAGGGCCAGGAAGGAGACGATGCAGGTGACGGCGATGATGGCCAGGGTGAGCATGGCTCGGGGCTTCCTCGATCGGGCGGACCCGCCATCTTGGCGGTCGCGGCGCGGCTTGTCGACGCTGCCTTCGCACGCGGCGCTATCATGCGCGCCTTTCCCCGCCCGCTCTCCCACGGACACGCATGGAACCCATCCGCTACCTGCATCTGGACGTCTTTGCCGCCACTTGCGGCGGCGGCAACCACCTGGGCGTGGTGACCGATGCGCGCGGCTGGAGCGACGAGGCGATGCAGCGCTTCGCGCGCTGGACCGCGCTGGTGGAGACCACCTTCCTGCTGCCGCCCACGACGGCCGGGGCCAGCTACCGCGTGCGCATCTTCACGCCGCAGCGCGAGATTTCCTTCGCCGGCCATCCCAGCATCGGCAGCGCGCACGCGGCACTGGCCTGCGGCCTCGCGCAACCGGTCGATGGGGTGGTTTGGCAGGAATGCGGCGCCGGCGTGCTGCCGATCCGCATCGAAGGCGAGGGCGAGGCGCGCGACCTGCTGCTCAAGTCGCCGGGCGAGCGCGTGCTCGCCACTGGCCGCGACGCGCACCCGTTGCTCGCCGCAACGCTCGCCGGCGCGGAACTGGGCGCCCTGCCGCCCGCGCTGGTCGACGGCGGGCGCCGCTGGTGGCTGGCCGAGGTCGCCGACGAAGCCGGCCTGCGCCACTGGTCGCCCGACCACAGCGCGATCGGCGCGCTGGCCCGCGCCAGCGACAGCATGGGCCTGTGCGCGTTCGCGCGCAGCGCCTCGGCGGACTACCAGCTGGTCGTGCGCGCCTTTCCCGCCGGCGTGGGCATCGTCGAA
>NZ_JABFWW010000001.1 GCF_013362045.1 Frateuria sp. | reverse complement strand
CAGGAGGCCAGCCGGGCGAAGGACGAATTCATCGCCACGCTCGCGCACGAACTGCGCAACCCGCTGGCCCCGATCCGCACCGGGCTGGACATCCTCAAGCGCGACACGGCCAACGGGCCGGCCTCGCAACGCGCCCGCGACACGATGGAGCGGCAGCTGGGGCACATGATCCGCCTCATCGACGACCTGCTGGACATCTCGCGCATCAGCAGCGGCAAGATCCGCATCGACGTCTCGCGCATCCGCCTGCGTCCCGTGGTGGACAGCGCGCTGGAGGTCAGCCGCCCTGCGGTCACGGCTGCCGGCCATGCGCTCGACGTGGACCTGCCGGCCGAGGACATCGAGGTCATGGGCGATCCGACGCGGCTCGCGCAGGCGCTGGGCAACCTCCTGAACAACGCGGCCAAGTACACGCCGCCGGCTGGCCGCATCGCCTTGCGGCTGCGGCGCGAAGGCGAATGGGCGGTGTTCCAGGTCGAGGACAACGGCGAAGGCATCCCGCCGGAGATGCTCGAGACCATCTTCTCGCTGTTCACGCAGGTGCGCAGCACGCTCGACCGGGCGCAGGGCGGCCTGGGGATCGGGCTGTACCTGGTGCGCAGCCTGGTCGAACTGCACGGGGGCAGCATCAGCGCGTCCAGCGGCGGCGCGGGCCGCGGGAGCACTTTCACGCTGCGCATCCCGTGCCTGCCGGCGGAGCCGGCGGCCCGACCGATCGAAGCCGCGCCCGAGCGTCGGCTCACCCAGGACGATCTCAAAGTCCTGCTCGTCGACGACAACGTGGACGCGGCCGACACCCTGGCCCTCATGCTCGACATGGAAGGCTGCAGCACGCACACCGTGCACGATGGCGTGCAGGCGGTGCAGGCGGCCGGCCAGTTCGATCCCGACGTGGTGCTGCTGGACATCGGGCTGCCCGGCCTGAACGGCTACGAGGTGGCCGAGCGGCTCCGCCAGGATGCCCGCTTCGCCGACACGGTGCTGATCGCGATCACGGGGTGGGGCGCCGAACAGGACCGCCGCCGAGCACAACAGGCCGGATTCGACCACCACCTGACCAAGCCGGTCGACGTGGATTCGCTGCGCCCGCTGCTGCGTCGAGGCCGCGGCACCGCGCGGGCCTGAGGATTCCTCACTCCAGCGCCGCGGCCAGCCGCTCCACGAACGGCCACTGGCTGGGCAGCATCTTGGCCCGCGCGGCCGGCACGCTGAACCAGCCCACCTTGTCCACTTCCGGAAACGCACGCATCTTGCCGGAGCGCGGCGGCCATTCCATCTCGAACTCGGTGGAGCGGAGTTGCTCCGGCGCGAAGTCGCCGGCCACCGCCCAGGCCAGCACGCGCTTGCCGCCTTTCTGCACGACTTCGCCGAGGGACGCGTAGGGACCCGGCGGGTCGATGCCAATCTCCTCGGTGAACTCGCGCCGCGCACCGGCCAGCGGATCCTCGCCCGGCTCCAGTTCGCCCTTGGGCAGCATCCACGCGCCATCGTCCTTGCGCGCCCAGTACGGGCCGCCGGGATGGGCCAGCAGCACCTCGAGCCCGCCGGGCCCGTGCCGGTACATCAGCAGGCCGGCGCTGGTCATGCGCGGCGCGGCTGGAAGTGCCGTGGGGGCTGGCCCATCGCGGCCTTGAACATCGCGCTGAACGCGCTCTCGCTCGCATACCCCGTGGCCGCGGCAACCTGGCCGACCGGCGTGCCGTTGGCCAGCATCGGCAGGGCATGGGCCAGCACGGCCTGCTGGCGCCACTGCTGGTACCCGGTGCCCAGCTCCGAACGGAACAGGCGCGCCATGGTGCGCTCGCTGGCGCCGACATCGGCGGCCCACGCGCCCAGGTTCGCGCGCTCGCCGGGCGCGCGCAGCACGGCCTCGCAGAGCGCACGCAGGCGCTTGTCGCCACCACTGGCGGGCAGCGGCACGCCCAAGGGCTGGGTCTCGGCGCGCCGCATCTCGTCCAGCACCAGCGCGGACAGCAGCCGCTCGCGCGCGGCATCGCGGCAGCCGTCGAGTGCCTCGATCAGTTCGCGCAGCAGCGGCGAGACCATCAGCACCCGGCAGCCGGTCCAGCCAGGTGGCGTGACGCTGGCGTGCAGGTACAGCGTGCGGAACTCCGCGTGCTCCAGCACGTGGACCGCGTGCCGCGCGCCGGGCTCGATCCACACCGCGCGCGAGGGCGGCACGATGTAGGTGACCTCGTCGGCGCCTTCCTGCGCCGCCATCACCTGCAGCACGCCGCTGGCGCAGAAGGCGAGCTGGGCGAATGCATGGCGATGCGGATCGAAGTGCGTGTCGGCCGGCAGGCTGCGGATGCGCAGCCGCACGGGATGGGCAGCCGTGGGCTCGAAGCTGGACATCTCGCCCAGCGCGACGGACCTCGGGGCGGGGCGACGGCGCATGGCGGCATTCTGGCCGAAATTCGCGGATGGCTGGCGTTCCGTCGCATTCCGGAAACATGAGGCGCTGGGTAGCATCAGCCCATGACCAGCGCCACCCAAGCCGCCCCGGCCCGCAGTTTCCGAGACGATGCCCAGGTGATCGGCCTCGTGGGGATCGCCCACATTATCAGCCACTTCAGCCTACTCCTGCTGGCGCCGCTGTTC
>NZ_JABFWW010000150.1 GCF_013362045.1 Frateuria sp. | reverse complement strand
CCATGCGCCCGGAACTGCGGTTGCCGATGAAACGCACCGGGTCGATGTCCTCGTAGGTGGGGCCTGCACTCACCAGCACGCGCAGGCCCGCCAGCGCGCCGCCGCCGAACGAGGCGGCGATCGCGTCGCGCAGTTCCAGCGCCTCGAGCATGCGGCCCGAACCGATGTCGCCGCAGGCCTGTTCGCCTGCCGCCGGCCCGAGCACATGCACGCCGCGCGCGCGCAGCGTGGCGAGGTTGGCCTGCACGGCCGCATGCGCCCACATCTGCTGGTTCATCGCCGGCGCCACGAACAGCGGCGCGGCGCTGGCCAGGCACAGCGTGGTCAGCAGGTCGTCGGCCTGGCCCTGCGCCAGGCGCGCCAGGAGGTCGGCGCTGGCCGGCGCGATCAGCACCCGCTCGGCCCAGCGCGCCAGCTCGATGTGGCCCATCGCCGCCTCGGCGCCCTCGTCCCACAGCGACACGCGCACCGGCTGGCCGGACAGCGCCTGGAACGTGGTGGCGCCGACGAAATGCGTGGCGCCCTCGGTCATCACCACGCGCACCTGCGCACCCTGCTCCCGCAGCCGGCGCACCAGTTCACAGGATTTGTAGGCGGCGATACCCGCCGAGACGCCGAGCAGGATGCGACGTTGGGCAAGACTCATGTAAGGCGGGCCTGACAATCGGGCGAAGCGCTAGCTTACCGGAATCGTCATGCCGCTCTGCTGCCTGCGGTCGCATCCCGGCAGGCAGGATGGCCCGATGAGCATCCGCCACTGGCCCAGCGGGGAGCGTCCCCGCGAAAAGCTGCTGCGGCACGGCAGCACCGCCTTGTCCGACGCCGAACTGCTGGCCGTGCTGCTGGGCAGCGGCGTGCCCGGGAAGGACGCCATCGCGCTGGGCCGTGAGCTGCTGCAGGCGGCCGGCGGTCTGGGCGCCCTGCTCGGCCGCCCCGACCAGCCCCTGCGCTGTCCCGGTCTGGGACCGGCCAAGCGCGCGCGCATCGCCGCCGCTCTGGAACTGGCCCGCCGCAGCCTCGCCGAGCAGCTGCAGGCGCTGCCCAGCCTGGGCAGCCCGCGCGACAGCGGCGACTATCTCTCCGCCCGCCTGCGCCACCTGCCCTACGAGGTGTTCGGCTGCCTCTACCTGGACAACCGCCACCGGGTGCTGGCCTTCGAGGAACTGTTCCGCGGCACCGTCGACGGCGCCAGCGTGCATCCGCGCGAAGTCGTGCGCGCCTGCCTCAAGCACAACGCCTGCGCGGTGATCTTCGCCCATAACCACCCGAGCGGCGTGGCCGAGCCCAGCGCCGCCGACCGCGCGATCACCCGCGAACTGCGCGAGGCGCTGCAGCTGGTCGGCGTGCGCGTGCTCGACCACCTGGTGATCGGCCACGGCACGCCGGTGTCGATGGCGGAGCGGGGGCTGCTGTAACGGGCTGGCCGCGGGTGCCGAACGGGGATTCGCCTGCCGGAAACCGCAGGCATAAGAAAGGGCGACACGCGGGGAGTGCGCGCCGCCCTGGGATACACCCGGGGGAGAAGCGGGTGCCGGCAAAGCATGGCCATGGCCTGTGACCGGAACATGACCGCTGTCACGCTACTTGACAGGCGCAAAAACAGGCCGCGCGACTTATGCACAATTCGGCCATATCGGGCCTGCCGGGCATAAGTTTGCCGGTAACCTCAGACTTGCTCGATAAGCTTATGTTTTAGAAGGACTGTTCTCTTTACAAGCGCCTTACGAGACGTGTCCACTGCAAGGCCGTGCCGTCCGCCCGGTTTTTCCCCACAGAGTTATCCACAGCAATGTCCACCAGCGGGCCCGACAAGGGTCGACAGGCCTGGCCAGGCGTGCCTCTGCTAGGATTGACGGTTCCCATCGACGCCGATCCCACGCCGTGAAACAACCGCTGCGCGACCTGCTGCTGCAGGCCATCCGGACCCTGCAGGACGACGCGGTCCTGCCTGCCGACCTCGAACTGCCGTCCTTCGTGGTGGAGCGCGCGCGCAGCCGCGAGCATGGCGATTTCGCCACCAACGCGGCCATGCTGCTGGCCAAGCCGGCCCGCGCCAAGCCGCGCGAACTGGCCGAGAAACTGGTTGCCGCGCTGCCGGCCAACACGCTGGTCGAGAAGGTCGAGATCGCCGGTCCGGGGTTCATCAACTTCTTCCTCAGCCCGGCCGCCTACCATGCGGAAGTGCGGCGCATCTTCGCCGAGAGCGACGGCTACGGCCGCAACGGCAGCGGCGCCGGCAGGACGGTGGGCGTGGAGTTCGTCTCGGCCAACCCGACCGGCCCGCTGCACGTGGGCCACGGCCGCAACGCCGCGCTGGGCGACTGCATCGCGCGCCTGCTGGAAGCCAGCGGCTGGAACGTCAAGCGCGAGTTCTACTACAACGACGCCGGCGTGCAGATCCACAACCTGGCGGTTTCCACCCAGGCGCGCGCGCGCGGCCTGGCGCCGGGCGATGCCGGCTGGCCGGAAGATGGCTACCGCGGCGACTACATCGCCGACGTGGCCCGCGCGTACCTGGCCGGGGACAGCATCACTGTCGAAGGCCATACCGTGACAGGCGCAGGTAACCCGGACGACCTGGAGGCGATCCGCCAGTTCGCCGTCGCCTACCTGCGCCGCGAGCAGGACCTGGACCTGAAGGCCTTCGGCGTCGGCTTCGACACGTTCTTCCTGGAGTCCTCGCTGTACACCGACGGCAAGGTGGAGGAAACCGTGCGCGAGCTCGTCGCCCACGGCCACACCTTCGAGGACGGCGGCGCGCTGTGGCTGCGCACCACCGACTTCGGCGACGACAAGGACCGCGTGATGCGCAAGTCCGACGGCACGTACACCTACTTCGTGCCGGACGTGGCCTACCACCTGTCCAAGTGGCAGCGCGGCTACGAAAAAGCGATCACCGTGCTGGGCTCGGACCACCACGGCTCGCTGGCGCGCGTGAAGGCCGGCCTGCAGGCGCTCGATGCCGGCATCCCCAAGGGCTACCCGGATTACATGCTGTACCAGATGGTCACCGTGATGCGCGGCGGCGAGGAGGTGAAGATCTCCAAGCGTGCCGGCAGCTACCTCACCCTGCGCGACCTGATCGACGAGGCCGGGCGCGACGCCACGCGCTATTTCCTGATCTCGCGCAAGGCAGACTCGCAGTTGGTGTTCGACATCGACCTGGCCCGCTCGCAGAGCAACGACAACCCGGTCTACTACATCCAGTACGCCCATGCGCGGGTGTGCTCGGTGCTGCGCCAGGCGGGCGAGAAGGGTTTCGCGGTCGACCTCGGCCAGGGTCTGGTCGAACTGGCCCGGCTGGACAACGAGCACGAGCAGATCCTGCTCACCGAACTTTCCAGATATCCCGAGATCGTCGACGCCGCTGCCGCCAACCTCGAGCCGCACCTGCTCGCCGGCTGGCTGCGCGAACTGGCCAACGCCTTCCACACCTACTACAACTCGCACCAGTTCCTGGTCGAGGACGCGGGCTTGCGCAACGCGCGCCTGGCGCTGGTGGTGGCGACCAGGCAAGTGTTGAAGAACGGTCTTGGCCTGCTGGGCCTTTCCGCCCCGGAGAGCATGTAATGGCAGCACGCAAGGGCAAGGGCCGGCAGGCCGTGCGCAACCGCAAGGGCGGCTTCCCGGCCTGGGGCTGGGCGGTGATCGGCATCGCGGTCGGCGCGGTGGCGATGGTGGTGCTGACGCGCCACTCGTTGCTGCCGATGGCGCCCACCGGTCCGCAACCCAACCCGCAGGCCACCGCGCAGGGCGGCGGCGACAAGGGCCTGGCGCCGGCCGAAAGCACGCCGAAGAAGCCGCAGTACGACTTCTATTCGGTGCTGTCGGAAAAGGAAGTGCGCATTCCCGACGAGCAGATCAGCGCCCAGGCGCGTGCCGAGCAGCAGCAGAAGCAGCAGCAGGCGGCCCAGCAGGCGCAGGCGGCGTCCGCCGCCCAGCAGCAACCGGCGGCCAATGCCAACGCGCCGGCCGCCGTCACCGAGAACATCCAGGCCGCGCCTGCCGCGGCGGTGCCCACGCCCGCAGCCGGCAGCGGCTACCTGCTGCAGGTCGGCGCCTTTCCCAGCGGCGCCGACGCCGAGGCGCTGAAGGCCAAGCTCGCCCTGCAGGGCTTCGTCGCCAACGTGCAGGCGGTCAACGTCGGCGGGCAGACGTTCCACCGCGTGCGCCTGGGCCCGTTCCGTTCCGCGTCCGAGCTGGAATCGACCAAGCAGCGGCTGGCCTCGGCCGGCATCCGGGCGATCGCGCTGAAGGAAGGACGCTGACGTGAACACGCGCACCGCCTGGATCACCGGCGCCACCGCCGGCTTCGGCGCTGCCACCGTCGAGCGTTTCGTTGCCGGCGGCTGGCGCGTGGTCGCCAGCGGCCGCCGCGCCGAACGCCTGCAGGCGCTGGTGGAACGGCATGGTGCCGGGCGCGTGCACGCGCTGGCCTTCGACATCCGCGACGAGGCGGCGATGCAGCAGGCCCATGCCAGCCTGCCGCCGGACTTCGCCGGCATCGACCTGCTGGTCAACAACGCCGGCCTCGCGCTGGGCACCGCCCCCGCGCAGCAGGCGGACCTCGCCCAATGGAAGCAGATGATCGACACCAACGTCACCGCGCTGGTGACGCTGACCCGGTTGCTGCTGCCCACGCTGATCGAGCGGCGCGGCGCCATCGTCAACATCAGCTCCACCGCCAGCACCTATCCGTACTCCGGAGGCAACGTCTACGGCGGCACCAAGGCCTTCGTCTCGCAGTTCTCGCTGGGCCTGCGCTCGGACCTGCACGGCACCGGCGTGCGCGTGACCTCGGTGGAACCGGGCATGGCGCAGACCGAGTTCACGCTGGTGCGAACGGGCGGCGACCAGGCCGCCTCCGACAAGCTCTACGCCGGCGCCCATCCGATCACCGCCGGCGACATCGCCGAGACGCTGTGGTGGATCGCCAACCTGCCGCAGCACCTCAACATCAACCGCATCGAGTTGATGCCGACCGGCCAGTCGTTCGCCGGCTTCCAGGTGCACCGCGAATAGCGGCGTAGGCGGGCTTCAACCCGCCGGCTTTTCCCGCACAGCCGCCTGACGGGCCCAAGCCTGCGCTACGACCATCCGGGTCACTGCATGTGCCAGCCGTGGCTGACCAGCAGGCTCTGCCCGGTCAGCGCGGCACTGGGGAATGCGGCCAGGAACAGCGCAACCTGCGCCACGTCGTCGAGCGTGGTGAACACGCCATCGACCGTGTGCTTGAGCATCACGTTGCGGATCACTTCCTCCTCGCTGATCCCGAGCTCCCTCGCCTGCTCGGGAATCTGCTTTTCCACCAGCGGCGTGCGCACGAAGCCCGGGCAGATCACGTGCGAACGCACGTTGTGCGGCGCACCCTCCTTGGCCAGGGTGCGCGCCAGGCCGAGCAGGCCGTGCTTGGCCGTGACGTAGGGTGCCTTGAGCACCGAGGCCTCGTGCGAGTGCGCCGAGCCCATGTAGATGACGGTGCCGCCGCGGTCGCCCTTGTACATGTGCCTGAGCGCCGCGCGGGTGGTGAGGAAGGCGCCATCCAGGTGGATCGCAAGCATCTTCTTCCAGTCGGCGAGCGGGAAGCTTTCGATCGGGTTGACGATCTGCACGCCGGCGTTGGAAATCAGGACGTCCAGATGGCCAAACGCGCGCACCACCGCATCGGTGCCGGCATCGACCGCCTGCTCATCGGTGACGTCCATCGCCACGCCGATGGCACGACCACTGGCCGCCTCGATCGCGGCCGCGGCAGCGGCGGCGGCTTGCTGGTTGATGTCGGCGATCGCCACGGCGGCGCCTTCGCGCGCATACAGCTCGGCGATGGCCTTGCCGATGCCGCTGGCAGCGCCGGTGATGAGGGCGACCTTGCCGTCGAGTCTGGCCATGGCTTTGCGTTCCGCAGCTGGGGAGACAGCGATTGTAGGCCGGCCGCCGGCAGGCGCCATCGGACCCTGGCATGCGCCGGGTGGGCTCCAGCCCGCCATCCTGCATCCGTCAAGATGGCGTGGGGCTGGCCTGCGCTCAGTCGGCCAGGTAGGTGTAGGCGGTGAGGCCCGCATCGAGGTCGCGGTAGAGCGCCTCGGCCGCGTCGCCGCCGATCCCCGCCGCCGCGATGCGCCCGCGGTAGCTGCGCCGCAATGCATCGAGGTCGTAGCCGACGTAGTCGAGCATCATGTCGGTGGTGTCGCCGCGGCGCACGTGGTCGAACACATAGCCCTCGCCGTCGGCGCGCACGTTCACCGCGTCGGTATCGCCGAACAGGTTGTGGATGTCGCCCAGCGTCTCCTGGTAGGCACCGACCATGAACAGCCCCAGGCAGTAGCCCTCGCCCGGCTTCGGGCGATGCAGCGGCAGGCTCACGTCGACGCCCTCGGCATCGACGTAGTGGTCGATGCGGCCGTCCGAATCGCAGGTGAGGTCCACGATCACGCCGCGGCGCGTAGGCGCTTCGTCCAGCCGCGCGATCGGGAGGATCGGGAAGATCTGGTCGATCGCCCAGACGTCCGGTACCGACTCGAACACGGAGAAGTTGAGGAAGTACTTGTCGACCAGCTTCTCGTCCAGCTCGTCCAGCAACTGCCGGTGCGCGCGGTCGGCCGGCGACAGCCGCGCACGCACCGCGTTGGCGACGAGGTAGAACATCTCGTCCAGCCGCGCACGGTCGGACAGGCTCAACTGGCCCAGCGCGTACAGCGACTGCCCCTCGGCCAGGTGGTGCTGGGCCTCGTGGTAGAGCTCCAGCGGCGGACGCTCGTCCAGCGCCGCGTGCACTTCGCGCAGGTGGCGCAGGACGGCGGGCTCGCGCGCGTGCGGCGGCGGCAGCACGCCGGCGGGCACCTCCTCGACTTCGCTGACGTCGGCCACCAGCACTGCGTGGTGCGCGGTCATCGCGCGGCCGGCCTCGGTGAGGATGTGCGGCGCGGGCAGCTTTTCGGCCGCCACTGCCTCGGCCAGCGACTGCACGATGGTCGCCGCGTACTGCTCCATGGAGTAGTTGATCGAGTTGTGGCTGCGCGAACGCGAACCCTCGTAGTCCACGCCCAGGCCGCCGCCGACGTCGACGATTTCCAGCGGCACGCCCATGCGCGACAGCTCGACGAAGTAGCGCGTAGCCTCGCGCATGCCGTTGGCGATGTCGCGCACGTTGGAGATCTGCGAGCCCATGTGGAAATGCTGCAGCTTCAGCGCGTGCTTGAGGCCGGCCTGCTCGAGCCGGGCGACCAGCGTGAGCACCTGCGCCGGCGACAGCCCGAACTTGCCCTTGTCGCCGCCGGTGTTCTGCCACTTGCCGGCGCCGATCGAGGCCAGGCGCACGCGCACGCCCAGCAGCGGCTCGACCTCCAGCGCCTTGGCCTCGGCGATCACGTGCTCCAGCTCGGAGAGCTTCTCGATCACGATGAACACGCGCAGGCCGAGCTTGCGCCCGATCAGCGCCAGGCGGATGTACTGGCGGTCCTTGTAACCGTTGCAGATGACGATGGAGCCGGACCGCGCCAGCGCCAGCACCGCCATCAGCTCGGGCTTGGAGCCGGCCTCCAGGCCGAAGCCCTCGCTGCCGGCGGCGACCAGCTCGCCGACCACGCCGCGCTGCTGGTTGACCTTGATCGGGAAGATCGCGGTGTAGCCGCCGGCATAGGCGGTCTCCTCGATCGCCCGCGCGAACGCGCCCTGCATGCGCCTGAGGCGATCGGCGAGGATGTCCGGAAAGCGCACCAGCAACGGCAGCCGCAGGCCCTGCGCGCGCGCCTGGGCGACGATCTGCGGCAGCGGCAGCGCCGGCCCGCGCGCGCCATGCGGCCGCATCACGACATGGCCGGCGGCATCGACATCGACGTAGCCGTCGCTCCAGTGCGGCACGGCGTAGAGCTGGCGGGCGTCGTCGACGGTCCAGGACGTGGACATGGCAAGGGTCTCCTTGAAAACGGATCCATGCACGTCGCAGCGGCGAGCCTTGACGCATGCTCGATTGAGCGAGGCCCCGCCGACCGGAAGCCTCGCACGCCGCGGGGCCGGTTGGGCTCGTGGGCGGCTTCGAGCCCACCCGGGCGCGCATTGTAGCGGCGCAAGGCGGCAACGGGCGGTCAACAGGCACATTGCCTGCGCGTGGTTGCCGCTACAATGCCCGCCCTTCACGCATACCCAATCCAGGACAGGCGCCATGTCGCAACTCAGCTGGTTCACCGAGGCCCACCAGGCCTCCGGTTCCTCCATCGGCTTCCGGGTCGAGAAACTGCTGCATGCGGAGAAGACGCCGTTCCAGACCATCGAGATCTACCAGACCACCGACTGGGGCAACCTGATGGTCATCGACGGCTGCGTGATGCTGACCAGCCGCGACAACTTCCTCTACCACGAGATGATGACCCACCCGGCGCTGTTCACCCATGCGCGCGCCAAGCGCGTGGTGATCATCGGCGGCGGCGACTGCGGCACGCTGCGCGAGGTGCTCAAGCACGAGGAAGTCGAGCACGCGGTGCAGGTGGAGATCGACGAGCGCGTCACGCGCCTGGCCGAGCAGTACTTCCCGGAGCTGTGCGAGTCCAACGGCGATCCGCGCGCGGAGCTGCTGTTCATCGACGGCATCAAGTACATGGCCGAGGCCGAACCGGATTCGCTGGACCTGATCATCGTCGACTCGACCGACCCGGTGGGACCTGCCGAGGGCCTGTTCAACGCGGCCTTCTACGCCAGCTGCCACAAGGCGCTGCGCCACGGCGGCATCCTGGTGCAGCAGAGCGAGTCGCCGCTGGCGCACCTGGAGCTGATCAAGTCGATGCGCTCGGCGATGCGCACCTCCGGCTTCGGCGCGGTCAAGACGCTGCCGTTCCCGCAGCCGTGCTACCCGACCGGCTGGTGGAGCTGCACGATGGCGCGCAAGGGCGCCGACCTGTCCGGCTTCCGCGAGCGCGGCGCGCTGAGCAAGAACTTCCCCACCCGCTACTACAACGCCGAAACCCACCGGGGCGCGCTGGCGCAGCCGGAGTTCATGCGCGAGGCGCTGGGCGAGTGAGGCTGCGCAGGGCGCGGTTGAAGCCCGCCCTGCCCCGGCTTTAGAACAGTTTCTGCCGCACCTTCGGCAGCAGCACCAGCACCAGCGTGGCGAGCGGCCCGAACACGATCGAGAGCAGGAACCACAGCAGGCCGCTGCGGTTCTTGCCCTGCGCCAGGCCCGCGTTGATGAGCGCCAGCGTGCCCCAGCCGACAAAATACGGCGCCGCCTGGACGTCGACCAACCTCGAAAACTGATCCACAGCATCTCTCCATCATTCGCGGGTGCGCGCCTTCTGCGCGCCGGGGGAGCAGCCATGCGAACCATCTCTCTCCGTCAGCGCGCGCCGCGCTGACGGACGGATCAGGCTGGCTTAATCCATGCCCGCTATGCTGCCCGCTTCAGCCTCAAGGAGAACGCGATGCCGGGACTGCGTCAACTGGCCCTCGTGCTGGCCTGCGCGCTGGGTGCATGCGCCATCCCCGGCGCTGCGCTGGCGAAGAAGGCCAAGGCCGATGCCCAGCAGCAGCGCACGGCCGCCCTGCTGGCCTTCCAGCGCGACCTGGTCAGCGTGCTCGCGCCGCGCGCCGATGCGCTGCCGCTGCTCGGCGCGGCGCTGCTGGCGCGCCCGTTGCCCGGGCAGCCGAAGTGGAACGATTTCCACAGCCTGATCGAGCGCGCCGCGGCCGCACCGGACCACGGCCCCGCGCAGCGATGGATACAGCTG
>NZ_JABFWW010000052.1 GCF_013362045.1 Frateuria sp. | reverse complement strand
GTGGCGCGCGCGACGGGCTAGCCCTGTTCGACGGGGAAACCGCAATCGTCGACGGCAGCGACCGCGACCTGGAACAGGCGCGCCGCCTGCACCACAACGGCCAGCCGATGCTGTGGTTCCGCCACGGCGGCAAGGCCTACCTGGTGCGCGATCGGGCCACCATCGAACGGGCCAAGGCGATCTACCAGCCGGTCACCGAGATGGCACGCGCGCAGGGCCAGCTCGCCGGCCGGCAGGGCGAACTGGCAGGCCGGCAGGCCGGTCTTGCCGCCGAGGAGGCCGCCTACGCCGAGCAGCAGGCGACGCTGGCCGGCCAGCAGGCCGAGTTGGCCGGGCAGGCGGCGCAGGCCATCGCCGAGCCGGAGGTCGCCTTGCAGATCCGCGAGGCCCGCCAGCGCGCGCTGGAGCAGCAGCAGGCGAAGATCGAGGCCAGCCGCACCGCCATCGAGAAATCCACGGCCACCCAGCGCCACGCCCTCGAGGCGCAGCAGGCCGAACTGGAGCACCAGCAACAGACGCTCGCCCAGCGCCAGCAACAGGCCGACCAGCAGGCCGGACAGCGGATGCAGCAGCTGCTGGACCAGGCCGTCCGCGACGGCAAGGCGCAGGCGGTCGACGCCGGCTGACGGCGCAACCCGCGCACGGCACGCCACTCGTCCCGGCCGTGGTGCCGCTCGTCGGCACCACGGCCATGTTCATCACCTGGCGGACGACCGTGCGTCCGCGGCAGGGCACGATCCGCAGGACCTCGTCCACGGAGACCCGCCATGCACTACCGCCATCTTCGTTCCATCCTGTATGCCCACGCCTGCGGCCTGCTGCTGATGCTGAGCGGCCATGCGCACGCCGCCGTCGCCGATGAGGGCGCCCACACCCAGGCCGCCGTGCTGGCAGTGGAGGACCACTGGCTGCGCGCCGAGGGCACCGGCGATGTCGACTGGCTCACGCGGATGCTGCTGCCGAGCTACCGCTCCGTGGGCGCCGACGGACGCATCCACGACCGTAACGCCATCGTGGAAGGCGCCCGCAAGAATCAGGGCTCGGACCGGGGCATGCGCGAGATCGACGCCTACCTGAAGGCCCATCCCACGGACACGCGCGTGCTGCTGGACGGCGACCTGGCGATCGTCTCCTTCTACGCTCGGGCGCCCGCACCGGAGCACCTGCGCGAGTCGGACGTGTTCGTCTATCGCGACGGCGGCTGGCACGCGATCTACTCGCAGCACAGCACGATCAAATGAGCCGGCGCGGCCGCATGGGTCCGGCGGACGGAACCCATGCGGCGGTTGTGCGCCGCTACCGGCTATTGATGTGGACCGCGCCGGCCGTCAGCTGCACGCCCGGGGCGATGCTGTAGTTGGAACCTCCCGTACTCGTGCGATCGGCGGTGAGGTAGATGGCGGAGGCAGCGCCCACGCCGATCACGTTCGCCGCCACGCTCACCTGCCGGCCGGTGAGATAGGCCGTACCGCTGTTGCTGCCATCGGCGTGGAAGATCAGCGGCGCGCCGATGGTGAGCTGGCCCTGGGAGGCGTCGATCAGCACGCCATCGAGCGCGTTGGTGGTGCTGAGTGCCTTGCCACCCATCCACACCCGCCCGCCCAGGGCGACGTTGTCCTGGGCGCTGATCCACAGGCTGCGGTCCGCGCCCGGATACGGCGCGCGCAGGTCCAGCACGCCGGTGTTGCTGAAACTGCCGGTGGAGGTGTTGTCCTGCCGCCGCGCGGTGAAGTTGGCGTCGAGAGTGAAGTTGCCGCGGATGGTGCCGGCGTTGCTGATCGAGTAGTCGCCCTCGGCGCGGAAGTTCGGCGCCTGCGTGTCCGAGCCCGTGGCGATCTGGCCGAAGCCGGCGAGCAGGCCGCGGTTGCGGATGCTGCCGTTGGTAACCTGGGCGATCAGGTCGGCGTAGAGCGGCTTGCCGGTGGCGTCCACCGCGCTGGTGATGCTGCCGACGTTGACCAGGTCGCCGCCGCGCACCAGCACGGCGCCGGGCGAACCCTGCGTGTCGTTGGCATCGACCAGCGCGATCGCGCCGTTGTTCACCAGGCTGCCGCGCGACACGTCGATGTAGCTCACGCCCTGGATCTGGCCGCCGTTGGTGAACGTGCCGAAGGAGCGCAGCGCGCCGGCCGGGGTCGGGCTGGCGATGCGGCCACTGTTGATCACCCAGCCGCGCGAGGTGAGCACGCCCTGCGTGGTGAGCAGGCCCTTGTTGTTGAGGGCGCCGACGGTCACGTTGCCGTTCGCGTCCAGCGTGTTGCGGTTCTCCAGTTTGCCGCGGATCGAGAACCCGTCGGCGAGCGTGAGCGTGCCCTCGTTGACCAGCCGGCCGCCGACCTGCGCGCCGGCCAGCGAGAGCACGCCCAGGTTGGTCGCGTTGCCGGCGGAGGAGAAGCCCTCGATGCTGCCGCGCTGCTGCCCCGACACGCTCAGCGTGGCGGCGGTGTTGTCCCTGCCGCCGCGGCTCACGGCGCGGCCGGCGGCCAGGTCCAGTGAACCGGCGAATGCGCCCAGGTCGACGTTGACGTTGCCGCCGCCGGCGATCAGCACGCGGCCGCCGCCACCGAAGGACGCGCCGGAGAGCACGGTGACGTCGCCGCCGCTGCCGTCGCGGACGATCGAATCGTTCGAACCGTTGAAGCCGCTCATGGCGCCGGGAAGCAGGTGGTTGGCGATCAGCCCGACCGTGCGGTCGGACAGGATCTGCGCCTTGGCGCCGACGATGATGCCGTTGCCGTTGGCGACGAACACGTCGGCGCCGTGCGCGTTCAACGCACCCAGGATCTGCGAGGGATTGCCGCTGCTGTCGATGTTCAGCACGGCGGCGCCGGTACTGCCGGTGAAACTCACCTTCGCGGCCGAGCCGATGTTGAAGCCGGCCACGCCGTTGGCGTTGATGTCGCCGCGCGCGGTGCCCTTGCCCCAGTCGATCACCGCCGGTCCGTTGACGGAAAGATCCATGCTGCCGGCTGCCATGTGGCCGACGGTGACCTGGCCGGAGACCACCTTGCCCTGGCCGGGCAACTGGGTGGCGGTGACGTCGGCGGCCCGGGCCGGGGCGCTGAGCAATGCTGCGGTGACGGAAGCGGCCAGGGCCGAGAGGATGAGGAGGTGATCGCGCATAAGTACCTCTCCCGCGAGGGGAAACTGCAATGGGACTGGGAGCGCCATCCACATGAAGATGACGCAATCCAAACGTCCCATTCAGCCCGTCGTAAGCGAGTGAAGCCGCGAGGCGACCTCCTGCCGGATACGGTCCGTGTGACCGCCGGCACAGATTCGTCTTGTCGAGTCCGCCGCGCGCATGGCTACGCACACACCGCTGGTACGCGCGCCCGGATGCGGAAACGCCGAAGGCCGGGCGAGCCCGGCCTTCGGTCCATGCCTTGCGCGCTAGCGCCCGCGATAGTCCGGCGGGATGGTGAAGGCGAACTCCTTCGGCGGCGTGTCGCCCGCGAGGTGGGTCACGAAGTAGTCCCAGCGGCGGCGCATGGCGTAGGCGCCCTTTTCCTTGCCGTAGCCGTGGTGCACGTTGGGGATCAACAGCAGGTCGAAATCCTTGTTCGCCTTGATCAGCGCATCGGCGACCAGCAGCGTGTTGGACGGCGGCACGTTGTCGTCCAGCGTGCCGTGCACCAGCATCAGGCGGCCCTTGAGGTTGGCCGCGTGGTTCTGGTTGGCCTGGTCGTCGTAGTTGCTCTTGCCGTCCTTGACGACCTCCAGACCCTGCCACTTCTCGGCCCAGTCGTCCTCGTAGTTGCGGTTGTCGTGATTGCCGCTTTCGGCCCAGCCGACCTTGAAGAAGTCCGGGTAGCGGAACATCGCATCGGCGGTGGTATTGCCGCCGCCGGAATGGCCCCAGATGCCCACCCGGTCCAGGTCGATCCATGGATAGCGCTTGCCCAGCTCCTTGATGCCGGCGACCTGGTCAGGCAGCGTGTTGTCGCCGATGTTGGCGAAGTAGGCGTCGTGGAAGGCCTTGGAGCGCCAGGGCGTGCCCATGCCGTCGATCGCCACCACGATGAAGCCCAGCTCCGCCAGCGCCTGGTTGTCGCCGCGCGAGGCGAGGAAGTTGCGCCCGCGCACCGAGCCGGTCTGCGGACCGGGATAGACGTAGTCGACGATCGGGTACTTCTTGTGCGGATCGAAGTTCGTCGGCTTGAAAAGCATGCCGTACAGCTCCGTCTTGCCGTCGCGCGCCTTCACCGTGATGGGGGTCGGCGGCACCCAGCCGGCCGCACGCAGGCGGCTGATGTCGGCCTTGGCGACGCTGGCCAGGGTATGGCCGTCATGGCTGTCGCGCAGCACGCTCACCGGCGGCTCGGTGGGCGTGGACCAGGTATCGACGAAGGCATGCCCGTCGGGCGAGAGCGTGATCTCGTGGTTGGCCGCCTCGGGCGTGAGCAGCGTCGGCTGCCCGCCGTCCAGGCTGACCTTGAAGAACTGCTGGTAGTACGGGTTCACGCCGGCAATGCGGCCGACGCCGCGGAACCATGCGGTGCGTGTCTTCGCATCGACCTTGAGCACTTCGGTGACGTTGCCCTCGCCGGTGGTGATGGCGTGCTTGAGCTTGCCGGTGTCCAGGTCGTACAGGTACAGGTTGCCCCAGTTGTTGCGCTCGGAGAACCAGATCGCCTCGTGGCTCTCGGGCAGGTAGAACCAGTTGACCTGGCCGTTGCCGCTCTCGTAGTAGGTCGGCACCTGCTCCTCGAACACCGTGCGCACGGCGCCGGTCTTCGCGTCGGCGACGCGGAACCACTCGTGCTTGTGGTCGCGCGAGGTGGAGACGAAGGCCAGCGTCTTGCCGTCGTCCGCCCACTTGACGTCGTCCCAGCCGCCGTCGGGGCCGCAGCTGACGTCGTCGCACAGCGTCGAGCGGTGCTGGTCCGGCGGCATCTTCAGGCGCACCACCTTCTTCGCGGCCACGTCGATGACGACGCGCTCGATCATGGTCACGTCCTTGTCGCCGACCAGCGGGTACTTCCACTTGATGAGTTCCGGATGCCCGACCTTGGTCCTGATCAGGTACATCTCGCCGGTCTTGCGCTGGTCCTGCTGGAAGGTGGCGATCTGCCTGGAATCGGGCGACCACACCAGGATGGCGTTGTCGGTGTGCTTCCAGCCGGCGTTGTCGGTGGCGTAGCCGAAGTCCTGCACGCCATCGGTGGTGAGCTGGGTCTCCTTGCCGGTGGCCACGTCGCGCAGCCACAGGTTCCAGTCGCGGATGAAGGCTTCGCTCTTCTTGTCCGGCGAGCGCACGCCCGGTTCCTCGACCTTCCTGGCCGCGCAGACCGCCTGTGCCGGCCGGAGATCGCACAGGTAGTGCGTCTCGTCCAGAAGGCCGTTCCATTTTTCCATCTGGACGTCCAGGCGTCCGTCGGCAGCGATCACGTAGCGGCCGATGCCGAGCTTGTCGGCCTTGACCGGCCGGGAAAGCGCCTTGCCCAGGGCAGCGGCGAGCCGGGTCTGATCGAAGGCGTCGCCGACCTTGCCGGT
The DNA here is from genome assembly GCF_013362045.1 of Frateuria sp. Lineage (GTDB taxonomy): Bacteria > Pseudomonadota > Gammaproteobacteria > Xanthomonadales > Rhodanobacteraceae > Frateuria_A. Next base: position 4,225 of record NZ_JABFWW010000052.1, on the reverse strand, counting down.
GGCGGCATCCATCACTCGATAATGGTCGCCGGCGGCGTCGTGGTCGATGTATCCGAAGCGGCCATCGTCCAGCCACGCCACGCGCTGGATCGCGTGGTCGACCAGCGGCGCGGTGTCGTAGCCCAGGAAGCGCTCCGCGCGGGTGTAGTCGTCCGTGGTCAGCGTGTGCCCCTGCGCCAGTGCGCCGGTGGCCGCCAGGCCCAATACCAGCGCGCCGGCCAGGCGCAACTTGCCGATCCTCGATACCATCGTGTTTCCCCTTGTCAGGACTGCCATCGGCACGATGCTAACGTGCCGGAAGTCATGGCACCCATGCCATTAGTGGGGGCGCCCTCGACAAGCCCGTTGACGGGACGCCGAAGCCGACGGCACGCTCCACGCTTCCCCGCTCCGGAGCTCGCCATGGCCTTCGTCGTGATCGGCAACTACGTCTCGCCCTACGTGCGCAAGGTGCTGGTGTGCATGGAGCTGAAGGGCCTGGCCTATGAGATCGACCCGATCGCGCCGTTCGTCGGCGACGAGGCGTTCGAGCGCCTGAGCCCGCTGCGGCGCATCCCGGTGCTGCTGCACGACGGGCGGACGTTCAACGACTCCTCGGTGATCTGCCAGTACCTGGAGGACACCCACCCCGCGCCGGCGCTGTACCCGGCCGATCCGGCCGACCGCGCGCGGGCGCGCTGGCTGGAGGAATACGCCGACACCGCCCTGGCCGATGCGTTGATCCGGCGGCTGTTCTACCAGAAGGCGATCCGCCCCCACGTGTTCGGCGAGGAGCGCGACGAGGCGGTGATCGGCGAAGCGATCGGACAGCACATCCCGCGCGCGCTGGACTACCTGGAGACGCAGCTGCCGGCCGAGGGGTTCCTGTTCGGCGCCCTGTCGATCGCCGATATCGCGATCGCCTGCATGTTCCGCACGGCGGCGTTCGTGCGGTTCTCCATCGACGCCACGCGCTGGCCACGCAGCGCCGCGTTCGTGGAGCGCGTGCTGGCGCTGGAGCCGTTCCGCAAGCTGGCGCAGCTGGAGGACGCCACGCTGCGCCAGCCGCTGGCCGAGCAGCGCGCGGCACTGGCCGCGATCGGGGCGCCGTTGACGGCGGACACGTTCGGGACGTCCGCGCCGCGGCATGGCCTGCCGCGCATGTGAGGCGGCTGTTGTCCGCGAGTCACGCTTCGACTCCGGCCTGTGCCCTGCGCTCAGCACGAAACGGCCGAGGCATGCAGACGCATGCCGGATGCCGGACGTTCATCCTGAGCGCAGGCCGGAGCCGAAGGCCGCCGCACCTCAACGCAACGGCCCGAACTGCGACGCCGCCCGCTCCGCCAGCCAGTCGATGAACATCCGCAGCCGCGCCGGCATCTGCCGCTGCGGCGGATAGAGCACCGTCATCGGCAGCGCCGACGGTCGCGTCTCGGGCAGCAGTTCGCACATGCGCCCGTCGGCCAGCTCCTCGGCGATGCGGTAGTGCGAGAACTGCGCGATGCCCATCCCCGCGCGGCAGCAGGCGAGGTAGGCATCGGCGCCGTTGACGGTGATGCGGCCGGGCAGGTGCAGTTCGCGCCGGCGCCGGCCGACGACGAACTCCAGCGGCTCCGGCCGGCGCGTGGTCGGCGAGGCCCAGTGCACCGCATGGTGCCCCGACCGCAGGTCGGCCAGCGTCTTCGGCCGGCCGTGCCGGCGCACGTAGCCGGCGCTGGCCACGGTGATCTGCGGCAGCATCGCGATGCGCCGGCCGACCATGCCGGTGTCGCCGGGATCGCCCACGCGTAGCGCGCAGTCGACACCTTCGCGCACCAAGTCGACGAAGCGGTCGCCTGTGCCGAGGTCCAGTTCGATCTGCGGGAAGCGCGCGAGGAATTCCGGTAGCGCCGGGATCACCAGCAGCCGCGCCAGCGCCGCCGACATGTCCACGCGCAGGCGTCCCCTGGGCACGATCGCCGCCTCGCGGAAGTTGGCCTCCACCTCGTCCACGTCGGCCAGCAGGCGCGTGCAGTGGCTGTAGTAGGTCCTGCCCTCGCCGGTCACGCGCACGCGGCGGGTGGTCCGCTGCAGCAGCTGGGCGCCCAGCCGCCGTTCCAGCGCCTTGATGGCATGGGTGACGGTGGCGCGCGGCAGCCCCAGGTCATCGGCCGCGGCGGTGAAGCTGCCCAGCTCGACGATGCGGGCGTACAGCCGCATGGCATGCAGGCGATCCATTGTTTGTTCTCATTGAAAGGTGTTGTCGATTATTGAGCATTTATCGCGACGTCGCCGGCGCGCACGATGCACACACCTTCCACGGCGTAGCTTCACCGTCCCACCAGGAGTAGTCCCATGCAAACGCGCACACTCGGCCGCAACGGCCCCCAGGTTTCCGCCCTCGGCCTCGGCTGCATGGGCATGAGCGATTTCTACGGCGCGCACGACGACGCCGAGTCGATCGCCACCATCCACCACGCGCTGGACCGCGGCGTCACGCTGCTGGACACCGCCGACGTGTACGGCCCGCACACCAACGAAGAGCTGGTCGGCCGCGCGATCAAGGGCCGCCGCGGGCAGGCGTTCGTCGCCACCAAGTTCGGCATCGTGCGCGACCCTGCCCAGCCGCAGGCGCGCGGCGTCAACGGCCGCCCCGAGTACGTGCGTGCATCCTGCGAGGGCAGCCTCAAGCGCTTGGGCGTCGAGACGATCGACCTGTACTACCAGCACCGCGTGGACAAGAGCGTGCCGATCGAGGAGACCGTCGGCGCCATGGCCGAACTGGTCCAGGCCGGCAAGGTGCGCTACCTGGGCCTGTCCGAGGCCTCCGGCCAGACGCTCACGCGCGCCTGCGGGGTGCATCCGATCGCCGCCCTGCAGAGCGAGTTCTCGCTGTGGACGCGCGACCCGGAAGAGAACGGCATGCTCGAGGCCTGCCGCAAGCTCGGCGTCAGCCTGGTCGCCTACTCGCCGCTAGGGCGCGGATTCCTCACCGGCGCGATCCGCTCGCCGGACGATTTCGAAGCGGACGATTACCGCCGCCATAGCCCGCGCTTCCAGGGCGAGAATTTCGCGCGCAACCTGGCATTGGTCGACGAGGTGAAGAAACTCGCCGCCGACAAGGGCTGCTCGCCCGCGCAGCTCGCGCTGGCCTGGGTGCTGGCCCAGGGCGAGGACGTGCTGGCCATCCCCGGCACGCGTCGGCGATCGCGGCTGGATGAAAACCTGGGCGCGCTGGACGTGCGGCTTTCCACCACCGAGCGCGCGGCGATCGACGCGGTGTTTCCGCCGAACGCCGCTTCGGGCGAGCGCTACGCGGGGGCGATGATGCAGATGGTCAACGCGTGACGCTGCCTTGAAGCCCTCTCCCCTCCGGGAGAGGGCTTGGGCGAGGGCGGGGCTCGCGGGGAAGCTGTCGTTCGAATTTCCCGCAAGAGCACCCCTCACCCGGCCCTCTCCCCGGAGGGGAAAGGGAGCAAAGCTCTACACTGGCGGCCATGAGCACCCCCGAACACTCCCCCCTCGGCAAAGCCACCGCCTACGCCGATCGCTACGACCCGTCCCTGCTGTTCCCCATCCCGCGCGAGCAGAAGCGCGTCGAGATCGGCGTGCACGAACCCCTGCCCTTTTTCGGCGTGGACATCTGGAACGCCTACGAGCTGTCCTGGCTGGACCTGCGCGGCAAGCCGCAGGTGGCGCTGGCCGAGTTCCGCGTGCCCGCCGATTCGCCCAACATCATCGAATCGAAGTCCTTCAAGCTGTACCTGAACGGTTTCTCGCAGGAGTGCATCGAGCCGGCCGCGTTGCACGAGACGCTCGTGCGCGATCTCTCCGAAGCTGCCGGCGCCGCGGTAACGGTGGCGCTGCGCGCGCCCTCCGCCCGCGAGCACGCGATCGAGGAACTGGCGGGCGAACTGCTCGACGGGCAGCCGCTGGACATCGACGACTACGGCCCGCCCAAGGCGGCCTACCTCAGCGCCAACCACGGCGCCGCGCCGGTGGAGCAGACGCTGCTCTCGCACCTGCTGCGCTCGAACTGCCCGGTGACCGGGCAGCCGGACTGGGGCAGCGTGCAGATCGCCTGCCGCGGCGCGCCGATCGACCGCGCGGGCCTGCTGCGCTACCTGGTTTCCTTCCGCAACCACAACGAGTTTCACGAACAGTGCGTGGAGCGCCTCTTCATGGACGTGATGGCCCGTTGTGCACCCGAACAGCTGAGCGTGTATGCGCGCTACACCCGCCGCGGCGGGCTGGACATCAACCCGTT
>NZ_JABFWW010000247.1 GCF_013362045.1 Frateuria sp. | reverse complement strand
CGGGCCAGCAGTTCGAAAGTCATGGAAGTCATCGGGGCATTATCGCATCGCGCGCCTCTGCGCCTCTTCCCTCCGGGGAGAGGGCTGGGGCGAAGGGCCGGGTCTGTGAAAGAAGCGGGACGGAGCGCCGCTCTTATGAACCCTGCGGCGAGCACCCGCCCTCACCCTGCCCATCTCCCCAAAGGGAAGAGGAAACTAGTTCGAGGCGCGCGGCAGGATCAGCATCGCATCGCCATAGGAGAAGAACCGGTAGCGCTCGCGCACTGCGTGCCGGTACGCCTCCAGCACGAACTCGCGTCCGGCCAGCGCCGACACCAGCATCAGCAGCGTTGACTGCGGCAGGTGGAAATTGGTGATCAGGCCGTCGATGCTGCTGATGCGGTAGCCCGGGAAGATGAAGATCTGCGTCTCGCCCGCGAACGGATGCAGCTGCCCGTCCTTCGTCGCGCTCTCCAGCGCCCGCACCACCGTGGTGCCCACCGCGATCACCCGCCCGCCGGCGGCGCGCGTGCGGCGCGCCTTTTCCACCAGGGAGGCGCCCACGTTCAGCCATTCGCGGTGCATGGTGTGCTGGTGGACGTCGTCCACCCGCATCGGCTGGAAGGTGCCGGCGCCCACGTGCAGCGTGACGTAGCCGGTCTCCACGCCGAGCATGTGCAGGCGCTCGAGCAGCGGCTGGTCGAAATGCAGGCCGGCGGTGGGCGCGGCCACGGCGCCGGGCTCGCGCGCGTAGACGGTCTGGTAGCGCTCCAGGTCCGCGGCGTCCGCATGACGCTCGATGTAGGGCGGCAGCGGCATCTCGCCCAGCCTCGAGAGCAGCCCTTCCAGCGGTTCGGGCGATTCGAAGCGCAGCTTGAAGAAGGCGCCCTCGCGACCCAGCACGGTGGCGTGGCTGCCGTCACCCAGCTCGATGCGGCCGCCCTCCTTCGGCTTCTTGCTCACGCCCAGCTGCACGGTGGCCTCGTGCGCGCCGGTGACGCGCTCGATCAGGATCTCCACCGCGCCGCCGGAATCCTTGTGGCCGTACAGCCGCGCCGGCAGCACGCGGGTGTCGTTGAACACCAGCAGGTCGCCCGGGCGCAGGAAGGAGGGCAGCTCGCGGAAGCGGCGGTCCTCCAGCGTGCCCGCGGCCGGGTCCAGCCACAGCAGCCGGCTGGCCGAGCGCTCGGGCAGCGGGGCCTGGGCGATCAGCTCGGGCGGCAGGTCGAAATCGAAATCGGACTTCTTCAAGGGTGTCTCTGCTGGCTCGTACGGGTGCGCCCCGGGCGCGCTCACCCGCATACGGACGGGCGGCAGCCGGCAATGATAGCCCTCCCCCGCCCTGCCCGTGCTGCGCTGCGCATCGGCTACACACGGCTTATCTGCTAGCTTTGCGGGCTTTGCATGGACTCGGGACACCGCCTGCATGTTCGAGCGCGTACTGATTGCCAACCGCGGCGAGATCGCCTGCCGCGTGATCCGCACCTGCCGTCGCCTCGGCATCCACACCATCGCGGTGTACTCGGAGGCCGACCGCGACGCCCAGCACGTGCGCCTGGCCGATGAAGCATGGCCGATCGGCGGCCCGCGCCCGGCCGATTCCTACCTGCGCGGCGAGGCCATCCTGGAGGTGGCGAAGAAGACCGGCGCGCAGGCGATCCACCCCGGCTACGGCTTTCTGTCCGAAAACACCGGCTTTGCGCGCGCCTGCGTCGAGGCCGGCATCGCATTCATCGGCCCGAAGCCCGAGAGCATCGACGCGATGGGCTCCAAGGCCGCCGCCAAGGCGCTGATGGAGAAGCACGCGGTGCCGCTGGTGCCGGGCTATCACGGCGAGAACCAGGAGCCGGCGCACCTCGCCGAACAGGCGCGCCGCACCGGTTTTCCGCTGATGATCAAGGCCGCGGCCGGCGGCGGCGGCAAGGGCATGCGCATCGTGCGCGGCGAGGCCGAGTTCGCCGATGCGCTGGCCTCGGCGCAGCGCGAGGCCGCCCATGCCTTCGGCGACACGCGGATGATCCTGGAGCGCTACGTCGAGCATCCGCGGCACATCGAGTTCCAGGTCTTCGGCGACACCCACGGCCACGTCATCCACCTGAACGAGCGCGAGTGCTCGGCGCAGCGGCGCTACCAGAAGGTGCTGGAGGAGACGCCCTCGCCCTTCCTCACGCTCGCGCGACGCCAGGCCATGGGCGAGGCGGCCGTGGCCGCAGCCAGGGCGGTCGACTACGTGGGCGCGGGCACGGTGGAGTTCATCGTCGGCGCCGACGGCGGGTTCTTCTTCCTGGAGATGAACACGCGGCTGCAGGTGGAGCATCCGGTCACCGAGGAGACGCTGGGCCTGGACCTGGTCGAATGGCAGCTGCGCGTTGCCGCCGGCGAGCCGCTGCCGCTCGACCAGGCGCAGATCCGGGCGCGCGGCCACGCCATCGAGGTGCGCCTGTACGCCGAGGACCCGGAGCAGAACTTCCTGCCCGGCTCCGGCCGGCTGTTGCGGCTGCGCCTGCCCGCCGCGTCCAGGCACGTGCGCCTCGACGGCGGCGTGGTCGAGGGCGACACGGTGACGATCTTCTACGATCCGATGATCGCCAAGCTGATCGTGTGGGACGCCGACCGACCGCAGGCACTGGAACGGCTGCGCGA
>NZ_JABFWW010000050.1 GCF_013362045.1 Frateuria sp. | reverse complement strand
GAAGATCCTGGAATTGCGTGCGCGGGCCAGGCAGGCGCTGGGCAGCAAGTTCGACATCCGTGCCTTCCACGACGAGGTGCTCGGTGGCGGTGCGCTGCCGCTGGACGTGCTGGAGCAGCGCGTGGACGGCTGGATCGCGGCGCAGAAAGCCAAGGCCTGAGGCCGTTCAAGCCCTCTCTCCCGGCAGCGCCGGGGGAGAGGGGGAGGCCGTTGCTTTTGGCTTGAGGCATGCTTCGCAGCCAGAGCCTCCCCTCTGCCCCGGCGGGGCAGGGGGAGAGGGAGCAAAAAGCAACCTTTTGGCGTGGAGATGCATCCATGCCGGCATGTGTAGGAAAAAGATGCGCCCCGTCCTGATCATCGACGACAACCCGGCCGTGGGCGAAGCCCTGTCGCTGCTCCTGTCCCTGCACGACATCCGGCCGCTGAGCGCGCTTACGCCCCAGGAAGGGCTCGCCATGCTCGACCGCGAGCTGGTCGATGTGGTGATCCAGGACATGAACTTCACCGCCGACACCACCTCGGGCGAGGAGGGCGTGGCACTGTTCCGCGCGATCCGCCAGCGCCACACCGACCTGCCGGTGATCCTGTTGACCGCCTGGACGCACCTGGAAACGGCGGTGGAGCTGGTCAAGGCCGGTGCGGCCGATTACGTGGCCAAGCCGTGGGACGATACCAAGCTGCTGGCGACGGTGGAGAACCTGCTGGAGCTCTCCGAGTCCACCCGCGAAGTCAACCGCACCCGCCGCGAGCGCCGCCGCCGCCGCGAGGTGCTGCGCCAGACCTACGAGCTGGACAGCCTGGTGTTCGCCTCCGATGCGATGGCGCAGACGCTGGAGCTCGCTTGCCAGGTCGCGCGCTCGCACGTGCCGGTGCTGATCACCGGGCCCAACGGCGCAGGCAAGGAGCGCATCGCCTGCATCGTGCACGCGAACTCGGCCGTGCGTCACGGGCCGTTCGTGGCGGTCAACTGCGGCGCGCTGCCGGGCGAGCTGATCGAGGCGGAATTGTTCGGCGCCGACGCCGGCGCCTACACCGGCGCCAACAAGGCGCGCGAAGGCCGCTTCGAGCTGGCCGACGGCGGCACGCTGTTCCTGGACGAGATCGGCAACCTGCCGCTGCCCGGCCAGGTCAAGCTGCTGCGCGTGCTGGAGACCGGGCAGTTCGAGCGGCTGGGTTCGGGCCGTACCCGACAGGTCAAGGTGCGCGTGCTGTCGGCCACCAACGCCGACCTCAAGGCGATGGTGCGCGCCGGCACCTTCCGCGAGGATCTCTACTACCGGCTCAACGTGATCGAGGTGAACCTGCCGCCGCTGGCCGAGCGCACCGACGACATCGTGCCGCTGGCCGAGCACTTCCTCGAGGGCCGCGCCGAGCTGGGCGATGCCGCGCGCGAGGCGCTGGTCAGCTACCCTTGGCCGGGCAACGTGCGCGAGCTCAAGAACGCGATCGAGCGCGCCGCGCTGCTGGCCACCGACGGCGTGGTCACGCCGCAGCTGCTCAACCTGCCGCAACACGCGCCCGCGGTCGCGCGCAACCTGGACGAGCCCAGCCGCGAGGCGGTGGAAAGCGCGCTGCAGCGCGCCGACGGCGTGGTCAGCCGCGCCGCGCAGGCGCTGGGCCTGTCGCGCCAGGCGCTGTACCGGCGCATGGAACGCTACGGCCTGGCCATCAGCTGACCTGGCCGGATCCTCTCTGCCGCTGCCGCTAATCCCTTCCACGCCTCCCACGGAAGGAACCTGTGCATTTCGGCGGTTGCCGCCGGCGCGGCGCGCGCGGGATCATCGGTACACGTTGTCCAAGGAACCTAGACCATGCGCATCCTGGCCTTCCTGTCCGCCTCCCTGCTTGCCGCGGCGGCGCAGGCCCAGACCGCGCCGAGGGCCAGCGACAGCTGGAGCGCCCCGGCGCCGGCTTCCACGGCCGCCTACCGTAGCGGTGGCGTGGACCCCGCCGCGCAACGCGAGCCGGGCTCCCGCTTCAAGTTCAAGGAACGCCATCGCATGGCACTGCCCGGCAACGCCGCGCAGGAGCGCTCGGGTCGCGCGGCGGTGGGCGGCATGGGCTCGACTGACCGCAACGGCCGCCCGGCGGTGAGTTGCCCGCAGACCCCGATGGATCCGGCGTGCCACTGAATCCCACGATCCGGAGCCACGCATGCAACTGAGGTCGCTGCAGGTCCGGCTGACCGGGCTGCTGATGCTGGCCAGCTTCAGCGGCGCGCTGGTCTATGCCGGCATCACCCAATGGCCGCTGCCGCAGCTGCTTTCATGGCTGCGCCACGATCCGCGCTTCGGTACCCACCTGCCCACCCTGCCGGGGATCTCCGGCGGCCTGCTGGCCAGCGTGCTGGTACTGCTGCCGCTGGCGTTCCTGCTGGGCTCCCAGGTGATGGCGCCGATCCGCCGCCTGCTGCGCGCGCTGGAAGGCGCGGTGGCGAGCTACCGCGACGGCGATTTCAGCTTCTCCATCTCGGCCGACCGGCGCGACGAACTGGGCGACCTGATCCGCATGCACAACACGCTGGGCCAGACCCTGCGCGAGCAGCGCCAGCACCTGGTGCAGCGCGAGCTGCTGCTGGACACGGTGGTGCAGCACACGCCGGTGGCGCTGGTGCTGGCCAACGCGCAGGGGCGCATCGCCTACGCCAACATCGCCGCGCGGCACCTGTTCAACGAAGGGCGCAGCCTCAACGGGCTGGACTTCGGCGAGCTGCTGGTGAAGGTGCCCGAGGCGCTGCGCCACGCGGTGGAAAGCGGCGAGGACGCGTTGCTCAGCGTGCCGATGGACGGCGCCGAGGAAACCTTCCACCTCTCCCAGCGCGTGTTCCGGCTGCAGGGGCGCCCGCACAAGCTGTACTCCTTCCGGCGCATGACGCGCGAGCTGTCGCGGCAGGAGGTGGCGACGTGGAAGCGGGTGATCCGCGTGATCAGCCACGAGCTCAACAACTCGCTGGCGCCGATTTCCTCGCTGGCGCATTCGGGCGCGGAGCTGGCTCGCCGCAACGACCTGGCGCGGTTGCCCGGCGTGTTCGCCACCATCGGCGAGCGGGCGCGCCACCTGCACGGCTTCATCGCCGGCTATGCCAGCTTCGCCAAGCTGCCCACGCCGCAGCCGCAGGCGATCGACTGGCAGGCGTTCCTGGACAGCCTGTCGCTGCATTGCCGTTACCAGCTGGTCGGTGCCGTGCCGGCCGAGCCGGGCTGGTTCGACGCCGCACAGGTCGAGCAGGTGCTGATCAACCTGATCAAGAACGCGCACGAGGCCGGCGGCGCCGAGGACGGCGTCACGCTGGCGCTGGCGCAGGTCGGCCACGACTGGCGCATCGAGGTGGCCGACCGCGGCCCGGGCATGAGCGAGACGGTGCTGGCGCAGGCGCTGCTGCCGTTCTACTCGACCAAGCGCTCCGGCACCGGGCTCGGACTGGCGCTGGCGCGCGAGATCACCGAGGCGCATGGCGGCCGCATCACGCTGGCCAACCGCGAGGACGGCGGCTTGCGCGTCAGCCTGCTGCTGCCGGTGCGGGCGCCGTGAACGCGTAGCGCGCCGTCATGGCCTGCCAGGCCGGCTCGCCTATACTCGTCGCTCAACCATAGGAGGGGGAGTCATGGGCAACCTGCTGATAGCCGCGGTGCTGGTCGTGCTGGTGGTGATCGTTATCGCCAAGCTGGTGCGCATCGTGCCGCAGGGCTACGAATGGACGGTGGAGACCTTCGGCCGCTATACGCGCACGCTCAACCCCGGCCTTCATTTCCTGATCCCGATCTACCAGGGCATCGGGGCCAAGATGAACATGATGGAGCAGGTGCTGGACGTGCCCTCGCAGGACGTCATCACCAAGGACAACGCGGTCGTGCGCGTCGACGGCGTGGTGTTCTACCAGGTGCTGGACGCGGCCAAGGCGGCCTACGAGGTAGCCAACCTGGAGCAGGCTTCGCTGGCGCTGGTGATGACCAACATCCGCACCGTGCTCGGCTCGATGGACCTGGACGAATCCTTGAGCAAGCGCGACGCGATCAATGCGCAGCTGCTGCGCGTGGTCGACGAGGCCACGCACCCGTGGGGCGTCAAGGTCAACCGCATCGAGATCAAGGACATCGCGCCGCCGCGCGACCTGATCGACTCGATGGCGCGGCAGATGAAGGCCGAGCGCGAGAAGCGCGCGAACATCCTGGAGGCCGAGGGCTTCAAGCAGGCCGCGATCCTCAAGGCCGATGGCGAGAAGCAGAGCACCATCCTGGCCGCCGAGGGCAAGAAGGAGGCCGCCTTCCGCGAAGCCGAGGCACGCATCCGCCTGGCCGAGGCCGAGGCGCAGGCGACCAAGATGGTTTCCGAGGCCATCGCCAACGGCAACCTCAACGCGCTCAACTATTTCGTCGCCAACAAGTACGTCGAGGCGCTGAAGGAGATCGCGCACTCGCCCAACCAGAAGATGCTGCTGCTGCCGATGGAGGCGACCGGGATCATCGGATCGCTGGCCGGCATCGCGGAGCTGGCGAAGGAGTCCTTGTCGCAGCAGGGTGCCAAGGCGGTGCCGCCGCCGCGCTGAGGTTCGGGGAGGCCTCTGCTTCGCAACCGCTTGCCGCCCCGTGCACATCCCGACACCATCGCCACACGTCACCCGGAGTCCCGCATGTTCTCCTCCCTCGCAATCCATCACCTGTGGTGGCTGCTGGCCCTGCTGCTGATCGCACTGGAGGTTGCCCTGCCGGGCTACTTCCTGCTGTGGATCGGCATCGGCGCGGGCGCGACCGGGGTGCTGGCCTGGCTCGTGCCCGGCATGTCGCTGCTGGCGCAGGCGATCGCCTTTGCCGTGCTCGCGTTGCTCGCCTGCGCCGCCTACGCCTTCGGCTTGCGGCCACGGCTCCGGCGCGGCGACGCCGCCGGCGTGCGGCTCAACCGGCGCGGCGAGCAGATGATCGGCCAGCGCTTCGTGCTGATCGAGGCGATCGTCAACGGCCGCGGCAAGGCGCGCGTGGGCGACGGCGAGTGGCTGGTCGCCGGGCCGGAACTGCCGCTGGGAGCCACCGTGGAAGTGGTCGGCGTGGACGGCAACACCCTCAAGGTGCGGCCGGCCGCATGAACGGGCCCACGGGTGCGGCGCAGGCGGCGCTGGATACGCGCATCGCCTTCCTGGTCGAGCTGGCGCGCCGGCTGCACCAGTACGGCACCTCGGCGCAGCGCCTGGAGATCGCCATCGCCGGCGCGGCGCAGCGGCTGGGGCTGGTGGCCGACGTCTGGTCCAGCCCCACCGCGATCATCATTTCCTTCGCCGAGCTCAGTCGTGGCGAAGAGGGGCTGGCGCAGGTCACCCAGGTGATGCGGCTGTCGCCCGGCGACGTGAACCTGGCGCGGCTGTGCGAGGTCGATGCGATCGCCGACCGCGCGATCGCCGGCGAGCTTGATCTGCGCGAGGGCTTTCGCCTGCTGCGCGCGCTGAGCCTGCCCGAGACGCGCCGGGCGCAGGCGGCGGTGGTGGGAAGCTACGGTTTGTCCGCGGCGAGCGTGGCGGCGCTGTTCCTGCACAGCTCCTGGGCCGACCTGGTGGTCGCCGGTGCGATCGGCCTGGTGATCGGCTGGATCACCGTGCTCTCGGCCACGCGGCCGCGGCTGGCGGTGGCCAGCGATGCGATCAGCGCGCTGGTGGCGACGGCCGGCGCGATCCTGGTCAGCGCCTTCGTGGTGCCGCTGGCGATCAAGTCGGTGGTGCTGGCGGCGTTGATCGTGCTGGTGCCGGGCATGTCGCTGACCACGGCGGTGCGCGAGATCTCCAGCCAGCACTTGGTCTCGGGCATGGCGCGCATGGGCGGGGCGGTCGCCACGCTGCTCAAGCTCACCTTCGGCACGGTGGCGGCCAGCCAGCTCTGCGCGGCGCTGGGCATCCATCCCAGCTCGCACGTCCTGCCCCCATTGCCGTCGTGGACGGACTGGCCCTCGCTGCTGATCGGCGCGCTGGGTTTCGCCATCCTGTTCCGCGCGGCCCGGCGCGACTGGCCGGTGGTGGTGGGCGCAGTGTTCGTCGGCTACCTCGCCACGCGCTGGGGCGGGCTGCTGTCCGGGGCGATTCCCGGCGCACCGTTCGGCGTGTTCTTCGGCGGCCTGCTGCTCGGCGGGCTGGCCAACCTCTACGCGCGCTACATGCACCGCCCCGGCGCGGTGGTGCGCGAGCCGGGCATCATCCTGCTGGTGCCGGGCAGCGTAGGCTTCCGCAGCGTGTCCTATCTGTTCGAACGCGATACGACGCTGGGCATGGACAGCTTCATCCTGCTGATCACGCTGCTGATCTCGCTGGTCGCCGGGCTGCTGTTCGGCGACCTGCTGGTCTCGCCGCGGCGGTCGCTCTGAGGGACGGCGAGCGGGGTAGAACAAAGCCTCCCCCTTCCCCAACCCTCTCCCCTAGCTTGTGCTCGGGGAGAGGGAGCTGCAGGCCGCGGCGGGTTCTGGCTCCCTCTCCCCGGCCTCGCCGGGGAGGGGTGGGGAGAGGGGGAGGCTGTTGCCGTTGCGGATCAGTCGCCCGTTTGCGCGTCCTGGTCCCCGCCATCGGCCTGCTGCAATTCCTTCAGCAGCTGGAAGATCTCCCGGTACGCGCGCGGCGGCTTGTTCGCCGCACGCTCGCTGCGCGCCTGGCGGACCAGCGAGCGCAGGTGCTGGCGATCGACCGACGGATGCTCGGCGATCAGCATGGCGGCGGCCTCGTCGTCCTCCAGCAGGCGCTCGCGCAGCGCCTCCAGCCGGTGCATGGCCGCGGTTTCCTGCCGCTGGCGCTCGCGGTTCTCGCCCAGTTCCGCGCGCACGCTGTCGAACACGGCGTCGTCGTGGCGGCGCATCTTCTTGGCGAGGAAGGCCAGCTGCCGCTTGCGCGCGATGTGCGAACTGATGCGGCGCACGTTGGCGATCTCGTCGAGCACGTCCTCGGGCAGGTCGAGCTTCGCCAGCCGGCTGGGCGGCAGCTCGACCAGTTGGTTGGCGAGCGCCAGCACGGCGAGCGCGTCGCGGCGCTGCTGGGTGCGGCTGGGGCCGTAGTCCTGCTCGTCGAGTTCGGTCTGGTTGCGGCTGCGGCTGGGGCTCACGGGTGGTCCAAGGGTTTGGGGGCTGGCGCGGGCGATTCCAGCGCGAAGCGAGGTACGGGCACGCCGCCGACGAGCACGGCTTGCGCGAACATGGCGGCAGGGCGCACCCACAGGCCGTGCTCGCCGTAGAGCGCGCGATAGACGACCAGCTCCTCCAGCGTCTCGCTGTGGCGGGCCGTGCCGACCACCTGGTAACGCTGGCCCTTGTAGTGTCGGTAGATGCCCTCGACCGGCTGCATGGCGCGCTCCCTTTGATTGCGCGAAGACGACCCCATGTCCGGAAGTCGTGCGGTTTTCGCCGCCCATTCTACCTGCCTGAAGGAACGTCCCGTGAGTGCAGCCTCCCTGACCGCCGACCTGAGCCGACAGGAACTCGACCGCCTGGCCGAACTCGCCGAGGACGTGATCCGCCGCGCACGCGCCGCCGGAGCCAGCGCGGCAGAGGTGGCGGCCAGCATCGACACCGGCCTCAACGTGAACGTGCGGCTGGGCGAGGTGGAGACGGTGGAGCACACGCGCGACCGCGGCTTCGGCCTGACCGTCTATTTCGGCCAGCACAAAGGCACCGCCAGCACCGCCGACCTCAACCCGGCCTCCGTGCAGGCCACGCTGGACCAGGCCTGCGCCATCGCGCGCTACACCGAGGCCGACCCGGCCGCGGGCCTGGCCGACCCGGCGCGCATGGCCACCGCGTTTCCCGACCTGGACCTGTGGCATCCGTGGGAGATCGACACCGCCGAGGCGATCGCGCTGGGCCAACAGATCGAAGCGGCCGGCCGCGCGCATGCGGGCATCACCAATTCCGATGGCGCGGCGGTGCAGGCTGGCCAGACGCTCTCGGTCTACGCCAACTCGCATGGCTTCGTCGGGCGCGAGCGTGCCACGCGGCACGCGCTGTCGTTGTCGCTGATCGCCGGCGAAGGCGATCGCATGCAGCGCGATTACTGGTACGACAGCGTCCGCGCACCGTCCGATTTCATGAGCGCGCAGGCGCTGGGCGACAAGGCGGCCGAGCGCACGCTGGCGCGGCTTGATTCGCGCGGCCTGGGCACGCGGCAGTGTCCGGTGCTGTTCGTGCCGGAGCTTGCCCGCGGGCTGATCGGCCACCTGGTGGGCGCGGTAAGCGGCGGCGCGCTGTACCGGCGCGCGAGCTTCCTGGTCGACCATGCCGGCAAGCGCGTGATGCCTGAATGGATGAACATCGTGGAGCGCCCGCTGCTGCCGCGCGGCATGGGCTCGGGCGCGTTCGACGCCGAGGGCGTGGCCACCGCCGACAGCGCGCTGGTCCAGAACGGCGTGCTGGCCCGCTACATCCTGGGCAGCTATTCGGCGCGCAAGCTGGGGCTGGAATCGACCGGCAACGCAGGCGGCATCCACAACCTGCTGGTCCAGCCGGGACAGGACGACTTCGCCGCGCTGCTCAAGCGCATGGACACCGGCCTGGTGGTCACCGAGGTGATGGGCCAGGGCGTCAACACGCTCACCGGCGACTATTCGCGCGGCGCCGCCGGCTTCTGGGTCGAGCGCGGGCAGATCGCCTACCCGGTGGAGGAGATCACCATCGCCGCCAACCTGCGCGACATGTTCGCGGGCATCGTGGCCGTGGGCAACGACGTGGACCGGCGCGCGCAGATCCTTACCGGCTCGATCCTGCTCGACCGGATGACCGTCGCGGGCCAGTAGCCGGGCTGCCTATGGCATCGTGCTGCGGCTTTGCTAGCATCGCCGCACCGGCGCCGAAGCCGGGGTCATCGAAGGTGAGAGGAGACACGCATGAGCGTTCCACCCGATTCCATCGTCCCGCCCCCGCCACATGAGCCGGTGCCCCCGCCCGAACCGCTCGACACGGCAGGCATGCCCAGCCACGAAGAGCGCCAGTGGGCGCTGTTCGCGCACCTGTCGGCCCTGCTCGGCGGGCTGCTGACCAGTACCTTCCTCGGCCTCGGCTGCCTGCTCGGTCCCCTGATCATCTGGCTGGTCAAGAGGGAAACCATGCCGTTCGTCGACGACCAGGCCAAGGAGGCGCTGAACTTCAACATCACCGTGGCGATCGCCGCCGTGGTGTGCGGGCTGCTGATGTTCGTGCTGATCGGCTTCGTGCTGCTGCCGCTGCTGGGCCTGGCCTGGCTCGTGTTCATCATCATCGCGGCGATCAAGGCGAACGAAGGCGAGCGCTATCGCTATCCGTTCACGCTGCGGTTGATCAAGTAAGAAAGTGGGCTTCGGCCCGCTTTTGTGCGCGATGGCGGCGGACCGGGCCGCCCTCGCACCATCCGCCGTCAGTGCGCGCGACGGGCCGCGTAGAGAGCGAGTTCCTGCAGCAGCGCGCTGCGCTCGCCGAACGGCGCGATGGCCTGCAGCGCCTCGGCGGTCAGTTCCTCCAGGCGCGCCCGCGAGGCTGCCATGCCGATGATCGAAGGGAAGGTGGGCTTGTCCGCCGCCGCGTCCTTGCCTGCGGTCTTGCCGATCACCACCGACTCGCCCTCCACATCGAGGATGTCGTCGCGCACCTGGAAGGCCAGGCCCACGGCGGCGGCGTAGCGGTCCAGCGCCGCCAGCGCGCCGGCATCCGCGCCGGCGGCGAGCGCGCCCAGGTGTACCGAGGTGCGGATCAGCGCGCCGGTCTTGCAGGCGTGCATGTGCTCCAGTTCGGCCAGGGTCAGCCGGCGGCCCACCGCGGCCAGGTCCAGCGCCTG
>NZ_JABFWW010000208.1 GCF_013362045.1 Frateuria sp. | reverse complement strand
CGACTGCGCCAAGGGCGTGGAGGAGCGCACGATCAAGCTGAGGGAGGTGTGCCGCCTGCGCGACACGCCGATCATGACCTTCATCAACAAGCTCGACCGCGAGGGCCGCTCGCCGATCGAGCTGCTGGACGAGGTGGAGTCGGTACTCGGCATCGCCTGCACGCCGGTGACCTGGCCGATCGGCATGGGCAAGCGGCTCAAGGGCGTCTACCACCTGTTGCTGGACGAGGTGCACGTGTTCGAGCCGGGCAAGAACTTCACCCGGCAAGACTCGACCATCTTCAAGGGCCTGGACGCACCCGGCCTGGAAGCGGCGATCGGCGCCGAGGCGCTGGCCGAGCTGCGCGACGAGCTGGAGCTGGTGCAGGGCGCCTCCAATCCGTTCGACCTGGACGATTACCTGGCGGGCAAGCTCACGCCGGTGTTCTTCGGCTCGGCGGTGAACAACTTCGGCGTGCAGCTGCTGCTGGACTTCTTCGTCGAGCACGCGCCTTCGCCGCGCCCTCGCGCCACGCACGGCCGCGAGGTGCAGCCGGACGAGGACAAGCTGACCGGCTTCGTGTTCAAGATCCAGGCCAACATGGACCCGGCGCACCGTGACCGCGTGGCGTTCATGCGCGTGTGCTCGGGCACCTACCAGGCCGGCATGAAGATGATCCAGGCGCGCACCGGCAAGGAAGTGCGCATCGCCAACGCGCTCACCTTCATGGCGAGCGACCGCGAGATCGTCGAGAGCGCCTACCCCGGCGACGTGATCGGCCTGCACAACCACGGCACCATCTCCATCGGCGACACCTTCACCGAGGGCGAACCGGTGCACTTCACCGGCATCCCCAACTTCGCGCCGGAGCTGTTCCGCCGCGCGCGGCTGCGCGATCCGCTGAAGATGAAGGCGCTGCAGAAGGGCCTGGCGCAGCTATCCGAGGAGGGCGCCACGCAGTTCTTCCGCCCCCTGATGAGCAACGATCTGATCCTGGGCGCGGTGGGCGTGCTGCAGTTCGACGTGGTGGCCTATCGCCTCAAGGACGAATACGGCGTGGACGCCTCCTTCGACACCGTCGGCGTGGCCACCGCGCGCTGGGTGCACTGCGACGATGCGAAGAAGCTGGAGGAGTTCCGCGAGAAGAACGCGATGAACCTCGGCATCGACGCCGCCGGCGAGCTGGTGTACCTCGCGCCCTCGCGGGTCAACCTGCAGCTGGCGCAGGAGCGCTGGCCGCAGGTGCGATTCTCCGCCACGCGCGAGCACGCTGCCTCTGTCGAGGTATAAGCGGCAGCACCCGGCCTGGGCTGCGCATGACCTCTTCCACTGGGGCCACCCTGGGAGCCGCTGCTAGCGTGCCGCCACCAATCAAGGGGGAATCGCATGCACGCTGGTAGCCTCGCCTTCACCGCGCCCGCGGCCGCGCCGCGCTGGCAACGCTGGCTGGTGTTTTCGCCGCTGGCGCGGATCGTGTATTTCGTGGTGCTGTTCGTGGCCTTGAGCATGCTGTACGGGCTGGCCACGCACGCCATGGGTCCCGCAACCACGCCGCTCGGCAAGGGCCTGCGGGAGCTGGTCTTCCGCGCGGCGGGACCGCTGCTGGCCTACCTGCTGCTGGTGAAGCTGATCGAACGTCGGCCGGTGCGCGAACTGTCGCTGCGCCGGCTGGTGCCGCAGGGTGCACTCGGGCTGCTCGCGGGGGTGCTGTTGTTCAGCGCGGTGGTGGGCGTGCTGTGGCTGCTGGGCAGCTACCACGTGGTGGGCACGAACCCGGGCGCGCACTGGCTCGCCGCCCTGATGACGGTGGGCCTGGGCGCCGGCATCGGCGAGGAAATCATGTTCCGCGGCGTGCTCTACCGCGTGGTCGAGGAAGGCCTGGGCAGCTGGATCGCGCTGGCGGTCTCGGCGCTGTTCTTCGGCGCGGTGCATTTGAACAACCCGGGCGCAACGCTGTGGGCCGGGCTGGCGATCGCGATCGAGGCGGGCATCCTGTTCGGCCTGATCTACCACCTGACCCGTTCGCTGTGGGTCTGCATGGGCCTGCACGCGGCATGGAACTTCGTGCAGGGCACGGTCTACGGCATTCCGGTTTCGGGCACCCGCGCCGACGGCTGGCTGGTTTCCACGCGCAGCGGACCGGATTGGCTGAGCGGCGGCGTATTCGGCGCCGAGGCTTCGGTGGTGGCGCTGGCGCTGTGCTCGCTGGTGTCGCTGGTGCTGCTGGCGGTGGCGTTGCGTCGCGGCAGCCTGGTGCCGCCCGCGTGGCGCCGTTGACTGCCGCGCGCCGGACCACAAGCCCGTGCTGATGGCGGGCTGCCGCCAGCTCGGCGCCAGTCTGGCCGAACCCGTCCGCTGATGCGAACCGACAACGCATCTGTCGGGAAAAGCCGCCGGTAAAAACCACTTTTCCACAAGCCGTGCCCCCTTCGGGGAGAGGGCGCGCGGACCCGGCGCGCGGAAGATGACCCAGTCCGGTTTGCTCAGGCGATGCGCTTCTGCCGCTCGGCCTCGCGCTCGCGGTCCGCGCGCGTCACCTTGGCGCCCAGTTCCGAGGCGTCGAAGTCGTCCACCGCGATGAACTCGGCCACGCCATCGCGCACGCGCTTGAGCAGCGCCGCTTCCGCCTCGCTGATGACGCCCTGGCGCGCCGCTTCGGCGAGCTGGCCCTCGTACTCGTGCGCATGCAACTGGCCCGCCTTGAGCGCCTTGCCGAACTTGCGCTCGACCGGCTCGGCGGCGATCACGTCGGGCAGCAGCGCGTTCATGCGGCCGATGGTGTTGTGCGACGTGGGCGTGAGGTACACCCAGTCGACCAGCCGATCGCGCGCCTCGCCCGGCGCGGTGAGGATGGCGGCCACGCGCCGGCCCAGGCGATCGGATGGCGGCACCTCGCGGCGGCCGAACGGAAACACCAGCACGCGCAGCAGGAAGCCGACGGGTTTGAGCGGGAAGTTGCGGATCGCGCCGTCCAGCGCCATCTGCGTGCGCCACATGCATTCGTGGAAAGCCCACGCCAGCAGCGGACGGTCGACTTCCGGACGGCCGGTGTCCTCGTAGCGCTTGAGCATGCTGCTGGCGATGTAGAGATACGACAGCACGTCGCCCAGTCGCGCCGAGAGCTTTTCCTTGAACTTCAGCTTGCCGCCCAGCACCCCCATGAACACGTCGGCAGTGAGCGCCAGCGCGGCCGAATAGCGGTCGAGCTTGCGGTAGAAGCGGCGCGTGTAGGTATCGCCCGCGCCCTGGCCGATCGAGGCGCCGGTGAGGCCCAGCACCAGGCTGCGCACGGCATTGGAAATGCCGAAGCCGATGTGGCCGAACAGCAGTCCATCGAAGGTGCGCAGCTTCTCGCCGTAGTCGGCGATCGAGAGCGCCTGCATCTCCTTGAGCACGTACGGATGGCAGCGGATCGCGCCCTGGCCGAAGATCATCAGGCTGCGCGTCATGATGTTCGCGCCCTCCACGGTGATCGCGATCGGCACGCTCTCCCAGCCGCGCGCGGCGTAGTTCTTCGGGCCCAGCTGTACCGCCTTGCCGCCGTGCACGTCCATGGTGTCGCCGGCGACCTGCCGCGCCCATTCGGTGGCGTGGTACTTGGCGATCGCCGAAGTCACCGCGGGCTTCTCGCCGCGATCGACGGCGGCGGCGGTGGCACGCGAGAGCGCCGCGGTGGCGTAGGTCAGGCCGCCGATGCGCGCCAGCGCCTCCTCCACGCCCTCGAAGCGGGCGATCGCCAGGCCGAACTGCTTGCGCATGCGCGCATAGGCACCGGTGGCCGCAGCCGAAGCGCGCATCGCGCCGGTGGCATTGGAGGGCAGCGAGATCGCGCGGCCGACCGAGAGCACCTCGACCAGCATGCGCCAGCCATGGCCGGCCATCTGCGGGCCGCCGATGATGGTCGACAGCGGCGCGAACACGTCCTTGCCGTGGATCGGGCCGTTCTGGAACGGGATGTTGAGCGGGAAGTGGCGGCGGCCGATCTGCAGGCCCGGGGTCGAACGCGGCAGCAGCGCAAGGGTGATGCCGAGGTCCTCGGTGTCGCCCAGCAGGTGGTCGGGGTCGTACAGCCGGAAGGCCAGGCCAACCACCGTGGCGATCGGCGCCAGCGTGATGTAGCGCTTGTCGAAGGTGAGCTTCACGCCCAGCGTCTCGACGCCATCGACCAACTGCCTGCAGACGATGCCGTAATCGGGGATCGAGGTGGCATCGGAGCCCGCGTACGGGCCGGTCAGCGCGAAACAGGGAATCTCCTCGCCCACCGCCAGGCGTGGCAGGTAGTGGTTCTTCTGCTCTTCGGTGCCGTAGTGCAGCAGCAGCTCGGCCGGCCCCAGCGAGTTGGGCACCGCGACGGTGGAGGACACCGTCGCCGATGCGGTCGACAGCTTCTGCAGCACCGCCGAGTGCGCCAGCGCCGAGAACTGCAGGCCGCCGTATTGCTTGGGGATGATCATGCCGAAGAACTTGTTCTTCTTGATGAACTCCCAGACCTCCGGCGGCAGGTCGCCCAGCTCGTGGGTGATCTGCCAGTCGTCGATCATGCCGCAGAGCTCTTCCACCGGACCGTCGAGGAAGGCTTGCTCCTCGGTGCTGAGCTCGGGCTTGGGCTGGCTGAGCAGCTGCTGCCAATCCGGTTTGCCCGAGAACAGCTCACCCTCGAAGCCGACCGTGCCGGCCTCCAGCGCGGTCTGCTCGGTGGCCGAAAGCGTAGGCGTGGCGCGCGCGAACAGCTTCAGCAGCGGCGCGCTGACCTGGCGCCGGCGGAAGTCCGGCAGCAGCAGCGGCACGGCGATCAGCAGTTCGATGGCGAGCAGCACGATCATGGTCGCCCGAGCGCCGGCCAGCAGGCCGACCACCAGCGTGGCGGCCACCGTGGCGATCGCCCAGGTGCGCAGGCTGGTGCGGTGGTAGGCGCAGGCGCCGGTCGCCACGAACGCGGCCAGCAGGGTCAGGAACACGGACATGTCAGGACACCTCTTGCGGAATGGCCGGCCGGCGCCTGGCGCCGCCGGGGAGAACATCTTCGACGAAGGCGGCGATCTGGTGCGTAAACGCGTCGTTCGCGTCGCCGGCGAGCATGTGGGTGGCGCCGGGCACATCGACGTGGCGCGCATGCGGCACCAGCCTCAGGAATTCGTTGACGGTCTCGCGCGAGACGACGTCGCTGCGTTCGCCCGACAGCAACAGTACCGGCACGTCCACGTGAGAAGCCGCTTCGAGCAGGCGCGGCTGGTAGCGCTCGGCCTCGCGCACCACGCCATCCAGCAAGGCCGGATCCCAATGCCAGCGCAGGCGGCCATCGGCGCTCTCGCGCAGCAATGGCTTGAGCTGGTCCTCGCGCTTGCGCTCGCGTCGCTGCGGCAGGTAGGCGGCAACCCGCTCGGCAGCCTCGGCGTAATCGGCGAAGCCTTCGGGATGGGCCTGCATGAAGGCCAGGATGCGCTCCACGCCGGCCGCTTCCCAGCGCGGCGTGATGTCGACCAGGGCCAGTGCGCGGAACGGCGCCGGCCGTGTCTCGCCCGCCAGCACCAGCCCGAGCAGGCCGCCCATCGAGGCGCCGACCAGGATCGGCGGCTCCGGTTGGGCCAGCGCCAGCGCGTGCAGATCGCCGGCGAACTGCTCGATGTGGTATTCGCCGCCCGCCATGCGATCGCTCTGGCCATGGCCGCGGCAGTCGAAGCTCACGCAGCGGCAGCCCAAGGACGCCAGTGCAGCGGCAGCACCGTTCCAGGCGCCGCGGGTCTGGCCGAACCCGTGCGCGAACAGCAGCGTGGGCGAGCCGGCGCCCCACACGTCGACAGCCAGCGCAAGGCCGTCGTGGCTCGTGAAGGCAGCGGTGCGGGCGGTTACCATACGCTTGAGTATGGATCGCCGATCGGAGGGCCGTCAACCGCGAGCCGCGCCTGTCTCTTCCCGGTTGCGGCAGCGCCGCACCCTCGCCGGCCGCTCCCCGCACGGCCCTGCCCGCGCCTGTCGCCCGCCCTCCCACAAGCGCTACCATGCGCCAATGAATGCCAGCAGCAAGCCCGAACGCACGCGCCTGTCCGCCGAGAACTGGGAAGACGCCGCCCTCGACGTGATCGCCGAACAGGGCGTGGGCGCGCTGGCGGTGGAAGCGCTGGCGCGCCGGCTGGGCGTGACCAAGGGCAGCTTCTACTGGCATTTCCGCACCCGCGAGGCGCTGTTGCAGGCTGCGCTGGAGCGCTGGGAGCAGTACGGCGAGCGCGAGGTGATCGCGCAGATCGAGGCCATTCCCGATCCGCGCGAACGCCTGCCCGAACTGTTCCGCCGCGTTGCCCACGAGTTGCAGCCGCACCGCGTCTACGCCGCCCTGCTCAAGGCGCTGGACCACCCGCTGGTGGTGCCGGTGATGGCGCGGGTCTCGCAACGGCGCACCGAGTTCCTCGCCACCGCCTTCCGCGAGGCCGGCCTGCCGCCTGCCGAGGCGCTCAACCGCGCGCGGCTGACCTATGCCGCTTACGTCGGCTTCCTGCAGCTCAATTTCACGCTGGGCCTGCCGCGCATCAGCCACGAGGACTTCGACGCCTACGTGGAACACATGATCGCGACATTGATTCCTGCCTGATAAGGCCTTTCGGGGGGCGCAGCCGCGCATGCCTGCGTGCGCCTTTTGCTGCACTCAACCTTGCAATACCAGTGCACGCAAACTAGCGTTCCGGAACCTTTTTTCCCTAAGACCTTGAAGAGGACATCATGGCCAGCAAGCTGGAAGCGCTTGGGCGCTGGGTGAATGAAGTGGCGGCGCGCACGCGGCCGGCGCAGATCCATTGGTGCGACGGCTCGGACACCGAGTACCAGCAACTGGTCAAGGAGATGCTCGCCGACGGCACCCTGATCGAGCTCAACCAGCAAACCCATCCGGGCTGCTACCTGCACCGCTCCAACCCGTCCGACGTGGCGCGCGTGGAACACCTGACCTTCGTCTGCCACAAGGACCGCGAGGACGCCGGCCCGAACAACCACTGGATGGATCCGGCCGAGGCGCACGCCAAGATCGACGCGCTGTTCGACGGCTGCATGGAAGGCCGCACCATGTACGTGATCCCGTACTGCATGGGCCCGATCGATTCGCCGCTCTCGCGTTGTGGCGTGGAGATCACGGACAGCCCGTACGTGGTGGCCAACATGCGCATCATGACGCGCATGGGCAAGGCCGCGCAGGAGCGCATCGAGCGCGAGGGTTCGTTTGTCAAGGGCCTGCACTCGACGGGCGAGCTCGACCCCGAGCGCCGCTTCATCATGCACTTCCCCGAAGAGCGCACGATCAAGTCCTACGGCTCCGGCTACGGCGGCAACGCGCTGCTGGGCAAGAAGTGCCACGCGCTGCGCATCGCCTCCAACCAGGCCCGCGACGAGGGCTGGCTGGCCGAGCACATGCTGATCGTGGGCATCGAGAACCCGAAGGGACAGACGCACTACGTCGCGGCCGCCTTCCCTTCCGCCTGCGGCAAGACCAACCTCGCCATGCTGATCCCGCCGGAGGGCTACCGCAAGGACGGCTGGAAGGTGTGGACCGTGGGCGACGACATCTGCTGGATGCGCCCGGGTCCGGATGGCCGCCTGTACGCGATCAACCCGGAGGCCGGCTTCTTCGGCGTGGCGCCGGGCACCAGCACGGCGACCAACTCCAATGCGCTGAAGTCCATCTCGCGCGACACCATCTTCACCAACGTCGCGGTCACCGCCGACAACCAGCCCTGGTGGGAAGGCCTGCCCGGAACGCCGGTCACCGACTGGCAAGGGCGTCCCTACGATCCGGCCAACGGCCCGGCGGCGCACCCCAACTCGCGCTTCACCGTGAGCGCGAAGCAGTGCCCGACCTGGTCGGAGAAGGCCGAGGACGCGCAGGGCGTGCCGATCAGCGCGATCGTCTTCGGCGGCCGCCGCCCCTCGCTACTGCCGCTGGTGATGGAAGCGCGCGACTGGGCGCACGGCGTGCTGATGGGCGCGGCGATGGGTTCGGAAACCACCGCCGCCGCCACCGGCGCGGTCGGCGTGCTGCGCCGCGACTCGATGGCGATGAAGCCCTTCTGCGGCTACCACTACGGCGACTATTTCGCGCACTGGCTGTCGTTCGACCAGCCGGGCACGAAGCTGCCGAAGATCTTCCACGTCAACTGGTTCCGCAAGGGCAAGGACGGCAAGTTCCTGTGGCCGGGCTTCGGCGACAACCTGCGCGTGCTGGAATGGATGATCAACCGCGTGGACGGCAAGGCACACGGGGTGGAAACCCCGATCGGCATCGTGCCGGCCGAGGGCGAGCTCAAGCTCGATGGCCTCGACCTTCCGCGCGAGGCCACGAGCGAACTGCTGGGCATCGACACCGCCGGCTGGCAGGCCGAACTCAATGCCATCGGCGAGTACCTGGACAGCTTCGGCGCGCGCATGCCCAGGCGTCTGCGCCAGGAGCAGCAACGCGTCGCCGGCGCGCTGGCCGCCGCGGATCAGAGCCCCCGCGCCGCCACGGCCTGAGCGCGCCCGAGCCCCTCCCCTTCCCGGAGAGGGGCTCGGGTCCGGTGCCACCAAGCGATTCGCTACGCCCGAACCCTTGCCCGCCTGCCGGCGCCTTCTCCCTGAGGGAGAGGGACCCGAGCGTGATGCGGATGTTTCGACTTTCGCCTGCGGGCTACGACTCGACGCCTGAGTCGAAAGACCCGCGCATCCATTAAACGCTTCGCCTCCGGCCTGCATCCAAACTGGCAAGATGGACACCGCCTGCCTCGCCACCGGAAACCCGATGCCGCCACCGCCCGTTGCGTGGTCCGCAGACGCCGATGACGTGCACGCCGCGGCCCGCGGCGACCGCCAGGCGTTCCAGCGGCTGTATCGCCAGCACGTCGATCGCGTCTACGGCGCGGTGTACCGCTTGGCCGGCTACGACCACGCCCGCGCCGAGGATCTCACCCAGGACGCCTTCGTGCGCGCCTGGCAGAAGCTCGGCGAATTCCGCCACGAAAGCGCCTTCGGCACCTGGCTGTACCGGCTGGCGGTGAACGTGGCACTGATGGACATCCGCGCACGCAGCGCCCAGCCGGTCGGCTTCGTCAGCGACGAGGACCTGCCCGATCCGGGCGAGGTGCCTTTCTGCGCCGCCGAGCGCGAGGAGCTGGAACGCACCATCGCCAGGCTGCCGCCACGGGCGCGCGCGGTGCTCGTTTTGCACGACGTGGAAGGCTGGCGCCACGAGGAGATCGCCAGCGAACTGGACATGGCCGTCGGTACGTCCAAGGCGCAGTTGCACCGCGCACGCGCGCTGCTGCGCCGGATGCTGGAACCCGGAGAACGCTCATGAACGAATTCGAATGGCGTCGCCAGCTGCGCGAACTGCGCGCGCCGGTCGCACCGCACCACGATCTTTGGTCGCGCATCGACGCCGCCCTGGAGCCGGTCGCCGCCACGGTCCGCGCCAGCGCGCGCCCGGGCTGGCTGCTGGCTGCCAGTTTCGCCGGCCTGAGCCTGCTCGCGGTGGGGCTTTCGCTGCGCCAGGACCGGTTGGCCACCCATCCGCAGGCCGCCATCGCGGCCGCTGCGCCGATGCCATGGAAGCCGGGCGATCCGCGCCTGGCCGGCGCCGCGATCGTGCTCGACGCGGCCAACCTGGAGTTGAGGCAGGCGATCGAGCAGGCCCCGCATTCGCCCGCGCTGCAACGGCTCTTGTCGCGCACCCGGCAACAACAATCGCGGCTGCGCCAGCTCGATCGGCAGGCCGGCTAAAGATCGTCAGGAGTCACCATGAAAAACGCACGCTACCTTCCTCTGCTGCTCGTCCTGTGCATCGGCCAGGCGCTGGCCGACACGCCGATCAACCTGCGCCACGCCGCCTCGCCGGATGCGCGCGTCAGCGTGAGCAACGTCAAAGGCCAGGTCACCATCACCGCGTGGGACCGCAACGAAGTCCAGGTCAACGGGACGCTCGGCAACGGCGCCGCACCGCTTGCCATCGAAGGCGACAACGGCGACCTGCAGATCAAGGTGCAGCCGCAGGGCGGTTCGCACGGCTGGTTCAACTGGAACGGCGACAATGCGATGGGCCCAACCACCCTCGACCTGCACGTGCCCAAGGGCGCCCGGCTGGACGTCAGCGTGGTCAGCGCACCGCTGGGCATCGACGGAATGGACGGCGGCGAGATCTCGATCAATTCGGTCAGCGGCCGGGTGCGTGTCGACGCGCGCACGCCGGTGCTCACGGTCGACAGCGTGAGCGGCACGGTGCAGCAGTCGGGCCATGCCGAACGCGCGGACCTGCAGACGGTCAGCGGCGACATCCTCGCGCCCGCACTGGGCATCAGCGCCGACCTGCAAACCGTTTCCGGGCGCATCCAGGCTGCCGGCGGACCGTGGCACAAGTTCAACCTGAGCACGGTTTCCGGCGACGTGCAGGTCAACGGCGGCGTGGCCGATCACGGCAGCATCGACATCGACAGCATGAGCGGCAACGTGCAGATGCAGGTGCCGCCGGACCTGTCCGCGGCGATCCACGCCAGCAGCTTCAGCGGCGACCTGCGCAGCGATTTCGGCAAGGTCAGCGAGCACGAACACGGTCCCGGCAGCGAACTCAACGCCGATGTCGCCGGCAGCCGCGGCCGCATCCACGTGGAAACCTTCAGCGGCGACCTGCGCATCCGCAAGAAAGGCGATTGACCAGAGCCGGAGGTCCCGTGCCTCGGGTCCGCGCGAACGAAAAGGCCGTCGCACGCGACGGCCTTTTTCTGTTCGGGGAGGAAGCCTACAGGTCCTGGTGGTACTGCACGTACGGCGTGCGCGATTGGTCGGGTTCGGGGCCCGCCGGCGTCGGCACGGAGGAGCCGGACGACCAGAGGTTCTGCGCGCCGATGCTCAACTCGCCCTGCCAGGGCAGGCGCAGGGTCACGCCCAGGTCGATGCTGCTCCAGCGCTTGTCGCCGTAGAAGCCGCCGGGCAGCGCCGGCTGCATGGTGCGGCCGATCAGCGCGCCGCTGAGCGGGCCGTGGTCCACGCCGAAGCTCAGTGCCTTCTGGTCCAGCGTGTTGATGCCCAGCACGTTGCCTGGCAACAGGCGGATGCGGCCGACGCTGGCGCCAAGGTCGATACCGCTCTGTCCACCGACCGCGACGCGGCCGCGTGCATTGAGCTGGGTGCTGCTGTCGAAGTCCGGCAACCCGTTGACGCCGGGCGTGCCGCCCGGCAACACGCGCGGCAGGCGCTGATCCGGGGTCGAGTCCGCGCCCACGCTCAGGCCCACGCTGTAGCGGCCGAGATTGTAGGTGGCGCCGACCTCGCTGCCGACCACTCGTGGGCCATGGGAAACCCAGTTGTGCTCGCTCACGCCGGCGTGGAACTGCAGGTTCGGATCCAGCCCGTACTGCAAGGTGCTGGACATCACGCTGCCGGCATCGACCGCCTGGAAGGAAAGCGGCGCATCGCCGGGCTGGACCGAGGCGGACGGCCGGGCGTCGGCCTTGAGCATCAACATGTGACCGTCACTGCCGCGCCACAGCGGCACCGCCACGCCCTGGCCGAGATCGGCGACCTGGTCAGGCGCCTGGCGCAGCAGCTGCTGCGCCAGCGCATGCGTATCGCCGCCCAGCGACTGCCCTGCCGCGGCGAACGGCATCAGCAATGTCAGCAGGGGCAACAGGCGGCGCATGGTCGTTGGTCAGATCGTCAGGTGACTGGCTGGTGGATTCCAATTTATGGGGAGTATAGCCCGCTTTACGTTTACCTAACACCCGTGGCAGGCACGGGGGCGGCCGAAACGGTGAACCGAGGCACATATCCCACCCCCATGGACCATGACGTGAAAGTGGGTTTCCGCCCTAATGAAAAACCAGTCAAATCTGACGCCGCCAGGGGCTCGGCGCACGATATAGTCAGCCACGGCCTCGCCACGTAACCTACCGAACCGCATGAATCCGGCCCTACCATCCCGCGAGCCCCTGCCGTTCCCGGCCGACCGGGAAGCGCTGCATCGGGCCGTGGAGCGGTTGTTCGGGGCAGCGGACGCCGCCAGCGTGGCTGCCGTGTGCGAAACCCTGCTTTCGGATTGGCATGTCCGCGCCTGCCTGGGCTGGCGCCTGCTGGGCGGAGACGAGGCGCCGGCCTCCGCCGGGCGGATGGAGCTGGCCGAGGATCCGCAGGGACTGCGCGTGCTGGTGCTGGAACCGGACGTACCGCTGTCCCAGCCGCTGCGCGAGCGGCTGGCCTGGTTCGGCCGCCTGGCCGCCACCCGGTTGCGCCAGCAGGCCGAAACGGCGCGGCTGTACGAGGCGATCTCCCGCCTGGCGCTGGCCGAGCGTCTGCAGCGTGCGCTCTTCGCGATCGCCGAACAGGCAGGCACCGAACGCAACATGGGCGAAATGATGCGCTCGCTGCACGCCATCGTCGGCAGCCTTATGTATGCGGAGAACTTCTTCGTCGTGCTCTACGACGAGGCCACCGACAGCGTGCGTTTCCCCTACTACGCCGATGCCGCCGACCGCGACCCGCCCTCGCCCGAGCGCAGTACCCCGCTGGCCGAGCTGGAGCACGGCCTGACCTGGAACCTGCTCAGGGGCGGCAAGGTCATGATGGGCTCGATCGAGGAGCTCAGCCGCTCCCTACCCAACCGCATCGTCCCGATCGGCCCCGACTGCGAGTACTGGCTCGGCGTGCCGCTGCTGCGCGAGGGCAAGGTGGTCGGCGGCATCGTGATCCAGAGCTACCGCGCCGGCACCCAGTACACGACGCAGGACTGCGAGTTGCTCAGCTACGTGGCACAGCACGTACAGGCCGCGCTGGAGAAACGCCAGGCGCAGGCCGAGCTCGAACGCCGTGTCGCCGATCGCACCGCCGCGCTGCGCGAGGCCAACCGCGTGCTGCGCCAGCAGGTGCTGCAGCGCCAGCGCGGCGAGCGGCTGCAGGCGGCGTTGTTCCGCATCGCCGAACTGGCCAGCACCTCCGAGGGCCTGGACACCTTCTACGCGGCGATGCACCGGGTCATCGGCGGCCTGCTCTATGCGCGCAACTTCTACATTGCGCTGCTTGACGAAGAGAGCGGCCAGCTGACCTTCCCCTACTCGATCGACGAAATCGACAACGTGCCCGCGCCGCGCACGCACGGCCGCGGCGCCACCGAGTACGTGCTGCGCCACGGCAAGCCGCTGCTGGCCGACTCGGGCGAGCTGGAGCGGCTTACCGCGCTGGGCGAGATCCAGCGCCAGGGCGCGCATTCGCTGTGCTGGCTGGGCGTGCCGCTGGTCTGGGGCGAGAAGGTGATGGGCGTGCTGGCGGTGCAGAGCTACACGCCCGAGCACGCCTACAACGAGCGCGACCAGGAATTGCTCACCTTCGTCAGCTACCACATCGCCAACGCGCTGCAGCGCAAGCACACTTCCGAATCGCTCAAGCAGGCCTACGCCGGGCTCGAGCGCCGCGTCACCGAGCGCACGCGCGCGCTGGCCCTGGCCAACCGCGACCTGCGCGAGCAGATCGCCGAGCGCGAGCGCGTCGAGCGCCGCCTCAAGTACGAGACCCTGCACGATTCGCTGACCGGCCTGCCCAACCGCACCCTGCTGCTGCAACGCATGGAGCAGGCGCTGGAGCGCTACCGCGCCGAGCCCGAAGGCGGCTTTGCCGTGCTGTTCATCGACCTGGACCGCTTCAAGGTGATCAACGACTCGGTCGGCCACCTCATTGGCGACGACCTCCTGTTCCAGGTCGGCGGGCGCATCCGCGCCTGCCTGAAAACCCGCGACGTGGTCGCCCGCCTGGGCGGCGACGAGTTCGCCGTATTGCTGGAGGGCGTCGGTAACCCGGCCACCGCGGTGGCCATCGCCGAGCGCGTCATCGGCGAGCTGCAGACCCCCTTCCGGCTGGGCGCCAAGGAGATCTTCACTTCCGCCTCCATCGGCGTCGCCCTGCCCGGCCCGCATTACCAGAAACCCGAGGAGCTGCTGCGCGACGCCGATGCCGCGATGTACCGCGCCAAGGACGAAGGCCGCCATCGCGCCGCCGTGTTCGACGACCGCCTGCGCCGCGAGGCGCTGTCCTTGCTGGAACTGGAAAGCGACCTGCGGCGCGGCCTGGCGCGCAACGAATTCGTACCGTTCTACCAGCCCATCGTGGCGCTGGAGGATGGCCGCGTGGTCGGCTACGAGGCGCTGCTGCGCTGGCACCATCCCGACCGTGGCCTGCTCGCTCCGGGCGAGTTCCTGGTGATCGCCGAGGAGGCCGGCTGCGCCGAAAGCATCGACTGGCAGATCTTCGAACAGGTCTGCGCGCAGGCGCCGCGGCTGCTGGGCAAGGACGGCTTCGTCAGCATCAACGTGTCCGGCCGCCACTTCCGCGTACCCGACCTGGATGCGCGCCTGCTCGCGCTGCTGGCCGAGCACGGCCTGCCGCCGCGGCAGGTGCGCATCGAGGTCACCGAGCGCGCGCTGCTGGACAACCCGGCGCAGGTCAAGCGCATCCTGGAGAACATGCGCAGCCGTGGCGTGAAGGTCGCGCTGGACGATTTCGGCACCGGCTATTCCTCGCTCAGCTATCTGCACCAGTACCCGTTCGAGACGCTGAAGATCGACCGCTCCTTCATCACCGAGCTGCCGCGCGAGGGCGAAAGCCAGGGCGTGGCGGTGGTGCGCGCGATCCAGGTACTTGCCGATTCGCTGCACATGCTGGTCATCGCCGAAGGCATCGAGGACGAATACCAGCGCCAGGCGCTGATACGCGTCGGCTGCCGCTATGGCCAGGGTTTCCTGTTCGCCCGCCCCATGCCGATCAGCGCATGGCTGCCGGCCGACCCGACGCCCGCCGTGGCGTAGCTTTGGGTCCCTCTTCCCACCGGGAGAGGTCAGGTCGAGGGCCCATGGCTGGCCTCGGTGTCCAGCGCAAAACGCGCTCGACGTGTCGTCTTCTGGCGGGCATCCGCCTCCTGTCTCGATCCTCGCCCGAAGGAAGAGGATGCCGGGCGGTTACTGCGACGTCGTGGACGTGTCCGCGCTCACCCCACCGCTCAGCACGTGCTCCGCATCGATGCGGTCGAAGGTGTAGCGCTGCGCGCAGAATTCGCAGATCACCTCGATCTCGCCGTCACGCGCGGCCAGCGCCGCCTCCACCTCGTCGCGGCCGAGCGAGCGCAGCATCGATTCGACGCGCTCGCGCGAGCAGCTGCAGCCAAAGGCCAGCGGCCGTGGCTCGAACAGCCGCACGGTTTCCTCGTGGTACAGCCGGTACAGCAGCTGCTCGGGCGTGGTGGCCAGCATCTCCTGGTGGCCCAGCGTGCCGGTCAGATGCAGCACACGGTTCCAGGCGTCCTCGTCCTCCACCGCGCCGTGGCCGCCCTCGCCGGGAAGCTTCTGCAACATCAGGCCGACCGCGTGTTCGCCATCGGCGGCCAGCAGCAGGCGCGCCGGCAACTGCTCGGACAGGCGAAAGTAGTTTTCCAGCGCGCCGGCCAGGTCGGGCTGGCCCAGTTCGACCAGACCCTGGTAGCGCTGGCCGCGCTCGGCGTGGCCGATGGTGATCGCCATGACCGCATCGGGCAGCGTGGACAGGTCCAGCGGGGCCGGCAGCGGATCGGCCCAGCGCGCCAGGCCGCGCAGACGGCCCTGGTCGCTGCATTCGGCAAACAGCAGGCGCAATGCACCGCTGCTCTTGAGCTCGATCGACAACGCGCCTTCCAGCTTGATGTTGCCGGTCAGCAACGCACTGGCCACCAGGCTCTGGCCGAGCAGTTCGCGCAGCGGCGGCGGATAGTCCGCGCGGCCGGCGACCTCGCGCCAGCTCGCACCCAGCCGCACCAGCACGCCGCGCACGCCGGCGCGTTCCAGCACGAAACGATGCAGCACGTCCTCGACAAGCACGGTTTCCACGAAAGACACCTCTGCGCAGGGGAAGGGACCAACATGGGGGCATGGCGGCCGCGGGACAATGGGGCGCGCCCTTGCCGCTTATACTTCGGCGGCTCCCGCCCGAGGCCGCCGTCCGACGATGCCACCGCTGCGTACCGCCCTGCGGCGCCTGCTGCGCGCCATCGCGATCCTGCTGGTGTCGTGGCTGGCGCTGTCCTGGCTGGCGGTGCTGGTGTTGCGTTTCGTGCCGCCGTGGACTTCGGCGGTGATGATGGAGCGGCGCGTAGGCGCCTGGGTGCGTGCAGAGCAGGGATTCCGGCTGCGCCAGCACTGGGTGCCCTGGTCGCAGGTGTCGCCCTACGTGCCGCTGGCGATGGTCGCCGGTGAGGACCAGAAGTTTCCGTTCCACCATGGCTTCGATCTGGACTCCATCCAGAATGCACTGGACCAGGCCGACGAGGGTCGCCGGCTGCGCGGCGCCAGCACGATCAGCCAGCAGACCGCCAAGAACCTGTTCCTGTGGAACGGCCGCAGCTTCGTGCGCAAGGGACTGGAGGCGTACTTCACCGTGCTGATCGAACTGACCTGGCCCAAGCGGCGCATCCTGGAGGTGTACATGAACGTCGCCGAGCTTGGCGACGGCATCTACGGCGTGGGCGCGGCGAGCGAAGCGTATTTCCGGCTGCCGCCCGCGCGGCTCGGCCCCGCGCAGGCAGCGCTTCTCGCCGCCGTGCTGCCCAGCCCGCGCCGCCTGCATGCCGACCGGCCCAGCGCCTACGTGCAGCGCCGTACGCTGTGGATCGAGCGGCAGATGGCGCAGCTCGGTGGCCCCGGCTACCTGGACGCCACCCAACCCGCACGCGCGCGGCGAGGACACTGACCCATGCCCGAACTGACCATCGTCGTCCCGGCCTACAACGAGGCGGCCGTGCTCGACGCGTTCCACCATCGCCTTGCCGCCGTGCTGGACGCGCTGGCGCTGGACAGCGCCGTGCTCTACGTCGACGACGGCAGCACCGACGGCAGCTGGGCGGCGATCGAACGGTTGCTGGCGCGCGATGGACGCGTGCAGGCGTTGAAGCTCTCGCGCAACTTCGGCAAGGAAGCCGCGCTCACCGCCGGGCTGGACCACGTCGGCGAGGGCGCCGCCGTAGTGATCGACGCCGACCTGCAGGACCCGCCCGAACTCATCCCCGAACTGGTCGCGCAATGGCGCGCCGGCCACGACGTGGTCTACGCCACGCGCAGCGCGCGCGCCGGCGAGACGCGCTTCAAGCGTTTCACCGCCGCCGGCTTCTACCGCGCCATGGAGCGGCTCTCGGACACCCCGCTGCCGCGCGACACCGGCGACTTCCGCCTGCTCTCCCGTCGCGCGCTGGACGCCCTGGCGCGCCTGCGCGAACGCCAGCGCTTCATGAAGGGTCTGTTCGCCTGGATCGGCTACCGCCAGACCGCCGTGCATTACGAGCGCGAACC
Source organism: Frateuria sp. (assembly GCF_013362045.1). Lineage (GTDB taxonomy): Bacteria > Pseudomonadota > Gammaproteobacteria > Xanthomonadales > Rhodanobacteraceae > Frateuria_A. The sequence goes on along the minus strand of NZ_JABFWW010000208.1, from coordinate 10,941 downwards.
ACGACGGGACGGCCGCACCAAATGGAGCTACTGGCGGCTGACCCAGCTGGCGATCGAAGGCATCACGTCCTTCTCCACTGCGCCGCTGCGCCTGGCCACCTGGGTCGGCCTGGGCTCGTCGATGCTGGCCTTCGTCTACGGCGTGTGGGTGCTCACCAAGGCGCTCATCTGGGGCGATCCGGTGCGCGGCTATCCGACCCTGATGCTGGTGATCCTGTTTCTCGGCGGCGTGCAGCTGCTCGCGCTGGGGGTGATCGGCGAATACCTGGGACGCAGCTACGCCGAGAGCAAGCAGCGGCCGCTGTACTTCGTGGAAGAGGAACGGCTGGACCGGCGCTGATTTCTCGCTTACCGGCCTTTGACACCCTGCCGACGCGGCGGCACTAGACTGGCCGCACGCGGCCCGCCGCGGCCGGTGAGGAGCCAAGGCATGCGTCAGGTAAAGCATCTGCTGGAAGGCAAGGGCAACGCCGTATACGCCATCGCGCCCGAGGCGCCCGTGCTGGATGCGGTCCGGCAGATGGCCGAGCGCCGCGTGGGGGCGCTGGTGGTGATGAAGGGCGAACGGCTGACCGGGATCGTGTCCGAGCGCGACTACGCGCGCAAGGTGATCCTGCAGGGCCGGTCGTCCGCACAGACCTCGGTGGCCGAGATCATGAGCGGGGAACCGCTCACCGTCTCGCCGGATACCGACGTGTTCGACTGCATGCGCCTGTGCACCGACCGCCGCGTGCGCCACCTGCCGGTGGTCGAGGGCGCGCGGGTGGTCGGGGTGATCTCGATCGGCGACCTGGTCAAGGCGGTGATCGACACACAGGCCGAGCAGATCGAGCAGCTGCAGCGCTACATCACCAGTTGAGGGGGTGCTGTCGACTTTGCGGAGAGGTCTCGAAGGCTCAGTCCTTCGCCAGATCCGGCGCCCGCCCCGCACGCCGCGCCACCCAGGCCGACGCCGTGGCCACGCCCGCGCCGATCAGGCCCAGGCCGCCCACGCCCACGCCGAGCCAGGCGAGCAGGCTCACACCACTGGTCACCAGCACGTCGCCGAACCGCCACACGGCGGTCTCGACGAAGTTCTTGCCCTTGTAGCGGGTCTCGCGCGGCACGCGGGTGTACAGCGCGTCGACCGCCGGCTTGGTCATGCCGTAGGCAAAGCCGCGCGTGGTCACCAGCATCAATGCAAGCACCGGCACGGCGACGCTCCAGATGCGCAGGTCGCCGGTGCCGAACGCCGCGACCAGCACCAGCAGGCCGATATTGACCAGCGCCGGCAGCACCAGGCCCCAGCCGGCGCCCAAGCGCACCAGCACCCAGCGGGTCAGGGTCAGCTGGAGCAAGGCGCCGAGCAGGTTGGTTGCCAGGTCCAGGTCGTTGTAGAAGGCCGTGCGGGCCACTCGGTCGGCGTAGTGCGCCTTGGCGTAATCAGCCATCAGCGCATAGGCCAGCGTGCCGATGCCGTCGCCCAGCAGCATCAGCGCCGCCATGTAGCGAAGGAACGGCCGCGACCACAATTCGCGCATGCCGGCCCAGAGCGAACCGCCGATGGCCTGCGCCACGCGCCCGTCGCCTATCTGCTCGTCGCGCGCGGACAGGCGCAGCAGCAACGCCAGCGCCAGCCCCAGTGCCGCAGCCGACACCGCCAACAGCGGCGCCACGCCCAGCGCGTAAACCAGGTACCGGGTCAGCAAGGGCCCGAACAGCGCCCCACCCATGCCGCCCAGCGCGATCAGCGGAAACACCCTGCGCGCCTGGCGGCTTTCGAAGATGTCCGCCATGAAGCTCCAGAACAGCGACACCACGAACAGGTTGAATACGCTGACCCAGACGTAGAACACCAGGCCCAGGACGCGCGCGCCGATCCGCTCCTGCGCGAGGAAGGCCGGCACGAAGGCGAGCAGGCAGACGATGAAGAAGCTGTAGCTCCATGCCAGCAGCCTGCGGCGGGAAAAGCGCGCGACCAGCCAGCCGAACACCGGGGTCAGCAACATCATCACGCCGAAGGTCACCGCATAGAAGAGCGGCAGCGATTGCGAACCGACGGCGCCGCCCAACTGGTCCCGCACCGGCCGGATCATGTAGTAGCCGGCCATCACGAAAAAGAAGGCCAGCGTGGCGAGGGTCAGCCCGGCGCGCTCGTCGGCGCGGGCGTTGTGGCGCAGGCTCACGGGGAGTCCAGCCTCGGATGGGGCGCAAAGCCTAGCATGGGCGATGCGGGCGGCATCGTCGCGCCTGTGCGCTATCGATGCCGCCAGGCAGCGGACCGTTCGCCGCCAGCGGCCGTTGCGTTGTGGACAAGGCGCGGCTGCACCACAATCGGAGCGTCGCGCCCTTCTCGCTCGAACCCTCTTTCCTTCAGCACGGCAATCGCGCCGAACTTCCAGGCATGCAGCTTCGTACGCTTCCCCTGCTGATCGCCGGCCTGCTCGGTGCCGCTACCGCTCCCGTACTGGCCCGCGCTCCGGCCGCGAATGCTCCCGCTCCGGTGGACGCGGCGGCGCAGTCGCTGCCGCCGGAACGGGTCAAGGCCACACTGGAAGCCTACCGCCGGTGGCTCAACACGCTCGACCAGCGCGACGCCGTCGCCGGCCTTGCCACTGCCGTGGTCGTCGACGACAAGGTGGTGTTCGAGGGCACCATCGGCTACGCCGACGCGGCGGACAAGGAGCCGGTCAAGCCCGACACGGTGTTCCGCCTCGCCTCGCTGTCCAAGGCTTTTGCCACCGGACTCACCGCGGTGCTGGTGCAGGACGGCAAGCTCGCCTGGGATACGCGGCTGGCCAACGTGCTGCCGTTCTTCAAGCTCAAGAACGTGCCCGACACCGAACGGGCCACCGTCGCCGACATCCTCGGCCAGCGGCTGGGCCTGCCGCGCAACACCTACGACGGCATGCTCGAGGACGATGTTCCCTACGAGGAACTCGTGCGCAAGCTCGACGAGGTCGACATGGCCTGCGGCGTGGGCAAGTGCTACGGCTACCAGAACGTCGCCTTCAGCCTGATCGGCGACGTGGTCTACGCCATGACCGGCAGCTTCTTCTACAAGCTGGTCGACCAGCGCATCTTCCTGCCGCTGGGCATGACCACCGCCAGCTACGGCCGCGCCGGGCTCGAGTCGAGCAGGAGCTGGGCACGCCCGCACCGGCGCACGCGGCGCGGCTGGGTGCCGTTCGAGCCTAAGGAAAACTATTACCGCGTGGCGCCGGCCGCCGGCGTCAACGCCAGCCTGCGCGACATGGAACAGTGGCTGATCGCACAGATGGGCGGCCGCCCCGACGTGCTTTCGCCGGCGGCACTGAGCGCGCTGCATACGCCCGGCGTGCCCACTCCGGTGGAACTGCATTCCTCGCCCTGGCGCAGCGGCCGCCTTTCGGCCGCGTACTACGCTCTGGGCTGGCGCGTGTTCACCTATGGCGGCGAAACGCTGATCTACCACGCCGGCGCGGTGGAGGGTTACCGCACGATGATCGGCTTCTTCCCCAAGTACCACGCTGGCGTGGTGACGCTGTGGAACACCGGCGTGCCCACGCCCTCGGGATTGATGCCGATGGTGTTCGACAGCCTGCTGGGCCTGCCGCCGGTGGACTGGGCAGGCATCGGCAAGGCAGCGCCGGCCGCGGGCGCGCCGGCGAAACCACGCAGGAATCATGCGGGCCGGCATCGCCGGCGTCGTTGACTGCTCCCGCTCGCCATAAAAAAAAGGCGGCGCCTGGAGCGCCGCCTTTTTGCATCCGTCCGCCTACTGGTTGAGCTTGAACACGATGCGCTGCTGGCGGTTGGCCTCCACCGGCACGCCGTTGCGCGTAGCCGGCTTGAACTTCCAGCGCTCCACCGCGTCGACCGCCTCGCGATCGAACATATGGCGCGGCTGCGCGTCCAGCACCTTGACGCCATTGACGTTGCCGTCGGTATCGATGTTGTAGCTCACGATCACCCAGCCTTCCTGGTTCGCGCGGCGTGCCTGGGTGGGATAGCGCGGCTGCACCGCCCGGATCAGCACCGGTTCGGAACTGGCCACCGCCTCGGCAGCCGGCTTCGTCTCGGCGGCAGCAACCTGCTGTTGCGCGGCCGTCGCCTGCGCGGGCTTCTGTTCGGCCGGCTGCTGGGTCTTCTGCTCCGACGCGAGCTTCTCGGCCGCCGCCTTGTCCGCCGCGGCCTTGTCGGCGGCCAGCTGCTGCTGCCGCTGCTGCTCGAGCGCCTGCTGCTGCTCCTTGTCCATCAGCTTGCGCTGGGCGTCGAGCTTGGAGCGCAGGATGGTCAATGTGTAGTTGGCCGGATCGGCCTTGGCCAGCAGATCGATCTCGCGCTGGGCTTCGCCGAAGTCGCGGCCATTGATCGCCTGCTCGGCACCGCTGGCGGCGAACGGGAAGGTCTCGCGCAGCGCATCGGTCGCCACCGGGTTGCCGGGCTGCTTCTCCAGCGCCTTGAGGTAGAACTCGAACGCGTTATTGCCGGCCGGCCCGAGCACGCGATGGTCGTTCATCGCCTTGCGCGCTTCGGCCAGCAGCTGGTTCACGTCCATCGCCTCCACGTTGGCCGGCGGCGGCACCGTGACCTTGTCGGTGGAGACCGGGGTGGACGGATGGCCACCGGCATCCTGCATCACCAGCTCCTGGTGCGGCTGGATGATCAGGAACCAGCTTGCGATGGCAAGCAGGACGATGATGGCGACGACAGCCAGCATGGTGGGCCGGACGGCCCCGCGCGCATGCGCGCGCTTAGAACTGGAACGGGTATCCATGGGACGTTCACCGATTGGCATGAGATACCCGCGCTTTTCCCCCTGTAGGAGCGGCCGTCCCCCTGGACGAGCGCGGCGCGAGTGCGCACAACTTACCCCCAATGCGGCCTTGCGGCAAATCGGCGAGATCCGGGCGGAGGCAGGTTTTTTTCCGTTCCCCAAAAACGAAGCGTCCCGGACTGGGCCGGGACGAATCGCTCTTCGAAGTACCCTCCCTGCGCTGGGCACCGCAGGGAGAGAAAGTCGATACCGCTAGTTGGTTTTCTTGGGCTTACTTCTTGGTGACCTTGGCGGCCGTGGTGGCCTTGACCACCTTGGCCGGTGCAGCCTTCTTCGGGGCCGCCTTCTTGGCGGCAACCTTCTTCACGGCAACCTTCTTGACGGCAGCCTTCTTGGCGGCGGCCGGCTTCTTGGCGGCAGCCTTCTTGGCGGCCGGCTTCTTGGCGGCGGCCTTCTTGGCGGCCGGCTTCTTGGCAACCGGCTTCTTCGCGGCGGCCTTCTTCACAGCGGTCTTCTTGGCGGCCTTCTTGGCGGCCGGTTTCTTTGCAGCGGTTTTCTTGGCAGTGGCCATGGTTCGTCTCAGCTCCTCATCAGTTGGCAGTGGTTGCCCAGTAAAAGCGTGCAGGAACGCCTCCACCAGCAGATCGCTGTTGGTGGCGTGCCGAAGATTGTTGACCTGACGGCGGGTGCGCTCGTCGGATAGCAGACGCAGGACATGCAACGGAATCGACACGGTGATCTTGCGCACCGCGCCTGCCTTTTCGCCGTGACCGACATAAGGCGTGATGAATTTCGATGCAACCATATGTACCTGTTCCCCTCAATCTGAGGCGAAAGCTATTCCTGAAGATTTCACCTGTCAATTGATTTCGACCGGAAAATGCACCCGGCCCAAACCCCTCCGACCACCCTGCAAAGCGCCGTCCGGCAAGGTGTCGCGAACCAACCGGCACATTTTCAATTGGACGTATAGGCGTCCATTTAAAAATATCCGCCATAATCCAGTCGATGCCGCAAAGCCTTGCTGCGCAAGGTTTTGCGCCGTATTGATCCGGTCACTCCGAATGACACCCGCACGCATGAAAAGCGCAAGCGCTTTGCTGTACGAGGTGCCGCGCAGGGCCCCGCGTTCGAATGAATGGAAGTCGACCAGCGGGTTCTCGGATGGCAACGGCCGGATCGTCGACCGCCCTGCTCCCCCTCCCCTTTTCGGCGGCGATCGAGGGGAACGACGCGCCACGTTGGCCGGCGGACCGGCTCGTGCGCCGCCCTGGGGCGACGCACGATGAAGGCACTCTCAGTGGTCCTCGTTCTCGATCTGCTCGGCGTAGGCGTCGGCGTCGAGCAGGCCATCCAGCTCGGCGCGATCGCTGATGCGCACGGCGAAAATCCAGCCCTCGCCGAAGGCATCCTCGTTGATGGTCTCGGGCTTGTCGTTGAGCAATTCGTTGACCTCGACGACTTCGCCGGACACCGGTGAATAGATGTCCGAAGCGGCCTTGACCGACTCGACCACCGCCACGCCGGTGCCGGCCTGCACGCTGGCGCCGATCTCCGGCAGCTCGACGTACACCAGGTCGCCGAGCTGGCCCTGCGCATGGTCGGAGATGCCCACGCGGACCAGGCCGTTGTCTTCGACACGGGCCCACTCGTGGGATTTGAGGAACTTCAGATCGCCGGGAATCTCGCTCATGGTCGGGTCCAGTCGTTCGTTCGAGGAAAGGAGCGGCGATTCTAGCCGCTCCGGTGAAAGCTCATATAGAAGGAGCGCGCGCCCCTCAGATGCCTTCGCAGGGCTTGCCGTCGCGCACGAAGGGGTACTTCACCACGCGCACCGGCACCTCGCGGCCGCGGATGTCCACCCGCACGTCGCCAGGCTCGCCGGCGGGAATGCGCGCGAAGGCCACCGCCTTGTCCAGCGTGGGGGCGAAGCTGCCGGAGAGGACCTCGCCCTCGCCGTTGGCGGTGAGCACCTTCTGGCCGTGGCGCAGCACGCCCTTCTCGTCCAGCACCAGGCCGACCATCACGCGCGGCACGCCGGCGGCCTTCTGCGCCTCGAGCGCCTTGCGGCCGATGAAGTCGCGGCCCTCGTCCAGCGCGATGGTCCAGCCAAGGTTTGCCTCCCACGGCGAGACGCTCTCGTCCATGTCCTGGCCGTAGAGGTTCATGCCTGCTTCCAGGCGCAGCGTGTCGCGCGCACCCAGGCCGGCCGGCTTCACGCCGGCCGCGGCAAGCGCCTGCCACAGGGCGACCGCGTGCTCACTCGGTACGATGATCTCGAAGCCGTCCTCGCCGGTGTAGCCGGTGCGGGCGATGAACAGCGGCATGCCGTGCGGCCCCTGCGCGGCGGCCGCGGCAAAGCGGCCGAGCTTCTCGATGCGCGGACGGTCGACCTCGTGCAGCAGGCCAATGACCCTGGCGCGCGCGTTCGGCCCCTGCACTGCGACCATGGCGAAGTCGGGACGCTCCTTCACCTCCACGCCATAGGCCTTGGCTTGCTGCTCGATCCAGGCCAGGTCCTTGGCGCGCGTGGCGGCGTTCACCACGAGGCGGAAATGCGCCTCGTCGAAGAAGTACACGATCAGGTCGTCGATCACCCCGCCCTGCTCGTTCAACATGCACGAGTACAAGGCCTTGCCGCCCACCTTGAGCTTGTCGACGTTGTTGGCCAGCAGGTGGCGGAGGAACTCGCGCGTGCGCGGCCCGTGCAGGTCGACCACGGTCATGTGGGAGACGTCGAACATGCCCGCGTCGCGGCGAACAGCGTGGTGCTCCTCGATCTGCGAGCCGTAGTTGATCGGCATGTCCCAGCCGCCGAAATCGACCATGCGTGCGCCCGATGCGCGATGGGTGTCGTTGAGTACGGTCTTCTCGGTCATCGCACGGGCGCCTTGGGGAAAGCCGCGATTATCGCCGGCGCCAGGATGCAAGCCAAGCGAGCGCCTCCTCCATTCCTACGGGATGCATCGGAAGGTGAGGTTGATGCGCGGCGCCCGCACCCGCGCCATGCGCGGCAGAGCGTGCTGGTAGAGCCGCTGGGAGGCGCCGGCCATGCGCAGCAGGCTGCCGTGCGGCAGGCGCAGCTCCAGCGCGGCGCGCTCCGCGGTCGCACCGCGCGCCGGCTTGCGGCGGAACACGAAGCGCCGCTCGGCACCCAGGCTGAGCGAGGCGATCACCGGCGCCGGACCCAGTTCCGGCTCGTCGTCGCTGTGCCAGCCCATCGCATCGCGGCCGTCGCGGTAGAGATTGGCCAGCACGCTGTTGAAGCCCGCACCGCAGGCCTGCTCGATGCGTGCGCGCAATACCGCCAGCGCTCGCGGCCAGGGGCGCGGCTCGAAGCGCGTGCGCGAATACGCATAGCTCGCGCCCGGGTCGCCGATCCAGCAGCTGAGCCGGGGCGACGGAACATCGCGGCCGTAGACCCGGATCACGTGGGTCTCCCACGGGATCGTTGCGCGCAGGACCTCCAACAATGCGTCCGCCTCGGCCGGCGCCAGCCATGCCGGCCAGTAGGCGAGTTCCGCGTTGGGCAAGTCGAGCGGTTGCCAACCCTCCGCCGGAGCGAACAGGCCTCCACTTTGCGGATGGGACGGGCTCGCCATCACGCTTTTGCGTCAGGCGATCGCCGGATAGGCCGGATCCGCATCCAGCGACGACGCGCACACCGCCGCCAGCTCCAGCAGGCGCAGGTCCGAGCCGCGTGCGCCGACGAACTGCAGGCCGATCGGCCGGCCATCGCGCAGCGCGCCCATCGGCATGCTCACCGCCGGGCAGCCGGCCAGGCTGGCGAAGCTGGTCAGGTCCGCCGCCGAGTCGGGCGCCGGCCCGTCCAGCGGGAAGGCACCCTGTGGCGTGGTGGGCAACTCCAGCTCGTCGATCTGCGCGAACAGGCGGCGCATCTTGAGCGTTGCGGCGTCCAGCACGCGGTCGGCCGCGGCGTACTCCGCGGCGCTCTTGCCGGCGGCATAGCCGAGCATTCCGCGCAGGCGCGGGGATACCGGTCGCGCAGCGTCGGCCAGGTCGGCGGCAAAGGTGCCCAGCATCTCCGCCTCCATAAGCAGCAGGCCCGCGCGGCGCGAGCGGGCGAAATTCCAGTCGGCGAAATCCACCGTGCGCCGTTCGCCCAGCTCGCGCGGCAGCTTGGCCAGCGCCGCCTCGAACACCTCGATCACCTCCGCCTCCACGCCCACCGCCGCCAGGTCCGGCAGCAGGCCGGCGCGCAGGTGGCCCGGCTCCCAGTCCGGCGGCGAGAAGGCGACACGCCGGCGGCGCGAGCGCGCATCGTCGGCGTCGTAGCCAGCCAGCACCTGCAGCAGTACGGTGAGGTCGTTGGCGCTGCGCGCGAGCAGGCCCACCGCGTCGAGCCGGCGCGCCGCCGGCAGCAGGCCGCGCGTGGAAATTTCGCCGTGCGTGGGCTTGAGCGCGTACACGCCGCAATAGCTGGCGGGAATGCGGATCGAGCCCAGGCTGTCCGACCCCACCGCCGCCGCCGCAAGCCCCGCGGCTACCGCCGCGGCCGCGCCGCCGGAGGAACCGCCTGCGCTGTAGCCATGCTTGTAGGGATTGTGCGTGGGACCGTAATGCGGGTTGTCGGTGGCCGCGCCTAGCGCGGCCTCGTCCATGTTCGTCTTGCCCACCAGCACCGCGCCGGAGGCGCGCAGGCGCGAGACCACGTGGGCATCGTCCTGCACCGGCTGCTCGCGTCCCGGCAGGCCGGCGCGGGTGGGCCAGCCGGCCATGTCGAAGTTGTCCTTCAATGCGATCGGAATGCCGTCCAGCCGCCCGAGCACGCCGTCGCGGCGGCGGTGGGTGGCAGTGCGCGCCTGCTCCTGCAGCAGCCCCGGGCGCAGGTCGACATAGGCATTGAGCCCGGGATTGATCCGCTCGATCGCACCCTGGTAGCCATCGGCCAGCGCCTGCGGCTGCACGCGGCCCACCGCCAGCCAGTGCAGCAACTGGCACACGCTGGCGCGGCGCAGGTCAATGTCGGCGATCGACGCGGTCGAATTCATGCCTCATCCTTTGCATTGCATTGCCGGATTATCGCCACGGGCCGCAAAGCGATTGCAAGCGGTCGCGGGTGAAGAGCCCGGTTTGCCGCGGGACGCGCGAAACCCGACAATGCCGCCCTTTCCTTCTGTATGCATGCAGCACGGGAGTCCGCCATGAGCGAACGCGAGACGATGGAATACGACGTGGTCGTGGTCGGCGCCGGTCCCGCGGGGCTGTCGTTTGCGATCCGCCTGAAGCAGCTCAAGCCCGACACCAGCGTCTGCGTGATCGAGAAGGCCTCCACCGTCGGCGCACAGATCCTTTCCGGCGCGGTGATCGAGCCGGGCCCGCTCGATGCCCTGCTGCCCGGCTGGCGCGACAACCCGCCGCCGATCTGCGTGCCGGCCGGCGAGGACGAGTTCTGGCTGCTCAGCAAGACCGGCGGCCGCAAGCTGCCGGTGCCGCCGGGCATGAAGAACCACGGCAACTTCATCGTCTCGCTGGGCGCCATGTGCGCATGGCTCAGCCCCCAGGCCGAAGCGCTGGGCGTGGACGTGTTCCCCGGCTTTGCCGCCGCCGACAACATCTATGACGAGGACGGCTCGGTCGCCGGCGTGCGCATCGGCGACATGGGCGTGGCGAAGGACGGCACGCACAAATCGGGCTACACCCAGGGCATCGACATCAGGGCCAAAGTGACCGTGCTCGCCGAGGGCGCGCGCGGCAGCCTGACCAAGCAGCTGATCAAGCGCTTCGACCTGGCGAAGGACGCGGACCCGCAGGGCTATTCGATCGGCATCAAGGAGCTCTGGCACGTGCCGGCCGGCCGCGTCACCCCCGGCAAGATCGTGCATAGCTTCGGCTGGCCGGCCGACAACCGGACCTACGGCGGCAGCTTCCTCTACCACCTGGACGGCGACCGCATCGCGCTGGGCTACGTCAGCGGCCTGGATTACCGCGACCCCGACTACAAGCCGTGGGAAGCCTTCCAGCAATGGAAGAACCACCCGCACGTCAAGCCGCTGCTCGAGGGCGGCACCATCCTCTCCGCAGGCGCGCGCGCCATCGTCACCGGCGGCTGGCAGTCGCTGCCCAAGGTCGAGATGCCCGGCGCGATCTTGATCGGCGACACCGCCGGCCTGCTCAACGTACCCAAGATCAAGGGCACCCATCAGGCGATCCGCAGCGGCATGCTCGCCGCCGAGCACCTG
>NZ_JABFWW010000315.1 GCF_013362045.1 Frateuria sp. | reverse complement strand
AAGCCGGGCGAGCGCGTGCGCATCGAGGAAACCCCGGCCGAGCTGCGCAACAAGTTCTGCATCTCCGACGAGGACGTGCAGGAACTGGCAAGCCAAGCGCTCGTCATCGAGCAGCACTACGGCCGCCCGATGGACATCGAGTGGGCGAAGGACGGCAATACCGGCAAGCTCTACATCGTGCAGGCACGCCCGGAGACGGTGAAGTCGCGCGCCCACGCCACGCAGCTGGAGCGCTTCCAGCTCAACGAGAAGGGCAAGGTGCTGGCCGAGGGCCGCGCCATCGGCCAGAAGATCGGCTCGGGCAAGGCGCGCGTGGTCAAGTCGATCAGCCAGATGCACGAGTTCCAGAACGGCGACGTGCTGGTTGCCGACATGACCGATCCCGACTGGGAGCCGATCATGAAGCGCGCCGCCGCCATCGTGACCAACCGCGGCGGCCGCACCTGCCATGCCGCGATCATCGCGCGCGAGCTGGGCGTGCCGGCTGTGGTCGGCACCGGCAACGCGCTGCAGACGATTCCTGACGGCGCGGAAGTGACCGTGTCCTGCGCCGAGGGCGACACCGGCATGATCTACGAAGGCAAGCTCGCCTTCGACCGCATCACCGCGGACCTGGGCGCCATGCCCGAGGCGCCGCTGAAGATCATGATGAACGTGGCCAACCCCGAGCGCGCGTTCGACTTCGGCATGCTGCCCAATGCCGGCATCGGGCTGGCACGCCTGGAGATGATCATCGCCAGCCACATCGGTGTGCACCCGAAGGCGCTGCTCGAATACAGCCGCCAGGACGCGGAGACCAAGGCGAAGATCGACGAGCGCATGGCCGGCTACGCCGACCCGGTGAGCTTCTACGTCGACCGCCTGGCCGAAGGCATCGCCACCATCGCCGCCTCGGTGTACCCGAAGCCGGTGATCGTGCGCCTGTCCGACTTCAAGTCGAACGAGTATGCCGGCCTGATCGGCGGCGCGCGCTACGAACCGCACGAGGAGAACCCGATGATCGGCTACCGCGGCGCCAGTCGCTATGTCGACGCCGGCTTTGCCGAGTCGTTCGCGCTGGAGTGCAAGGCGGTCAAGAAGGTGCGCGAGGCAATGGGCCTCAGCAACGTATGGGTGATGATCCCGTTCGTGCGCACGCTGGGCGAAGGCCGCAAGGTGGTCGAGGTGCTGGAGAAGAACGGCCTCAAGCAGGGCCAAAGTTTCGATGGAGAGCCGGGCCTCAAGGTCATCATGATGTGCGAGGTCCCGTCCAACGCCCTGCTCGCCGAGGAATTCCTGGAGATCTTCGACGGCTTCTCGATCGGCTCCAACGACCTCACCCAGCTCACCCTCGGCCTGGACCGCGACTCGGGCATCGTCGCCAGCCTGTTCGACGAACGCGACCCGGCCGTGAAGAAGCTGCTCGCCATGGCGATCAAGACCGCGCGCGAGAAAGGCAAGTACGTGGGCATCTGCGGCCAGGGTCCGAGCGACCACCCGGACCTGGCCGAATGGCTGATGGACCAGGGCATCGAGTCGGTCTCGCTCAATCCCGATACGGTGGTCGACACCTGGCTGCGGCTGGCCAAGAAGAAGGCCGGCTGAGACCTGGCGGGGATGCCGAGAGCGCTTGTCAGGGCTCCCGGCTCCACGTAAAATCGCCGGCTCGCGTCGACCCGCGATCCTTTAGGAGAGGTGGCAGAGTGGTCGAATGTACCTGACTCGAAATCAGGCGAACGTGTAAGCGTACCGTGGGTTCGAATCCCACCCTCTCCGCCAGAAAGTTCAGGCCCAGATCGTCCGGTCGGGGCTTTTTCTTTTCCGAGCGTGCGTTTTGCGAAGCTTGGCTGCATCCGGCATGCTGCGCGTTGCTCCCACTGCCCATCGCCCCATGATCGAGTTCGGACACGGCACCCACGTCGGCTTGCGCCGCACGAGCAACGAGGACACCTACTACGCCGATCCGGCGCTGGGATTGTTCCTCGTGGCCGACGGCATGGGCGGGCACCAGCATGGCGAGGTGGCGTCGGCGCTGGTGCGCGATGCCGTCGTGGAAGAGATCACGCGCGGGCGGGGGCTGGTCGAAGCCGTGCGCGGCGCCGGGGAGCAGCTGCTGCAGCAGGCGGGCGGCGCCTCCGACGCGTTGCCGATGGGTACGACGGTGGCGGCCTTGCGCATGGCCGGCGAACGCTACGAGGTCGCCTGGGTCGGCGACAGCCGCATCTACCTGTGGCAGCAGGGCGCGCTGCATCAGGTCAGCCACGACCATTCGCTGGTGCAGGAACTGGTCGCGGCCGGCCAACTCGACCCGGCGCTGGCCGACCGCCACCCGCAGCGCACCGTGCTGACCCAGGCGCTCGGCGGGACCGCGAGCGAGCCCCTGCATATCGGCATGGCGCGGGGCCGCGCCGAGCCGGGCAGCGCTTTCGTGCTGTGCAGCGACGGCCTGACCGAAGGCCTGTCGGACGACGCGATCGCACGCATCGTCGGCCGCACCGACCTTGCCGCGCAGGAGTGCGTCGATCACCTGCTGCTGGCGGCACTCGAGGGCAGCGCCGACGACAACATCACGGTGATACTGGCGCGCGTGAACTGAGCCTTCAGGCCACGGCGAGCGCCGCTTCGTCCTGCGCCAGCCGGCGCCACACGCTGCCGCCC
>NZ_JABFWW010000185.1 GCF_013362045.1 Frateuria sp. | reverse complement strand
CCGGCGCCGGTGCCGGTGCCGGTGCCGCCGGCACGGGCATGGCCGACCTGGGCATGTCCAGGCCGCCGATCGCGTTGGCGAAGTTCACCTTGCCGGGAGGCAGCGTGGCCATGCCGGCGACGTGGCCGCCGCGCGCATCGAACTCGGCCTTGAATGCGCTGGCGGCGCGCTGTGCGAAGTCGTCGTCGGACACGATCACGTAGGCGCCATGCAGCCCACGCTCGACCATGTGGTCGGCAGCCTGCGCGCCCTCGGTTTCCGGCAGCAGGCCGAACTCTGTGGCGCCGCCGGCCGGCAGGCTCTTGTCGTCGGGGTGGTTGAGCGCGAGCAAGGGCACCGGCAGTTGGCCCTGACCGAACACCGCCGCGACTTCCGCGCGGGTGAGCGGCCCCACGACCAGCTGCGCGCCGTCGCCGGCAGCCTGGCGGTAGGCCTTCAACGCACCCTCGGCGGTGCCGCCGCTGTCGTACACGCGCACGCTGGCGCGCGGCGCGTTGGTGCGCGCGGCGTCGGCGTAGGCAGCGAAGAAGCCTTCGCGGATCGCGCCGCTGGCGCCGGCGAAGTTGCCGCCCAGCGGCAGCAGTAACGCCACGTGCGCGGGCATGCGGTAGCCCTCGCGCACGTTCGCGTTGGCGCCGGGCAGCATGGTGCCGACCGGCTGGTTGAGATCCGGCTGCGGCTGCGCGACCGGCACGCCGAGCTGGGTGAGCGCTTCGTTGATCCAGGGCAGCATGCGATCGCCCGCCTGCATGGCGGCGCCGCGGCGCTTGAGCGGCTCGGCGCCCAGGCGACCGAGCAGGTCGAGGATCTGCTTGCGGTTCTGCGTGTGGTCCAGCCCCCCCAGTTGAGGGTCCATCTGCACGCGGGTGCGCGCGGCACCCCACAGGTCGCCGGTGCCCTCCATCGCGCGCGCGCGCAGTTCGAGCAGGCGCAGCTCGAGCGCGGACGGTACCGGTGTCGGCTGGGTGGTCAGCTGCAGCGCGGTGTGTGCGTCGTGGTGGGCGAGCGCCAGTTCGGCGCGCAGCAGGTCGTAGTGGGCTGCGTCCTCGCTCTGCAGGCGCGGACGGCGCACCTGGCCAAGCAGCGGCGCGGCTTGTTCGATGGCGCCTTCCTCGCGGTAGACCTCGGCGGCCAGTACGCGGTAGTGGTCGGGATCGCGGGCCTGCTGCGCGAGGTCGAGATAGGCCTGGACCGCCTGGTCGAACTGCCCTTGGCGGGCCAGTTGCGCGGCGTGCTGTGCGGCGGCCAGTTCCTGCGGCGAGCGGGTGACCGCCGTCGGTACGCAGGCGCCCAGCGCCAAGGCGATCAGCAGGCCGAGACCGGCGGCGCGGAGCAGTCGCATGGAGCGTTCCTTGGTCGTGGTCGACATGGTGAGCGATCATAGCCGATCGTGCCGCGCGCCCTTCGCGCACCGCTTGGAGCTTCGATGCCTACTGTCCAGTCCGGCAACCTGTCGGTGGTTGCCACGCCGATCGGCAATCGCGACGACCTTTCCCCACGCGCGGTCGCGACGCTGCGCGCGGCGGACGTGATCGCCGCCGAGGACACCCGCCACAGCCGGCCGTTGCTGCTCCACCATAACGTCGACGTGCCGCTGGTGGCGTTGCACGAACACAACGAGCGCGAGGCGGTCGATGCGCTCGTGCGGCGCATGCTCGATGGGCAATCGGTCGCGTTGATCTCCGATGCAGGCACGCCGCTGGTCTCCGACCCGGGCTACCGACTGGTGCGCGCGGCGCGGGCGGCAGGCATCCGCTGCGTACCGGTGCCCGGTGCCTGCGCGGCCATCGCGGCGCTGTCGGTGGCGGGGTTGCCCAGCGACCGTTTCGTCTTCGAGGGTTTCCTGCCGCCGAAGGCCGCCGCGCGCCGCACTCGCCTGCAGGAGCTGGCCAGCGAGCCGCGCACGCTCATCTTCTACGAGTCGTCGCACCGCGTGGCCGAGAGCCTTGTCGACATGCGCGATGTTTTCGGTGGTGCGCGCGAGGCGGTGCTCGCGCGCGAACTCACCAAGCTGTTCGAGACGGTGCTCGGCGAGGCGCTGTCCGAGCTCGCCGCACGCGTCGCGGGCGATCCTGACCAGCAGCGCGGCGAATGCGTGATCCTGGTGGTCGGCCGCGGCGAGGAGACGGACGCGCGTCTGGCCGAGGGCCAGCGCGTGTTCGCGCTGCTGCGCGAGGAACTGCCGCCCGCCAAGGCCGCCAAGCTGGCGGCCGCAATCACCGGAGCGCCGCGCAAGAGCCTCTATGAAGCTTCGTAGCAAGTCTCAGCCCCGCTGAAGCCTGCCCTACCGCGACGCTCTCTCTCGCATCCGGATTTCCCACAGCCGATTCGCGGGCCACTACAATGGTGCGCGGAGTCGGCCGGACAGTCGCGTCGCACGCGAGTGCGTCGAGGAAAGTCCGGGCTCCACAGGGCAGGGTGCCAGGTAACGCCTGGGCAGCGCGAGCTGACGGCCAGTGCAACAGAGAGCAGACCGCCGATGGCCCCGGAAGGGGATCAGGCAAGGGTGAAAGGGTGCGGTAAGAGCGCACCGCGTGCGGGGCCAACGCCGCACGGCACGGTAAACCCCACCCGGAGCAAGACCGAATAGGGGAACGATAACGCGGCCCGCGTTGTTCCCGGGTAGGTCGCTGGAGCCAGGCGGCGACGCCTGGCCGAGAGGAATGACTGTCGCGCCGCAAGGCGTACAGAACCCGGCTTACAGGCCGGCTCCGCCCCTCTCTTGCGCGGCGCGCTGCGGCACGCCGCCACAACGAAGGCCAGGGTGGCGTGGATGTCGAACGCCACCCTGGCCTTTTGCGTTGCCGCGAGAGGGGCGCCACCCGGGCACAGGTTGGCCTGAACAGGAGTTCATGTCCGGAGGTGACCAGCGGGCTGCAGGCTCGTGATGTACCTCACGCGGCATTTTGAAAAAACCCTAGCTTTCAAGCACCTTGCCAACCTTCCTCCCAAATGGCTGGAAATACGTCCACACTTCTGCCTTTCTCCTTGATTCACAAGCAAAAATCCCTTGACGTCTCAAAAGGCGAGACGTATCGTGGGACCCTGTGTGAAATCGTGGGAATCAGTGGAGTCTGCACGGGTGTTCCAGGGCGAAACCGCCATTACCGTCGATGACAAGGGCCGGCTGGCCATCCCGACTGCATATCGGGAGCTGGTTGCGGGCGCCTGCGCCAATCGGCTGGTGGTCACCTACAGCCCGTTCGAGACGGGTTGCCTGTGGATCTACCCCTACGCCGAGTGGGAGCAGGTGCGCGACCAGATCAATGCCCTGCCCAAGGTCAAGGCCGCCCATCGCGACATGCAGATGAAGCTGGTGGGCGCGGCGGCCGTGGTCGAGCCGGACGGCGCCTCGCGCGTCCTGCTGCCGGCCAGCCAGCGTGCCGCCGCCGGCATCGAGAAGAAGGCGGTGCTGCTGGGCATGGGCAACAAGTTCGAGCTGTGGAGCGAGCAGGCGCATCTGGCCAAGATTCGCCAGACCCTCGGCGAAGACGACATCACTGACGACATGGCGGACCTGCGCCTCTAGGGCGCGGGTGTTTTCGGGTGCGGGACGAAGACGGGACGGGAGGGTGCGGCGTGGCCGAGTTGCGGCACATCCCGGTGATGCTGGATGAAGCGGTGGAGGGCCTTGCCGTGCAGGCAGGCGGGCGGTATCTGGATGGCACCTTCGGGCGCGGCGGCCACGCACGCGCAGTGCTGTCGCGCCTGGGTCCCGATGGCCGGCTGCTGCTGATGGACCGCGACCCGACCGCCATCGCCGCGGCGCGCGAAGCCTTCGCGGCCGATCCGCGCGTGGCCATCCGCCACGGCAATTTCGCCGAACTCGCGGAGTGGAACGAGACCGCCCCCGGCCTGGATGGCGTGCTGCTCGACCTGGGCGTGTCCTCGCCGCAGCTGGACGAGGCTGCGCGCGGCTTCAGCTTCATGGCCGATGCGCCGCTGGACATGCGCATGGACACCACCCAGGGCGAAAGCGCGGCGGACTTCCTCGCCCGCGCCGACGAGCACGAGATCGCCGACGTCTTGTGGACCTTCGGCGAGGAACGCTTCAGCCGCAGGATCGCCCGCGCCATCGTGGCGCGCCGCGCCGAAGCGCCAATCATCCGCACCGGCGACCTGGCCGCCCTGATCGAGCGCACCATCGGTCGCCGCGAGCCGGGCAAGCACCCGGCCACGCGCAGCTTCCAGGCCCTGCGCATCCGCGTCAACGGCGAGCTCGAATCGGTGCGCAGCGGCCTCGAGGCGGCGCTGGAGCGCCTGAGGGTCGGCGGCCGGCTCTCGGTGATCAGCTTCCACTCGCTGGAAGACCGTATCGTCAAGCAGTTCATCCGCGACCACGCGGGCCGCGTGCAGGGCAGCCGGCGCGGCCCGCCGGTGGCGGCAAGGCCGGCACGGCTGGCCGCGGTAGGCAAGGCGCGCTTCCCCTCGGAGCGCGAGCTCGCCGCCAATCCGCGCGCCCGCTCGGCGGTGCTGCGCGTGGCGGAGAAGCTGGCATGAGGGCGCTGGCCGGCACCGTACTCGTGCTCCTGCTGCTGGCCGTGCTGGTCAGCGCGATCGGCGTGGTGTGGACGCGCCACGAGAGCCGCGTGCTGTTCGTCGAGCTGACCCGCCTGCAGAACCAGCGCGACGAACTCAACATCGAATACGGCCGGCTCGAACTGGAGCAGGCGACCTGGGCCGAGCCGCGCCGCATCGACGAAGAGGCACGCAGCAAGCTCGGCATGGTCACGCCCAGGCCGCAGGACATCCAACTGGTGCGCCGATGAGTACGCGCCGCCCGTCCGTGCAGCCTTCCGGCGGCCGCCGCCGCGGTCCCGGCCCTAGCCCGCGCCGGCGCATGGTGCTGGTGGTCGGCGTGCTCGGGCTGGCCTCGCTGGGCCTGGTCGCGCGTGCGTTCGACCTGCAGGTGGTGCGCAAGCAGTTCTACCAGGACCAGGGCGACGCACGCTTCCTGCGCGAAGTGCCGATTCCGGTTTCGCGCGGCACCATCTTCGACCGCAACGGCGAACCGTTGGCGGTATCCACGCCGGTGGTCTCGATCTGGGCCAACCCGGCGCAGGTGCTGGAAAACGCCGACCGCATCCCTGACCTTGCCTCCGCGCTCGGCGCCGACGCGGGCGAGCTGAAGGAGAAGCTCGCCCAGCGCGCCGACCGCGAATTCGTCTACCTGCGCCGACAGATGCCGCCGGAGGCGGCGCAGGCCGTGCTCGACCTGGGCATTCCCGGCATCAACGGCCAGCGCGAATACCGCCGCTACTACCCGTCGGGCGAGGTGACCGCGCACGTGCTCGGTTTCACCAACATCGACGACCACGGCCAGGAAGGCCTCGAGCTCGCCTTCGACGACTGGCTGGCCGGCAAGCCCGGCGCCAAGCGGGTGATCCGCGACCGCATGGGCCACGTGGTCGAGGACGTCGAGCAGGTGCGCGAACCCAAGCCGGGCAAGAGCCTCACGCTCAGCATCGACCGGCGCATCCAGTTTCTGGCCTACAACGAGCTGAAGAACGCGCTGGGCGAATTCAACGCCGCATCCGGTTCGATGGTGATCCTCGACGTCGCCACCGGCGAGGTGCTGGCGATGGTCAACCTGCCCACTTACAACCCCAATGCGGTGAACGGCAGCAAGCCCGCAGACCGGCGCAACCGCGCCGTCACCGACCTGATCGAGCCGGGCTCGACGATCAAGCCGATCCT
Organism: Frateuria sp.; assembly: GCF_013362045.1. Taxonomy (GTDB): domain Bacteria; phylum Pseudomonadota; class Gammaproteobacteria; order Xanthomonadales; family Rhodanobacteraceae; genus Frateuria_A. The sequence continues at coordinate 4,141 of NZ_JABFWW010000185.1, read as the reverse complement.
GATGGCCGCGGCACTGTCCAGCGGGAAGTTCACCCCGACCAGCCCGCTGATCGATACCGGCGGCGGCCACTGGTTCTTCCAGGGCCACGACATCCACGACACGCACAACTATGGTCCCCTGACGCCCACCGGCGTGATCACCAAGTCCAGCAACGTCGGCGCGGCGCACATCGCGATGGAGCTGGACACGCCACTGATGTACGGCACCTACCGCGCGTTCGGCTTCGGCAACAGCACCAACAGCGGCTTTCCCGGCGAGTCGTCCGGTTTGCTGCGCATCGGCCGCGACTGGCGCCCGCTGGAAAAGGCCATCATGGGCTACGGCTACGGCCTCAACGTGACGCCACTGCAACTGGCAAACGCCTACGCCACGCTGGCCGACCACGGCGTGATGCACTCGCCGAGCTTCATCAAGGACGCGGACAACGAGCCCAGGGCCATCGTCTCGGGGCAGGTCGCCGACGAGATCGTGCGCATGATGGAGACGGTCACCGCGCCCGGCGGCACTGCGACCACGGCGCGTATCGCCAACTACATCGTCGCCGGCAAGACCGGCACTGCGCACAAAGCGGCTGCCGGCGGCTACTCGCGCAACAACTACACCGCCGCCTTCGCCGGCGTGGTGCCGGCCAGCAACCCCCGGCTGGTGGGCGTGGTGATCATCGATGACCCGCAGAAGCGCAGCTATTACGGCGGCATGGTCTCCGCGCCGGTGTTCGCGCGGGTGATGGAAGGTGCGCTGCGCCTGCTCGACGTGCCGCCGGACAACATCGGCCGCTGGTATGCCGGCGGTCCCTTGATGAGCCCGACCGGGCTGGCCGGCAGCAAGCCGCCCACGGACCTGCCGGCCGATGACGGCTCGGTGGAGGAAGAGCCATAAGTGCTCTTTCGCTGTCTCCCTTGCTGGAAGGCTTCGCCGACGCCGGTGCGCTCGGCGATCTTCGTATCCGCGGCCTCACTCTCGACTCGCGCCAGGCGAGGCCAGGCGACGCCTTCGTGGCGCTGCGCGGCAGCCGCACGCACGGCATCGGCTTCGCCGCGGACGCGGTGGCGCGCGGCGCCACGCTGGTGCTGGCCGAAGCTCCGGCAGTGGCCGGCTTCACTCCCGGCGTGCCGGTGCTGTGGATCGATGACCTGCACGCACGCCTCGGCGAGATCGCCGCGCGCTTCCATGGTCATCCGTCACGCGCCCTGCGCATCGTCGGCGTCACCGGCACCAACGGCAAGACCTCCACCGTGCAACTGCTCACCCAGGCGCTGTCGCGGCTGGGCCATCGCGCGGCGAGCATAGGCACGCTGGGCGCGGGCCTCTACGGGCAGCTGGACGAGGGCGAGCGCACCACGCCGGACGCGATCAGCGTGCAGCGCCTGCTGGCGCAGTTCCGCGACCGGAGCGCGACCCACGTGGCGATGGAGGTTTCCTCGCACGCTCTGGAGCAGGGCCGCGTCGGCGCTGTCGATTTCGAAGTCGCCGCCTTCACCAACCTCACCCGCGACCACCTGGACTACCACGGCACCATGGCGGCCTACGGCGCGGCCAAGGCCAAGCTGTTCGCCTGGCCCGGGCTGAAGACGGCGGTGGTCAACGTGGACGACGATTTCGGCCGTGGGCTGGCCACGCGCTTGCCGGCCGGCGTGCGCGCCTTGCGTACCAGCGCCGCCGATGTGGGCGGGGCGGAGGTCGTCGCACAGGCCATCGCCACTTCCGCGGAAGGCCTGGCGTTTACGCTGAGCACGCCCTGGGGCGCGCAGACGATCCAAAGCGCCCTGCTGGGTCGCTTCAACGTCGACAACCTGCTCGCCGTGGCGGCGTGCCTGGGCGCGCTCGGCGAACCGTTCGACCGCATCGTCGAGGTGATCGGCGCGCTCGCACCGGTCAACGGCCGCATGAACCGGCTCGGCGGCGACGGCAGGCATCCGCTGGTCGTGATCGACTACGCGCACACCCCGGACGCGCTGGAACAGGCGCTCGTCGCGCTGCGCGCGCACTGCGCCGGCCGGCTGGTCTGCGTGTTCGGCTGCGGCGGCGAGCGCGATGCCGGCAAGCGCCCGCAGATGGGCGCGATTGCCGAGCGACTCGCGGACGTGGCGATCGTCACCGACGACAACCCCCGTGGCGAGGACGGCGACGCCATCGTCGCGCAGATCCTTGCCGGCATGCAGCAGGCCACGACCGTCCAGCGCGATCGTGCCGCGGCGATCGACGTGGCCATCGCGCAGGCAGGCCCCGACGACGTCGTGCTGATCGCCGGCAAGGGCCACGAGACCTACCAGGAAGGCGCCGCCGGCAGGCGTCCCTTCGACGACCTCGCGGTCGCCCGCGCCGTACTGGCGCAAACGGCAAGGGAGAACCACGCATGATGCGCCTCTCCGAGATCGCGCTGTGGACCGGCGGCCGCCTGCTGGGCGCCGACCTGGACGTCATCGGCGTAGCGATCGACACGCGCAAGCTCCAGCCGGGCGAGTTGTTCGTCGCGATCAAGGGTGAGCGCGTGGACGGGCACGACTTCGCGCGCGGCGCGGCCATGCAGGGCGCCGCCGCGGCGCTGGTCACGCGCCGCGTGGACGTGGACATTCCGCAGGTCGTGGTGAACGACACCCAGCTTGCGCTCGGCGACCTGGCCAGCGCGGTACGCGCGCAGCGCGACGTGCGCGTGGTCGGCATCACCGGCTCCAACGGCAAGACCACGGTCAAGACGCTCACCGCCTCGATCCTTGCGCGCCACGGCCGCACCCACGTCAACGCGGGCAACTACAACAACGAGCTGGGGCTGCCGCTGACCCTGCTCGCGATGCCGGCGGACACCGAGTACGCGGTGCTGGAGATGGGCGCCGGCAAGCCGGGCGACATCGCCTACCTCGCCGCCATCGCGCGGCCCGACATCGGCCTCGTCAACACCATCGCGCCGGCGCACCTTGAGCGCATGGGCAGCTTGGAGGGCGTGGCCGAGACCAAGGGCGCGCTGTACCAGGCGCTGCCCGCCGACGGCGTGGCGATCATCAACGCGGACGATGCGTTCGCCAGCTTCTTCGGGGGGCTGGCGGGCTCGCGGCGCACGCTGCATTTCGGCCTGGGTGGGCACGTGGACGTCGGCGCGACGATCCTCGAGCAGCGCGTGGACGGCTCGCGCTTCATGTTGCGCACGGGCGAGGGCGAGGCCGAGGTGAATCTGCCGCTGGCTGGCCGCCACAACATCGCCAACGCGCTGGCGGCGAGCGCGATCGCACTGGCGCTCGAGGTGCCGCTGGCGACCATCGCAGCCGGCCTGATGCATGCGCCGGGCGTCGTCGGGCGATTGCGCACGGAGGCGATGGACGGCGGCTGGACGCTGATCGACGACAGCTACAACGCCAATCCCGGTTCGGTGGGCGCGGCCATCGACACGCTCGCGCTGGCTGGCGGCGAACGCTGGCTGGTGCTCGGGGACATGGCCGAGCTCGGCCCCGAGGCGCGCGAGCTGCACGCCGGCATCGGTGCGCGGGCGAAGGCGGCGGGCATCGAGCGGTTGTTCGCCGTGGGCGCGTTGAGCCTTGCGGCGGCGCAGGCCTTCGGGGCGGGGGCCGAGCACCATGTCGACAAGGCCGCGCTCGTCGCTTCGCTCGTCCGGCAGCTGCGGTCCGGCGTGACCTGCCTCGTCAAGGGCTCGCGCTCGGCCGGCATGGAGCAAGTGGTCGCCGCCCTCAAACAAACCACGAATGCCTCCGGAGGCCCCATCGATGCTGCTTGAGCTGGCCGACTGGATGGCGCGGCACTTCACCGCCCTGCACCTGTTCCAGTACATCACCTTCCGCACGATCATGGCCGCGCTCACCGCGCTGGCGATGTCGCTGCTGTTCGGCCCCGGCCTGATCATGCGCCTGGCCGCGCTCAAGGCGGGCCAGGTGGTGCGCAGCGACGGCCCGCAGACGCACCTGGTCAAGGCCGGCACGCCGACCATGGGCGGGGTGATGATCCTGCTCGCCATCGCCATCGCCACGCTGCTGTGGGCGGACCTGCACAACCGCTACGTGTGGATCGTGCTGGCGGTGCTGATCGCCTTCGGCGCGATCGGCTTCTACGACGACTACAAGAAGCTGGTGCTCAGGGACAGCCGCGGGCTGGCCTCGCGCTGGAAGTATTTCTGGCAGTCGGTGTTCGGCC
>NZ_JABFWW010000287.1 GCF_013362045.1 Frateuria sp. | reverse complement strand
GCCTGGCCGGCAGCTTGCGCCGCGCCTCCTGGAACCGCCACCTGCTGCATGCCGCCGCCGCGCAGGCACCCGCCGGCATGACCATCGAGGTCTTCGATGCGCTGGCCGCGGTGCCGCTGTTCGACGAGGACCTGGAACTGGCCCAGCCCGACGGACCGCCCGGCGTCCGTGCGCTGCGTACCGCGGTCGCGGCCGCCGACGGCCTGCTGATCGCCACGCCGGAATACAACCACGCCCTGCCCGGCGTGCTGAAGAACGCGCTGGACTGGCTCTCGCGGGAAAGTCCCCAGGGCGAAGTGCTGACCGAGCGGCCGGTGGCCGTGCTCGGCGCCAGCGGCGGGCCATGGGGAACGCGGCTGGCACAGGCTTCGCTGCGCCAGGTGCTGCACACCTGCGGTGCGCTGGTGATGCCCTCGCCCACGCTGTTCGTCGCGCATGCCGCGCAGCGCTTCGACGCGCAGGGCCAGCTCGCCGATCCGGCGCTGCAGGCGTCGCTGTCCCGGTTCATGCAAGCCTTCGCCGCATGGATCGGACGCGTGGCCGTACCCGCGTGAACCTCGCGCAACCCTCGATGAACCGCATGGCCAAGAACGCCCGGCAGGGGACATTCCGTCCACTTCGCCGATGCTAGCTTGCGGCCGATGGCCTATCGTTCCACCTACGTTTGTGATGCGCCTCCCACGCACCCGCTGCCTGCTTCGCCCACCCGGGACCCCTGGAAGGACAACGCGCGCCTCGCTCTGATCACGCTGGTGGCGTTCGGCCACTGCCTCGAACCGCTGCGCGGCGTGGCGTCGATCGATGCGCTGTATCGCTTCCTGTACCTGTTCCACATGCCGGCCTTTGCGTACCTGTCCGGCGCCGTGGCGGGCACCGAGGTGAATCCGAAGCTGCTCAGGAAGATCACCTTCCAGCTGCTGTTGCCCTACCTGCTGTTCCAGGGCCTGTATGCGCTCGCGGCGCACCTGCCGGGCTGGCCGGATGCCGGTCCGGTGGGGATCACCACGCCGTACTGGCTGCTCTGGTATCTGCCCAGCCTGGCGGCGTGGCGCCTCCTGTTGCCTGTGTTCATGCGGCTGCGCCATCCGCTGTTGCTGGCCTGCCTGCTTGCGCTGGCCGCCGGCTGGGCGGACGACGTGGGCTATGGCATGTCGCTGTCGCGCATCGCCGCGTTCTTTCCTTTCTTCGTGATCGGACACCGCTACGCACCTGCGTGGCGCGAACGATTGCGCGGTCCGCTGGCCTGCGTGGCCGCGCTGTCCGCCCTGGTCGCGTTGGGCTGGATTGCCGGCGCGGTGCCCGACCCGCGCTGGCTCTACGGCAGCAGCGGCTACGCCGCGCTGGGCGTGGGCGACGCGTCGGGCATGCTGTGGCGGATGCTTCGCCTGGCGGCAGGCCTCGCGGGCAGCGCGGCCTGCCTCGCGCTGGTGCCGCGGCGCAGATTCGCCGTAACGGCGGCCGGCACGCGCAGCCTGCAGGCTTATCTGGCCCATGGCTTCATCGTGAAGCTGGCCGTCGCCGCCGGCGCCTTCGGCTGGCTCGCGCAGCGCGAACCGCCCGCGGTGAGCGCGCTGGCGCTGCTGCTGGCCGCGTGGATGCTGGTGCGCCTGCTCGCCAGCGTGCCCGCCGCGCGCCTGCTCGATCCGCTGACCTGTCCGCAGTGGCTGGAGCGGCGCCTGTGGCGCGCGTCGGCCGGCTAACCGTCGATGGGTGCGGCCTCGGGCCGCAGCGCCACCACCTGCTGCTCCATCGTCTTGGACATCTCCATCAGGCGGCGGGCGTATTCCTGCAGGCGCTGGTCCTCCGTGGTGCGCGGCTCCCAGCGCGGCACGGGCGTGGGCTTGCCGTCGGGGCTGTCCAGCGCCACGAACACCATCACGCAACTGGTGGCCAGCCGCTGCTCGCCCTTGCGCAGGTCGCGCGCCAGCACGTCCACCGCCAGGTGCATGCTGCTGGTGCCGGTGTGGATCAGCCGCGCGCGCACGCTGACCAGGTCGCCGATCAGGATCGGCGCGATGAACTGGATGCCGCTGACCGACACGGTCACGCAATAGGCGCCGCTCCAGCCCACCGCGCAGGCATAGCCGGCCTGGTCGATCCATTTCATCGCCATGCCGCCGTGCACCTTGCCGCCGAAGTTGACGTCGGTGGGCTGGGCGAGGAAGCGGAAGGTGACTTCGTTCTGCTGGCCGGGCATGGCGAACCTTGTCGTCGGGGCGGGCGACCGATTATGCCTTCGCGCGGCGCGCCGGAACGGTTTCCAGCGCCATCGGCGTAGTCAGCACGCCGCTCGGCGAGAAGCCTTCCGGTCCGGTCGGCACGAAACCGAAGCGCCGGTACACCGGCACCGCGCAGCGGGTGGCGTTGAGGGTGAAGCGGCCGGTCCCGGCGCGGCGCACCGCATCGGCCATCGCCCGCTCCCACAGCCGGCGCGCGATGCCTCGGCCCTGGTAGCGGGTGCCGACGAAGAAGTGAACCAGGTGGCTGTCCCCACGCATGGCCGCGATGCCCACCAGCACCTCGCCCAGCCAGGCCAGGTGGAAGCGCTGGCCCTCGCGCATGCGCTCGCGCAGGGCCCGCGTGCCGAGCCGCAACAGCAGCGCCTGGCCGGCCTCGTGCGACTGCTCGGGCAGGATCCAGCGACGCGCTACGCGGCGTGCCAGCAGGCTGATGGCGCGGGCGTCCTCGGGGCGTCCCAGGCGAAGGTGCACGGCGGTCGTGGGCATGACGACCTCAGGGTGGTGGGCCAGGTCCTAATCTGCAACATCGCTGCTTGGCGCTCGCTCCCGATGAGAGAGGCGAGCGCCGGGTCAGACGTTGAACAGGAAGTGCAGCACGTCGCCGTCCTTGACGATGTAGTCCTTGCCTTCCTTGCGCAGGCGGCCGGCGGCGGCGGCGCCGGCCTCGCCCTTGTACTGGAGAAAATCGTCGTAGGCGACGGTCTCGGCGCGAATGAAGCCGCGCTCGAAATCGGTGTGGATCACGCCGGCGGCCTGCGGTGCGGTGGCGCCCTTCTTGACCGTCCAGGCGCGTACTTCCTTGACGCCCGCGGTGAAGTAGGTCTGCAGGTTGAGCAACTTGTAGCCGGCGCGGATCACGCGGTTGAGGCCCGGCTCGTCGAGGCCGAGATCCTTGAGGAACTCGTCGCGGTCGGCGTCGTCCAACTGCGCCATCTCTTCCTCGATGGCGGCGCACACCGGTACCACTTCGGCGCCCTCGGCGGCGGCGCGGGTGCGCACCGCGTCCAGGTGCGGGTTGTTCTCGAAGCCGTCCTCGCGCACGTTGGCGATGTACATCAAGGGCTTCAGGGTGAGCAGGAACAGGTCGCGCACCAGCGCCTTCTCCTCTTCGTCCAGGCCCGCGCTGCGTGCTGACTTGCCTTCGTTCAGCGTGGCGGCGAGCTTCGCCAGCACCGGCTTTTTCGCCAATGCTTCCTTGTCGTTGGCCTTGGCCGCGCGCTCGGCGCGGTTGAGCGCCTTCTCGACCGAGTCCAGGTCGGCCAGCGCCAGCTCGGTGTCGATCGTCTCGATGTCGGCGATCGGGTCGACCTTGCCGGCCACGTGCACGATGTCGCCATGCTCGAAGCAGCGCACCACGTGCGCGATCGCATCGACCTCGCGGATGTGCGCCAGGAACTTGTTGCCCAGGCCCTCGCCCTTGGAGGCGCCGGCGACCAGGCCGGCGATGTCGACGAACTCGACCGCCGTCGGCACCACCTTCTGCGGATTGACGATGGCAGCCAGCGCGTTGAGGCGCTCATCGGGCACCGGCACCACGCCCACGTTCGGCTCGATCGTGCAGAACGGGAAGTTGGCGGCGGCGATGCCGGCCTTGGTCAGCGCGTTGAACAGGGTGGACTTGCCGACGTTGGGCAGGCCGACGATGCCGCATTTGATGCCCATGGTGACTCCGGGGAACAGGGAACGGGGAACAGGGAACGTGCAGATCAGGGTGGGGCGGAAGACGCGGCGCTTGCCGTACGCCTCACGTTCCCCGTTCCCCGTTTCCCGTTCCCGCTGTATGAAGTTGCTGCATCGCCTTGTCGAACTGGCCCGCCACCGCCAGCGGCAGCACGTCCAGCGCGCGGGCGATGCCGTGGAGGATCGCATCCTCGTCCGATGCCGACGGCTTGCCCAGCACCCAGGGGGTGACCCTGTCCTTGTGGCCGGGGTGGCCGATGCCGATGCGCAGCCGGTGGAACTTGCCATGGCCCAGGTGCGCCACGGTGTCGCGCAGGCCGTTCTGCCCGCCATGCCCGCCGTCGAACTTCATGCGCACGGTGCCGGCAGGAAGATCCAGTTCGTCATGCGCGACCAGGCACTGGTCCGGCTCGATCTTGTAGTAGCGCAGCGCGGAGGCGACCGCGATGCCGCTCTTGTTCATGAAAGTGGCGGGCTTGAGCAGCCAGACGCTGTCGCCGCCGATGCGCACGCGGCAGGCCTCGCCGTGCAGCTTGCCGTCGAAGGCGAAGCGTTCGCCCTGCCCCGACGCCAGCGCGTCAACAAACCAGAACCCGGCGTTGTGCCGGGTTCTGAGGTATTCGGCGCCAGGGTTGCCCAGGCCGACGATGAGTCGCAAACCAGCCATGCGATAAGCCGAGGACCCGTCCTGCCGCGCACGGCGGCAGGACGGGCACGAGGCTTACTTCTTCTCGGCAGGCTTGGCTTCGGCCTCGGGCGCCGGTGCGGCTTCCGCGGCCGGCTCGGCCTCTTCCTTCACCGTGTTGGCGGTGACCACGGCGATGTCGTGGTCCGCGCCCAGGTGCAGCGCCGGCAGGCTCACGCCCTTGGGCAGCTTGACCTGCGACAGGTGGACGATGTCGCCGGGCTTGAGCTCGCCCAGGTCCAGCTCGATGAACTCGGGCAGGTCCTTGGGCAGGCAGGACACTTCCACCTCGGTCAGGTTGTGCGAGATCACCACGCCGGAGGTCTTGCCGGCCGGGGACTTCTCCTGGTTGAGGAAGTGCAGCGGCACGTTCACGCGCACCGCCTCGTTTTCATTGATGCGCAAGAAGTCCATGTGCAGCATCTGCTGCTTGAACGGGTGCTTCTGCCAGTCGCGCACCAGCACCTTCTGCACCTTGCCGTCGACGTTCAGGTCGAGGATGGAGGAGAAGAACCACTCGTGCTTGGCGGCGAGCAGGACAGTGTTGTGCTCGATCTGGATGCTCTGCGGCGGCTGGGTGCCACCGTAGACGACGGCAGGCACCATCGCGGCACGGCGCAGGCGGCGGCTCGCACCTTTCCCCTCGTCGTTGCGGCTCTGGGCCTTGATTTCATGAGTCTGGGCCATTTCGTTTACTGCCTTGGTGTGATGGACCGCCTCGCGGCGGCTTGGATGGCTCCCCCGCGACCAGGGAAGCCCGTTACTTCCACGCGGCATCCATGCCGCGAAAAGCCGAACATCTGGACCGCCATCCTGGGCGGACTTTCAAGCGTTCAATCCACGTACAACGAACTCACCGACTCGCCGAAGGCGATGCGGCGGATGGTTTCGGCCAGCAACTCGGCGACCGAGAGCTGGCGGATCTTGCTGCAGCTCTGCGCCTCGGGGCGCAAGGGAAGCGTGTTGGTGACCACCAGCTGATCGAGCTGGGAGTTCTCGATGTTGCCGATCGCCGCGCCGGAGAGCACCGGATGCACGCAATAGGCGACCACCTTGCGCGCGCCGCGCTCCTTCAGCGCGGCGGCGGCGGCGCACAGCGTACCGGCGGTGTCCACGATGTCGTCGACCAGCACGCAGGTCTTGCCGTCGACCTCGCCGATGATGTTCATCACGGTGGCGACGTTGGCCCTGGGGCGGCGCTTGTCGATGATCGCCAGGTCCGCGTCGTCCAACCGCTTGGCGATCGCGCGGGCGCGCACCACGCCGCCGACGTCGGGGCTCACCACGATCAGGTCGTCCATCGAGTGGTTGCGCCAGATGTCCGCCAGCAGCAGCGGCGAGGCATAGACGTTGTCCACCGGGATGTCGAAGAACCCCTGGATCTGGTCGGCATGCAGGTCGACCGTGAGCACGCGGTCCACGCCGACGGTGCCGATCAGCTTGGCGACCATCTTGGCGGTGATCGGCACGCGCGCCGAACGCGGGCGCCGGTCCTGCCGCGCGTAGCCGAAGTACGGCATCACCGCGGTGACGCTGGCGGCGGACGCGCGCTGGAGCGCATCGGCCAGGGTCAGGAGCTCGACCAGGTTTTCCGCGCTCGGCGCGCCGGTCGGCTGCAGCACGAACACTTCCTGGCGGCGGACGTTCTCCTCGATCTCGACCTGCACCTCGCCGTCGCTGAACTTGCCGACCAGCGCCTTGCCCAGCGGCACGCCGAGCCGGTGCGCGACGTCCTCGGCAAGGGCGCGATGGGCATTGCCGGTGAAGAGCATCGGGGTGGACGTGTCCACGAATGTTTTCCTCTGAGCCATGTGAATGGCTGGGGCGGCAGGATTCGAACCTGCGCATGCGGGAATCAAAATCCCGTGCCTTAACCAGCTTGGCGACGCCCCAGTGTCGATCCCGGACGTCCGCCGTCCTGGCGGGCGTTTCGGGTCGGCAAGCCCGGCACACGTCCGGACCTGCCTGTGCCACCGGCCGCTTGCGCGATCGATGGCGGCGGATCATCCATGGTCCGCCGTCTATCCTGCTCTCTGGCGATGGCACGCCAGGGTCCGGTGCAGCGGCGATACGTCCACGCCCGCGGCCAGCTGGGCCGTGAACGGTGCAGGGCACTGCCGCACCAGCTTGCGCGCCTGCGCGAGCGAGGCGGTCTCCAGGAACACGCACCCCCCGCTGCCGGAAAGCCGCGCGCGGCCGAACCGCGAGAGCCAGTCCAGCGCCGCGGCCACCCCAGGGTGTCGCGCGCGCACGACCGGCTCGAATGCGTTTTCCGCCGTTTCGCCGGAAACAAAGGACGAAATTGTCGCCCGGGGTGCATTTCGTGTCAATTCAGGCGCTTGAAACAAGGCCGCGGTGGGCACGTGCTCGCCCGGGTCGAGCACCACGTACCAGCGCCGCGGCAACGCGATCGGCGCGAGCCGCTCGCCCACGCCCTCGGCCCAGGCCGAGCGGCCCCGCACGAACACCGGCACGTCGGCGCCGAGCCGTTGCGCCAGGCCGGCCAGCGCGTCCTCGTCCATGCCGCAATCCCACAGGTGGTTGAGCGCGACCAGCACCGTGGCGGCGTCGGAGCTGCCGCCGCCCAGGCCACCGCCCATCGGGATGCGCTTGTCCACCGCGATCTCGGCACCCAGCGCCACGCCAGCTTCCGCCTGCAACAGCCGCGCGGCGCGCACCGCCAGGTCGGCCTCCGCCGGCACGCCGGGAACCTCATTCATGCGCACGACGGCGCCATCGGCGCGCACGCGCAGGCGCAGCTCGTCGCCCCAGTCGAGCAGGCGGAACACCGTCTGCAGCTCGTGGTAGCCGTCGGCACGGCGGCCGACGATGCGCAGGAACAGGTTGAGCTTGGCCGGTGCCGGCCAGGCGGTCCATTCCGTTCGCGCCGGCGGCGCCAGCGTGCGGGACATGAAGACGCGCAGCGCATCGGGAAAACCATTTTCGCGATCGCGGGCGCGGGCATGGGCGAAGGCCGGGTCGGTCTTGTCGACCACGGCGAAGCCGTGCTTCGCGTAGAACGGCGCGTTCCAGGGCACGTCCGCCAGCGTGCCGAGGTCGACCCGGGCGTAGCCGGCCGCGCGCGCCCAGCCGCAGGCATGTTCGAGCAGGGCCGCACCGATGCCGCGTCGGCCATGGGCGGGGAGCACGTCGATCTCGGCGATGCCGATGGCGCCGCCACCGATCTCGTCGTCCAGCCAGACGAAGCCGGCCGGGGTGCCGTCCTCCATCTGCGCAACCCATACCAGGCCACGCGCGATGGCAGCTTCCAGCAGGTCCGGCGGTATCGCCATGGCCGCGTAGGCAGGCCATGCGGGATGGCCGCGGAACAGTTCCACCGCCGCGCGCTCGATGGCGCACAGCGCGGGAACCTGCGCCGCCACGGCGCGCACGAAGGACACCGCCACGGTGTCAGCGTCCGCAGCCGGCGCAAGCCGGGCCAAGACGGAAACTGTCGATCGACAGCTTGACCTTGTACGGCGGCTGGCTGGCAAAGATCTTTTGCGGCAGCGGCGGCTGATGGGCGAGGTCCCAGGCGCGGTAGTCGACCGCCCAGCCGTCCTGCTGCAGCAACGCAGGCAGGTCATGCTCGCCGAAACTGAGCTCGGCCGGTGCGCCGGGTGCGCGCAGGCCCAGCACCCACGCCCGCAATTCGCGCAGCGGCACTTCCCAGCCCAGCGCCTTGCGCATCAGCGCCTCGGCGTCCGCGCCGCGCAGCGGCCCGCCATCGACGCCTTCGAGCATGGCGCCGCCCGCATCGCCACTGAGCCGGAAGCTCTTGCCGGTGATCGGCGCGCGCAGTACGAAGTCGTAGCGATCGCCGTCCTGGGTCCAGGTCAGGCTGCCGCTGCCGCCCTCGCGCCCGTCCGAGACGGCCAGATGGCCCTCCAGCGTCCAGCCTTCGATGGCGGCCAACTGCTTCTCGCGCGCCGCCTGCGCCGCCAGCGCGGCCTGGTCGGCGGGCTTGCGCACCGGCACCGGCGCGCAGGCGGCAAGCGCCAGCCCTGCCGCCGCGCCCATCAGGAGAAGGCGCCTCATGGCTCGAGCCGCTGCACGGTCTTGTGGAGGTTGGCGTTGTTCGGGTCCAGCTTGCGCACCTGCTCGAACACCTGCTGGGCGTCCTGGCGCCTGCCCAGCTTCCACAGCACCTCGCCCAGGTGCACGCCGACGTCGGCGTCCCGCGCGGCGCTCCAGGCCTGGCGCAAGGAACGGGCCGCCTCGTCCAGGTGGCCCAGGCGGTATTGCAGCCAACCCCACGAATCGGCGATGGCCGGATCGTGCGGCTTGGCCGCGCGCGCCAGCTCGATCAGCTTCTTCGCCTCGGGCAGGTCGCGGCCGGCGTCGGCGAGGGTGTAGCCCAGTGCGTTGCTAGCGTCCACGTCGTCGGGCTTGATCTTCAGCAGGTGGCGGAAATCGGTCACCGCCTGGTCGATCCTGCCCGCCTCGGCGTAGGCCAGGCCACGGCCGTAGAGCAGGCCCGGGTCGTCCGGCAGCACCTGCAGGGCGTGGTCGTAGGCCTTGGCCGCCTGCGCGTAGTGCTGCTCGCGCATGTACAGCTCGGCGTCGGCCTGCCAGGCGCGGCGCAGCTGTTCGGGCTGGTCGAGGTAGGCGGTTTCCATCTGTTCGAGCAGGGCGTGCGCATCGGCCAGCTTGCCCTGGGTGTGCAGGATCACCGCGCTGCGCAGGTCCGCATCGAAGGCATGCGGGTCCTCGTCGCCGACCTGGTCGTACCAGGCCAGCGCTTCGTCCTTGTGGTCCTGCATCTCGGCCAGTTGGCCGAGCAGGAAGGTGTTGCCCTGGCGCACGTCGTCGGGCGCCCCCTTGAGCTGGCGGTACAGGCGCGCGATGGCCTTGCGGTCGTGCGCCTGCGCAGCCAGCGCCGCGCGCAGCGCGTAGGTCTCGGCGCTCTGCGGCCCGTTGTCGAGCAGCCTGGCGGCCGTTGCATAGTCGCCGCCCTGGCTGAGCAGGCTGGCGTAGGTCAGGCGCAGGCGCACGTCGCCCGGCGAGCGGGCGAGCGCCTGCCTGAGCAGCGCAGCGGCGCCCTTGCGGTCGCCCGCCTTGAACTTCAGCTGCGCGGCCCAGGCGTAGGTCTCGGTGTCGTGGAAGCGCGCGACGGCCGCATCGGCCAGCTGCATGGCGTAGCTGGCCCGCCCCAGCTTGTCGCCCAGCTCGCTCATCGCCAGCCAGGCCTGCGACTCGGCGGGCAGTCGCGAGGGCGTGGCCATGGCCTCGAGCAGCTGGGCCGCCTGGGCGCCGTCGCGCGCACCG
>NZ_JABFWW010000275.1 GCF_013362045.1 Frateuria sp. | reverse complement strand
GACGAGATCGCCGCCGCTGGTGATGCGCTGGGCTGGCAGCCGCTCGATGGCAGCCGGCAATACCGCCTGGACGGCGCGGCGCTGTGGCTCCGGTTCAACGTCGAGCGGCGCGATGTCAGCCGGTGGTTCGTCGCGGTGGGCCTGTCCGGCACGGACCAGGTGCAACTGTTCAACCGCGATCCGCACGGCGGATGGAAGGCGCAGGAGGCAGGCGATTCGCGGCCCGTCTCGCAATGGCCGCTGCCCGGCCGCGTGCCGACCTTCGAACTGCAGGGCGAGGACGGCGGTGGCCCGGAGCGGTTCTACCTTCGCATCGTCCACGACCGCGTCGACTTCGCCGCCCCGGTGACGCTTTACAGCCAGGGCCGATTGCTGGCCGTCCGTGAGCGTGAGCAGGTGCTGTTCGGCGCCTACTTCGGGCTCTCCGTGCTGCTGATGCTGGTGAGCGTGTTCAACTGGATCGGCTACCGCGACCGCCTGTTCGGCGTCTATGCCGCCTACCTGCTCTGCTTCACCGCGGGCCAGGCCGCCTACGTGGGCGTCGGGGCGCAGCACCTGTGGAACGACTGGCTGGCATGGAACGCCGAGTCGACCTTCGTCCTGCCTGCGCTGGCCGCGCCTGCCGGCCTGTGGTTCGTGCACGCCGTCACCGAGCCGGCCCGCTTCTCGCACTTCCTGCATCGCACGGTGCAGGTGTTCATCGTCGTGCTGCTGGCCGCCGCGCTGCTCGACCCGCTGCTGCCCACGCGGGCATTGCTCGGCGCTCGCCTGGCGCTCACCGGCGTGTCGGTGCTCCTGGTCGCAGTGCTGATGGGGCTGGTCTGGCGCAAGGGCGATGACCCCGACATCCGCATCATCGCGCTGGGCTTCGTGCCCGTGCTGGTCATGGCGCTGTTCCCGATCGCGCGCGGCATGAACCTGGTTCCCAACAGCATCCTCACCCGCTATGGGCTTTCCATCGGCGGCGCGATGGAGATGCCGATCCTGTTCTATGCGCTCAGCCGCCGCGGCAGCCGCCGCCGCGAGGGCCAGCTGCGCGCCTCGGCCCTGCCACGCACCGACGCGCTCACTGGCCTGGCCGATCGCCGCAACCTGCTGCAGCGCATGGATGCCGCACTCGTGCGGGCGCGCCACCAGAAGCATGCCTGTGCGCTGCTGGTGGCCAAGGTGGCCAACCTCGAAGCGATCGCCAGCGAGCACGGCCGCGACATGCTGGACCGCGCGCTGGTCGTGATGGCCTCGCACCTTCGCCGCGCCGGCACCGACGTCGACACCGCCGCGCGCGTCGGCGAGCGCGAGTTCGCGCTGCTGCTGGAAGGCCCCACCACGGCGGACAACGCGATCTCGCGCGCGCAGCAACTGGTCGCGAGCGGCCTGCGTCCCAACAGCGCCTTGCCGCAGGACCTCACGCTGCGCGTGATGGTGGTCATCGCGCTGCTGCCCGACCAGCAGCCCGACGCCGAGTCCACCCTGCGGTGGGTGCTGGACGCCCTGGCCAGCGTGCGGCCGGACTCGCGCAAGCAGATCCGCTCGCTGAACTTCTGACGCCTGTCCGGGAGGCATGCGCGCCGGGGTTAGCATTGCGCCCGCGCCGTGGGCTGCCACGGCTCCAGAAGGATTGCCTCCCATGACGTTCCCCCTCTCCCGCCGCGCCGCGCTGTCGGCTGCGATCGGCGCCGCCTGCGCACCAGCCTTCGCGCAGAAAGCCACCCGCCAGGATCCGGCCGCCGCTGCGTGGCCCACCCGGCCGCTGCGCCTCCTGGTGGGCTTTCCCGGCGGCTCCACGCCCGACCTGGTGGCCCGCACGATCGCCGAGCCGCTGTCGAAGGCGCTGGGCCAGCCCGTGGTCGTCGACAACAAGCCCGGTGCGGGCGGCAACATCGCGGCCGATGCAGTGGTCAAGGCGACCGACGACCACACGTTCGGCGTGATGATCAACGGCAACATGACGATCGCGAAGCTGCTGAACCCGGCGACGCCGTTCGACCCGATCAAGGACCTTGCGCCGGTCAGCCTGATCGGCACCGCGCCGCTGGTGCTGGCAGCACCAGCGAATGCGCCGGGGGCCAACGCCCAGGACTTCTTCGCCGCCGCCCGCAGCGCCGGCAACAAGTGGAGCTATGGCTCGCCCGGCGTGGGCACGGTGGGCCACATCGGGATGGAGCTGCTCAAGTCGCGCACGAACATCGACCCGGTGCACGTGCCGTATCCCGGCAACCCGCAGGTGATCAACGCGATGATCAGCGGCCAGATCCAGCTGGCGCTGCTGCCCCCCGGCCTCGTCACGCAGCAGGTGCGTGCGGGCAAGCTGCGTGCGATCGGCGTGACGTCGATGGGCCGCAGTTCGCTGGTCCCCGAGTACCCGAGCCTGGACGAAAGCGGCGTGACGCGCGCCTTCCAGCTGGAGATCTGGACCGCTGCCGCGGCGCCCCGCTCGATGCCGAAGCCGATCGTCAACAAGCTGTCAGGGCTGATCGCCGAGATCGCGCGCTCCTCCGAGGTGCGGCAGAAGCTGTTCCAGCAGGGCTGGCAGGTGGCGGGCACGTCATCCGAGGGCCTCGCCAACCGCATCAAGGCCGACACGGCACTCCTGGGCGGGATCATCGAGTCCCGCCACATCAAGGCGGAGTGAGGACAGGGGCGCTCAGGTGCCCTTCCTGTTC
>NZ_JABFWW010000062.1 GCF_013362045.1 Frateuria sp. | reverse complement strand
CGCCAACAGCCTGAACGACCTGCTCGACGCGCTCGCTCCCGACACCATGCCGGTCGAAGGCGACAACGCGGCTGCAGCGATCGCACGCGGCGCTGCGCTGATTCGGGGCGCCAAGGTCGGAGGCGGTTCGCTGGTGCTCGTCACCGACGACGCCGATGCGCAGGCACAGCAGGCGGCGCGCCAGGCGCGGGCGGACGGGGTGCGCGTCTCGGTGCTCGGCATCGGCACGCCGCACGGCGGCCCGGTGCCGCTGGCCGACGGCGGCTTCCTGCGCGATGCCCGCGGCGAGGTGATGATGGCCGGCCGCGACGACGCGGCATTGGCGGCGCTCGCCGCAGCCGGTGGTGGTCAGTACGTGCCCATGCGGGAGGACCGCGCCGATATCCAGGCGCTCGCGATGCAACTGCGCCGCGGCGAGGCGGACGTCGCCACGGGCCAGGCCGGTGCGCAATGGGAGGATCGCGGCCCCTGGCTGCTGTTGCCGCTGCTGCCGTTGCTGGCGTTCGCCTTCCGCCGCGGCTGGCTGTTGCTGCTGCCGCTGATGCTGTTGCCGCTGTTGCCCGGGCGCGCGCTGGCCGGCACCTGGCAGGACCTGTGGCAGCGACGCGACCAGCAGGCCGCGCAGGCGCTGCGCGAGGGGCACGCGAACCAGGCCCAGGCGCTGGCCCGGGATCCGGCCCTGCGCGGCGCGGCCGCCTACCGCGCCGGCAACTACGATGCCGCGGTCGACGCGCTGCATCCGCTAGGCACTGCCGAGGCGCAATACAACCTCGGCAACGCGCTGGCCAAGGCGGGCCGTTATCAGGATGCGCTGGCCGCGTACGACCGCGCGCTCGCGCGCGATCCGCACGATGCGGACGCCAAGGCCAACCGCCAGGCGGTGGAGGACTGGCTGCGCCGCCAACCGCCGAAGCAGGACCCGTCCTCCGACGGAAGGAACCAGGGCGGCGGGCCGTCCTCGAAGAAATCCGGGCAAGGACAGGACGGGGAGCAGTCCAAGAAGGACAGCCAGGGCAACCGCCAGGGCGAGCAGCAGGACGGCCGGCAGGACGGCAAGGGCAAGCAGGGCCAGGGCCAGCAGCCGCCGAACGCGCAGGGCAGCGAAGGCCAGGCCGGACGCGATGGCGCGCGCGCGCAGGAGCCAGGAGCCAGTCGCCCGCTGACCCCCGAGCAGCAGGCCGAACAACAGGCGCGCACGGCGCGTGCGGGCCAGGCGCTGAAGCAGCAGATCGATCGCGCGCTGGCCCCGTCGGCCAAGAAGAATGGTGGCGAGCACCAACTGGGCGCGCTCGACCAGGACGACCCGCAGGCGCGCCTGCCTGCCGAGCTGCGCCAGGCGCTGCAGCGCGTGCCGGATGATCCCGGCGCGCTGCTGCGGCGCAAGTTCGAACTGGAATACCGCCAGCGCCACGGCGGCGCGACGGCCGAGGACGACCTGCCGTGAGGCGCTGGGCCGGACTGCTCCTGCTCCTGTTGCTGCCGGTGCTCGCGCATGCGGCTACGGTGCAGGCCTCGCTCGACCGCAACCAGGTGCAGCTGGGCGACACCGTCACGCTCAACCTGCGGGTGGAGGGCGGCGGGCTGGCGCAGGCGCCGGACCTCTCCGCGCTGGCGGGCGACTTCGAACTGCTCGGCAGCTCCAGCAACACCAGCGTGAGCATCGTCAACGGCCGGCGCAGCGCGCAGCTCACGGTGGGCATCGCGCTGCGGCCCCGGCGCGTGGGGCAGCTCGTCATCCCGCCGCTGGATTTCGCCGGATCGCGCACGCCGCCGCTCACGCTTGCCGTGACCCAGCCCGACCCGGCCGCCGCGGCCAACAGCGGCAAGCCCGCCTTCCTCGAGGCCAGCGCCACGCCCAGCCACGTACGCGTGGGCCAGCAGTTGCTGTTCACCGTGCGCCTGTACCTGGCCGGCACCCTGAGCGGCGGCTCGCTGAGCGAACCCAAGCTGCCTGGCATCGATGCGCGGAGGCTGGGCGACGACCTGGACTACGACGTGGTGCGTGGCGGCCGCGCCTACCACGTGATCGAGCGGCGCTATGCGTTGATCCCGCAGCAGCCCGGCACTATCCAGTTGCCCTCGGTGGGCTTCCAGGGCGAACTGATCGATCCGTCCGATCCCGACAGTTTCTTCGCGATGGGCTCGCCCACCAGCGCGGCCTCGCCGCCGGTGACGATCCAGGTAGACCCCGTGCCGCCCGGCTGGGGCAGCAGCGCGTGGCTGCCCGCGCGGGCGCTGAGCCTGACCCTCGACGGCCTGCCGGCGGACGGCAAGGTGCGCGTCGGGCAGCCGCTGGATCTGGTCATGACACTGCAGGCCACCGGGTTGCCCTACGAGGCATTGCCGGCGCTGAGCCTGCCGGACCTGGACGGTGCCACCGTCTATCCCGACAAGCCGGTGACCGGCACGCGCAACGACGGGCAGTGGCTGATCGGCCGCCGCCAGCAGAGCTTCGCCCTGGTGCCCGGCCGTGCGGGTACGCTCGTTCTTCCGGCCGTGACGCTGAAGTGGTGGAACGTGCAGACCGGGCAGGCGGAGGAAGCGCGCATACCGGCGCATACGCTGACGGTGCTGCCTGGTGCGGGCGTTGGATCCGCCCCGCCCGCGCTCGCGCCTGCACACGCGGCCTCGGCGTCGGCGCCTTCGTCGCCGGTGGCGACCGCGCGGCGTGCG
>NZ_JABFWW010000222.1 GCF_013362045.1 Frateuria sp. | reverse complement strand
GCCTGGGCCAGGTCCGCCACGCTCGCGCCGAGCGCCTGCCAGCGGTCGATCGCCCGCCGGGCGGACGCCTCGTCGCGCACCGCCAGGGACAGTTCCACCGCGCGCTGGGCGACCGCAGGATCGTCGGACAAGGCCATGGCGCGGCCGTAGCAGGCGGACGCCTCCTTGAGGTCGTTGCGGGTAAGCGCCATCTCGCCGGCGAGCAGTTGCGCCAGCAGGTCGTGTTCGGTGTCGGGGGTGGCCACGGTCAGCCGATCCAGCGGCTGCTTGGGCGTCGGCAGGTGAGCGCGCGGCCCGGACACGCCGGCGCAGGCGGCCAGGCCGACGACACAGCCGACCGCGCCCGCAAAATGCCGCAGTTGCTTGAACTTGGTCTTCACGCTCAGCACACTAGTTGCCATCCCATCGTCCGTTCTGGCCGTACCCAACCGCCGCAGGTACGAAAGCTTAGCCTACGCCGCCGCGGATACCCCGTCGTCAATTCGCACTCCACGCCATGCCGCTGATCGCCCTCGGGCTCAATCACCTCACCGCGCCGGTCAGCCTGCGCGAACAGGTGGCGTTCGACAACGACGCCGCCGGTGAAGCGCTGCGCGAACTGAAGGCCGAGCCGGGCGTGGAGGAGGCACTGATCCTTTCCACCTGCAACCGCACCGAGCTCTACGTCGGCGTGGCCGAAGGCGCGGAACAGGCGCCGCAGGCGTGGTTCAACCGCCACCATCGCTTGACCCCCGGCAAGCTGGACGAGTTCCTCTACCGGCACGACGAGGACGCTGCAGTACGCCACATGTTCCGCGTCGCCACCGGGCTGGACTCGATGGTGCTGGGCGAGCCGCAGATCCTTGGCCAGGTGAAGGACGCCTACCAGCTGGCGCGCCAGGCGCAGGCGCTGGGCGCGCCGCTGGACCGCTTGCTGCAGCACACCTTCGCCGTGGCCAAGCGCGTGCGCACCGACACGCGCATCGGCGCACACACCGTTTCGGTGGCCTTCACCGCGGTGCGCCTGGCCGAGCAGGTGTTCACCGACCTCAAACAGGCCTGCGTGCTGCTGGTGGGTGCCGGCGACACCATCGAACTGGCCGCGCGCCATCTCGCCGACAAGCAGGTGCGCCGCCTGATCGTCGCCAACCGCACGCTGGAGAACGCCCAGGAACTGGCCAGCCGCTATGGCGGCTACGCGATCGCGCTGGCCGACCTGGCGCAGCATTTGGCCGAGGCGGACATCGTGATTTCCTCCACTGCCGCACGCCAGCCCGTGGTGACGCGGCCGATGGTCGAGCAGGCGGTGGCCGCGCGAAAGCGCCGGCCGATGTTCATGGTCGACATCGCCGTGCCGCGCGACATCGAACCGGCCGTCGCGACGCTGGAGGACGTGTTTCTTTACGGCGTGGACGACCTGCAGCAGGTGATCGACGACAACCGCCGCTCGCGCGAGACCGCAGCGCGCGAGGCAGAGACCATCATCGACCTGCAGGTGGAGCGCTACATGGCCTGGCGCCGCGCGCTCACCCTGCGCAACCCGGCGATCGACCTGCGCCAGCATGCCGAGCGCTACCGCGACGAGGTGCTGGTCAAGGCGCAGGCCATGCTGGCGCGCGGCAAGTCGCCCGACGAGGCGCTGGCCTTCCTCGCCAACACGTTGACCAACAAGCTGCTGCACCACCCCAGCGCGCGCTTGCGCGAGGCGGCGCTCAACGGCGACCTGGACCTGCTGCATGCGGCCGGGCGGCTGTACGGCGAGCCCGAGGCCAAGGACGAGTAGCGAGGGCGGCTGGCTGCCGCGCTCCGCTACGCGAACCGGCGCATGCCGGTCCCTTCCTGCCGTGCCACCCTCGCCGCCATGACCCCATCGATCCGCCGCAAACTCGAGACCCTGGCCGAGCGCCACGAAGAAATCGCCCTGTTGCTCGCGCAACCGGACGTGCTCGCCGATGCCGGCCGCTTCCGCGAGCTTTCGCGCGAATACGCGCAGATCGAGCCGGTTGCCGCCGCCCTGCGCGAGCATGACGAGGCCGAACGCGAGCTGGCCGAGACCCGCGCCATGCTGGTTGATCCGGAGTTGCGCGAGATGGCCGCCGACGACGTCGAACGCCTGCAGGCACGCCTGGCGGAACTCGATGGCGAACTGCAGCTCCTGCTGCTGCCGAAGGACCCGCGCGACGAAGCCAACCTGTTCCTCGAAGTGCGCGCCGGCACCGGCGGCGACGAGGCGGCGCTGTTCGCCGGCGACCTGTTCCGCATGTACGCGCGCTATGCCGAACGGCGCCGCTGGCACGTCGAGGTGCTCAGCGAGAACCCCGGCGAGCATGGCGGCTACAAGGAGATCGTGGCGCGCATCGAGGGCAAGGGCGCCTACTCGCGGCTGAAGTTCGAATCGGGTACGCACCGCGTGCAGCGCGTGCCGGAAACCGAGTCGCAGGGCCGCATCCATACCTCCGCGGCGACCGTGGCGATCCTGCCGGAGATGGACGAGATCGAGGACATCGAGCTCAATCCGGCCGACCTCAAGACCGATACGTTCCGCGCTTCGGGAGCCGGCGGCCAGCACGTCAACAAGACCGACTCGGCCATCCGCATCACGCACCTGCCGACGGGCATCGTGGTGGAATGCCAGGACGAGCGCAGCCAGCACAAGAACCGCGCCCGCGCACTGAGCCTGCTGAAGGCGCGCCTGCTCGACGAGGCGCAGGCCAGGCAGACCGCCGCGCAGGCGCAGGAGCGCCGCCTGCAGGTGGGCTCGGGCGACCGCAGCCAGCGCATCCGCACCTACAACTTCCCGCAGGGCCGCATCACCGACCACCGCGTCAACCTCACGCTCTATCGCCTGCCCGAAGTGCTTGCCGGCGACCTGGACGAACTGGTCGACACGCTCACCCGCGAGCACCAGGCGGACGAGCTGAAAAGCCTCGCGTCGTAGTAGGGCCGGGAAGGAGCCGCTCCGCACACCATCGCCGCGCGCTGCGGGGCGCCGCATTGAGCACCAGCCGTGGGGAACGTGATGGAAGGCCGGCGTGGCGGGATCGCGTCCGTGGCACGGGCGTACCGCGGCGGCTGAAGCACGTCGTTTCTCATTGGACCGGCGACCATGGCATCCTTGCCGGCAGCTGCCGTGCAGGCCGGCGCAACAGGCTTTCGGGGAAGCCATGGCGATGACGATTGTTTTGCGCCGCGATGCCGGCGAGCAGACGAGCCGGGCTCCATGACGGCAAGCGCGCGCGCCGAACTGGAAGCCCTGCTGCAACGCCTGGTGCAGATGCTGCGCCAGGATGCCAGTGGCGCTGCCGAAGCCGCCGCCGCCGAAGGCCGCAAGAACTTCCCGCTGTCGGGCGAACTGGTTCGCCTGCACGGCGTCGCGCTGTTGCAGCTGGGCCGCCGGCGCGAGGCGCTGAGCGCCCTTCACCGCGCCGCGGAACTGGCTCCGGCCAGCGTGGAAGTGCAGTGCAACCTGGCCAACCTGGCGCTGGAGGACGGCCGTCCCGAAGCGGCCATCGAGCGCCTGCAGGCTGCGCTCGGCCGCACGCCCGGCCATCCCGGCGTACTGCAGGCGCTGGGCGTGGCGCAGATGGTGGCGGCGCGCCACGAGGAGGCGCGCGACACCTTCGCCCAGGCAGTCCGCGCGGCCCCGCACCACCCCGGACTGCGGCTGAACCAGGCCGAGGCCGAACTGGAACGGGGCGCCACCGCGCAGGCGCTGGCCCATGTGCGCGAGGCGCTCGCGATGGCGCCCCGATTGGCCGCAGCCCACAACCTGCTTGGCCACGTGCTGCACGCCCAGGGCCATCTCGCCGAAGCCGCCCAGGCCTGGCTGGAGGCCGAGCGGCTGGCTCCCAACGAACCGCGCCACGTGTTCCAGGCCGCCCGCATGCTGGAAGCCTCCGGCCAACTCGCGCAGGCGGCCGCCGCCTATGCGCGCACGCTGCAGCATGCGCCCCAGTCGGGGCCTGCGCTCAGCCGGCTCGCCTTCATCCGGCGCCGGCTGGCCGACTGGCACGAACAGAACCAACTCACCGCCCGCCTGCGCGAAGCGGTGGAAGCCGGCCAGCATGGCATCGTCCCGTTCGCGCTGTTGCTCGAACCGCTGGACCGGGCACTCCAGCGCAAGGCACTGGAAACCTTCGCCCATCCCATCGAACAGCACCTGGCGCCGATGCGCCAGCAGTTGGCTTTCACCTGGCGCCAGCCGCCGCCCGCCGCGCCGATCCGCGTCGGGCTGCTTTCCGACGGTTTCGGCGAGCACCCGATCGGCCGCGCAGTGGCCGGCCTGGTCGAGGCGCTGGCCACCCTGGGCGGGCTGGAGCTGTACCTGTTCGCCACCACCGCCGACGACGGCCCGTTGCGCCAGCGCCTGGCCGCCGCGGCGCCGCTGCACGTGCTCGATGCGCTGCCGCCCGCGCAGGCGGCGCAGCAGATCAATGCGCTGGGCATCGAAGTGCTGTTCGACCTGACCGGCTACGGCGCGCACACCAACGCCGACCTGCTGGCGTTGCGGCCGGCACCGCTGCAGGTGAACTGGCTGGGCTACCCCGGTACTTCGGGTGCGCCCTGGATCGACTACGTCCTGGCGGACACCGTGGTGCTGCCGCCCGCGCACCGTGCCGGCTACAGCGAGAAGGTGCTGCGCCTGCCGCGCTGCTTCCTGCCGGTCGACCGCACTACGCCGGCCCCGGCGCCCACGCGGTCCGCTTGCGGCCTGCCCGAGACGGGCGTGGTGTTCGCCTGCTTCAACGACATCCGCAAGATCGACCCGGCGATGTTCGCGCGCTTCATGCAGGTCCTGCGCGAGGTGCCCGGCAGCGTGCTGTGGCTGCGCAGCGGACCGGACGGCGCCGACGCGCGCCTGCACGCCGCCGCGGCCGGGCAGGGAGTCGCGCCGGAACGGCTGGTGTTCCTGCCGCAGCTGCCGCACGGCGACTATCTGGCACGCTACGCACTGGCCGACCTGTTCCTCGATACGCTTCCCTATGGCGCACGCGCCACCGCCGCCGACGCGCTGTGGGCCGGCTGTCCCGTGCTGGCTACCGCCGGGGACACGTTCGCCGGGCGCGTCTCGGCCAGCCTGCTATGCCACGCCCACCTGCCCGAGCTGGTGGCCGAGGACGTCGACGGCTTGGTCGCGATGGCAGTGCAGCTGGGCCGTGATCCCGCTGCGCTCGCCGCGACGCGCACCCGCGTGGCCGACCTGCAGGGGCAATCGCCCTTGTTCGACACGGCGGCCTTCGCCGTGGACTTCCGCCGCGCGGTGCAGGCGATCGGGACCCGACGCCGGATCGGCCGTCCTCCGATCGACCTGGACTTCTAGCCGGTGGAGAAACCGCGCGGCGCGGCCGCCGCGTCGTCCACGCCGCTGCGCTCCACGCGCTCGACCTGCGCAGCGGCCGACCCCTGCCAGAGCCAGCGCTCCAGCGCATCCACTGCCGCGGCGTCACCGTGGGCGACGACCTCGACGCATCCGTCGGGCAGGTTGCGGGCGTGGCCGGTCAGGCCCAGGCGCAGGGCCTGATCGCGGGTGCTGGCGCGATAGAACACGCCCTGCACCACGCCGCCGACGAGGAAACGCGCCGCGGCCACCTCACTGCCCCGCAGCGATCGCCGCGCCCAGCGACTGCGGCGTGACCGGGCCGATGAAGCGCTTGGCCACGTGTCCGTCGGGGGCGATCAGGTAGGTGGTGGGGAGGCCGCGCGGCTCGTCGAAATCCTTCGGCGCGCCGTCGAGCGTGACCTGGGCGACGGGATAACTCACCGGGTGCTTGGCGAGGAAGGCCTGGATGTCGGCCTTGTCGCTGTCCTCGTAGGCCAGGCCGATGGCGCGCACGTTCGCATGGCCTGCGACGAAGCGGGAGATGTCCGGCATCTCCTTGATGCACGGCACGCACCAGGTCGCCCAGAAGTTGACGATCACCCAGTAGCCGCGCTGCGCGGACAGGTCGAACGGCTTGCCCTCCAGCGTGGTCACTTTCAGCGCCGGCCGTGCGGGCATGGCCGCATGCACCGGTGTCACGGCGGCCGACAGCAGCACGGCAAGCAGAAGGCCTGGCATCTTCATGGGGAAGCGTTCTCCGGTTCGTTCGGGGATGAGGGAAAGGCCTGGTCCAGCCGCGTGCCCAGTGTCTCCTCGAGCATGCGCGCCACCTCGGCAAGCAGGCCGATCAGCGCAGGCGGCAGGTCGATGCCCAGCGCGCCGGCCTCCTGCACGGGCTGGAGCGGCAGCCGGTAATCGGAGTGACGATACACCCGCAGCAGGTCGGTGCTGTCCAGGCTGCGGCTGAGCAGCCAGCCGCCGGCCTCGCCGCGCTGGATCAGGTCGGCCCGCTGCAGGTCGTCGAAGTAGCAGGCGATCGCGGCGCTGCGCAGGTAGGGTTCCTGCAGCCGCACGGTGGCCGGATCGATGCTGTTGCCTTCGCGCTGCGCCTCGACGAAATGCCGCAGCACCACCAGCAGGCCGAGGAACTCGGCGCCCTCCGGCAGCGTCTGCGCCGGAGCATGGTATTCGTAGGCCGACAGCGAGGCGGCCACCGAGGCGCCGAGGATCGCGATCACCCACGACAGGTAGATCCACAGCAGGAAGATCGGGATCGTCGCCAGCACGCCGTAGATCTGCTGGTAGGTCTGCGCATGGCTGACGAACAGCGTGAAGCCCCAACGCGCGATCTCGAACAGGATGGCGCCCAGCAGCGCGCCGATCGCCGCGTCGCTGCGGCGCACCTTGCAGTTGGGCACGGTGCCGTACGTCAGCCACAGCGTCACGAAGGTCACCACGAACGGCAGCAGCCCGAGCAGCCGCTGGCTCAGGTTCAGGTGTACATAGGCGCCGGCCAGCAGCGGCATCGCCGTCACGTAGGAGGTCACCGCGATGCCGCCGACCACCAGGATCGGTCCCAGCGTCAGCGCCGCCCAGTACAGCAGCAGGCGCGAACCCCAGGCGCGCGACTGGTGCACGCGCCAGATGCGGTTCAAGCGGTCCTCGATGCTCACCATCATCGACAGCGCGCTGAAGAGCATCACCAGAATGCTGATGCCGGTGAGCTGGCTGGCGTTGCGCGCGAAGCTCAGCAGCGTCTCCTGCACTTTCTCGCCCGCGGCCGGCACGAAGTTGGAGAAGACGAAATCCAGCAGCATGTTGCGCGCCGGCGCGAACACCGGAAACACCGAGAACATCGCCAGCACCGCCACCATCAGCGGCACCAGCGACACCAGCGTGGTGTAGGACAGGGCGCCCGCCGTCTCGAAGCACTTGTCGTCGACGAACCGCTGCCAGATGAAGCGGCTGAAGCTGAGCGCACGGTCGCGGTCGAAACGCCAGGCCATGGGCGGCACCATCAAGCGGAAGGCGGCCGCTACACTACCCGATCGCCGGTGAACGCCCAACCGAACGGAACCCATGAGCCAAAGCATCCTGGTCCTGTACTACAGCCGCAGCGGACACACCGCCCAGCTCGCACGCCTGATCGCCCGCGGCGTGGAAGAGGCCGGCCTTGAGGCGCGCCTGCGCCAGGTGCCGCCGGTCGCCCCGGTCACCGAAGTGGCGCAGCCGCCGGAGCCGGACGAAGGCGCACCCTACGTGCGCCGCGAGGACCTCGCCCAATGCGCTGGACTCGCGCTGGGCAGCCCGACCCGCTTCGGCAACATGGCCGCGCCGCTCAAGCACTTCCTGGACTCCACCGGGGCCGAGTGGGCCAGCGGCACGCTGGCCGGCAAGCCCGCGGCAGTGTTCACCTCCACCGGCACCATGCACGGCGGGCAGGAATCGACGCTGCTCACGATGGCGCTGCCGCTGCTTCACCACGGCATGTTGCTGCTGGGCATCCCGTTCACCGAACCGGCGCTCAACGCCACCGCAAGCGGCGGCACGCCTTACGGCGCCAGCCACGTCGCCGGGATCAAGGGCGACCATCCGATCAGCGAGCACGAGCGGGAACTGGCGCGCGCGCTGGGACGGCGCCTGGCCGATACCGCGCGCAAGCTGGCGGTGCGTGCATGAATGCGCCGGTGCCGCTGGCCTACCGCGTCGGCCGCGTGGCCTGGTTCGCGCTGATCGCACTGCAGGTTGCCTGGCACGGCTGGCTGGCCCGCCCGGAGCACCTGCCGGTGTGGTTGGTACTGGCCGTCACCGTGGTTCCGCTGCTGCTGCCCTTCACCGCCCTGCCCGACCTGCGCCGTGCGCTCCTGTGGGTCGGCATCCTCAGCCTGTTCTTCTTCTGCCACGGCGTCGCCGAGGCGTGGAGCGCGCCGGAGGTGAAGTGGCTGGCGCTGGCCGAAATCGGATTGACGCTGCTGCTGATCCTGGCGCTCGGCGCCGGCGTCAAACGCAAGCCTCGCGCCTGACCCACCTTCTGCAGGAGAGGTATTGGCGGGAAGGTTCGGTAGTGCCACGCCATGCTCCGCCCGAACCCTCTCCCGGAGAGCGCGCCCGCAATCCGGAACCATGGCAGGCGTCTCGACATCCCGGCCGCGACCCGGTGCCTATACTCGCGCGTATTGCCGCCCACGGAGCGCGCCATGGATTTTCTGCAGACCGCGCCGCAACTGGTCCATCCCTACCGCAACGACCGCACCCTGCTGGCCTTGCTGGACCGGCTGATCCCGCCGGAGCGCCGCGCTGCGCTCGACGCCGACCTGGATGCCCTGGGCGACTACGCGCAGTTCGCCTGGGAGCGCGCCCGCCGCAGCACACCACGCACGCCGGTGCTCACGCGCTGGGACGCCTGGGGCCGGCGCGTGGACCGCATCGAGCTGACCACCGCCTGGCAGGAAGGCCCGCAGCTGACCACCCGCCACGCCATCCTCGCCGCCGGCCAGGAGGCGCACGAGTACGCGCGGCTGGAACAGTTCGCGCGCGTCTACCTCTACCACCTCGCCAGCGAGTTCTATACCTGCCCGCTGGCGATGACCGACGGCGCGATCGCCGCATTGAAGGCAGCCGGCAACCAGCCGCTGATCGAACGCGCGCTGCCGCATTTCCTCAGCCGCGACCCGGCCGGCTTCTGGCTGAGCGGCCAGTGGATGACCGAGACCGCCGGCGGCTCCGACGTCGGCCGCAGCGGCACCGTCGCGCGGCAGGACGCCGACGGCCAGTGGCGCCTTCATGGGCGCAAGTGGTTCAGCTCTGCGGTGGTCGGCGAAGCGGCGCTCGCGCTGGCGCGGCCCGAGGGCGCCGGCGAAGGCACCGCGACACTTGCGCTCTTTTACGTCGAGACGATGGACGGCGACGCGCGCAAGCCGCAACTGATCGTCGACCGGCTGAAGGACAAGCTCGGCACGCGCGAGCTCCCCACCGCCGAGATCCATCTCGACGGCCTGCCGGCCTGGCCGGTGGGCGAACTTGCGCACGGCGTGCGCCAGGTTGCGCCCATGCTCAACGTCACCCGCACCTGGAACGCGGTCTGCGCGGTCGCCAGCATGGCGCGCGCGTTGGCGCTGGCCTGCGACTACGCCGTGCGGCGCGAGGCCTTCGGCCGGCCGCTGATCGAGCAGCCGCTGCATGCGCAGACCCTGGCCTGCATGCGTGCCGAATTCGAGGGCGCCTTCGCGCTCGCCTTCGAGGTGGCGCAACTGCTCGGCCGCGTCGAGCAGGGTCGCGCCGCGCCGCGCGAGGCGGCCCTGCTGCGCCTGCTCACGCCGCTGGCCAAGCTGTGGACCGGCAAGCTGGCGGTGGCGCTGTGCTCCGAGGCGCTGGAGTGCTTCGGCGGCGCCGGCTACATCGAGGACACCGGCCTGCCGCAGCTGCTGCGCGACGCGCAGGTCTACGCGATCTGGGAGGGCACCACCAACGTGCTGGCGCTGGATGGCCTGCGCGCGCTCGGCGAAGGGCTGCCGGCCTTGCGCTCCGCCATAGGAAGCTGGGTCGAGGGCAGCCACGAGCCGGATGCCGTAGCGCCGGTACATGCGGCGCTCGACGCCGCCGCGCGGCAGCTGCAGGCGCTGAGCGGCGAGCGCGATGCACAGGAGGCCTC
>NZ_JABFWW010000212.1 GCF_013362045.1 Frateuria sp. | reverse complement strand
GCCGGTGGCCTGGATCGTCACCGATGGCCTGGGCAAGCAGAAGCTCGCGCTGGCCGCCCCGGTCATGCGCGGCGCCGAACTCGTAGGCGTCGCCAGCGTGCGTCTGCCCCTCGCCAAGCTGGGCAGTGGCGTCGAAGCAGCCCGCGTTCCGGAAGACACGTACCTGGCCCTGCGCCAAGGCAGTGCCACCGTGGTCGAGCGCGGCGACAAGGCCCTCGCCACCGGGGCCGAAGCGATGGCGGCGAAGGTGCCGGGCAGTGACCTGCGCGTCGCCGCAGCGGTGCCGGACGTCGCCGGCGGGCCGCTCGGTCTGGGCTGGCTGCCGTGCACCGTCATCACGGCACTGCTGGCGTTGGGAGCGATCGTGGCCTGGTTCTATCCGGCCCTCACCCGTGGTCGCGGAAAAGCCGCAGCCATTGAAGAAGGCAGCATTCAGACGCTCGGCCAATTGGCCCCGGAGCTGCTTGCCGCCCAGCCCGTCACCGCGCCGAAGCCCGTCGAAACCGAAGCGACGCCGGTAGTAACGAAAGGTGTGGCCCTCGACCCCGGTATCTTCCGCGCCTACGACGTCCGCGGTGTGATCGGCAAGACGCTCGACGCCGGCATCGCTGAGCTGCTCGGCCAGTCGATCGGATCGGTAATGCAGCAGCAGGGCCTGCTCGACATCGTGGTCGGCCGCGACGGCCGCCTGTCGGGCCCAGAACTCAGCGAAGGCCTGATCAACGGCCTGCGCAAGGCTGGCCGTAATGTCATCGACATCGGCATGGCGCCCACGCCGGTCGTCTACTTCGGCGCCTACCACCTGCGCGCGGGTTCCTGCGTGTCGGTGACCGGCAGCCACAATCCGCCGGACTACAACGGCTTCAAGATCGTGGTGGGCGGCGAGACATTGTCGGGCGACACGATCACCGATCTCTATGACCGCATTGCCGGGAATCGTCTGTTCACTGCAGACAACCCGGGAGAAGTGCGCCAACAGGACATCAGCGAGGACTACGTCCAGCGCATAGCCGCCGACGTGCAGATCGACCGCCCGCTCAAGGTCGTGGTCGACGCTGGCAATGGCGTGGCCGGCGACATCGGCCCGCGCGTGTTGTCCTCGATCGGCGCCGAAGTTACCCCGCTGTACTGCGAGATCGACGGCACCTTCCCCAACCACCATCCCGATCCCAGCGAGCCGCACAACCTCACCGACCTGATCAAGATGGTCGAGCGGCTCGACGCCGACCTCGGCATCGCCTTCGACGGCGACGGCGACCGCCTTGGCGTGGTCACGAAGGACGGCCAGAACATCTTCCCGGACCGCCTGTTGATGCTGTTCTCGCAGGACGTGCTCGAACGCAACCCGGGCGCGATGATCATCTTCGACGTGAAGTGCACGGGCCGCCTGCCGGGCCACATCCTGCGCCACGGCGGCAGCCCGCTGATGTGGAAGACCGGCCACTCGCTGATCAAGGCGAAGATGCGCGAAACCGGGGCCGAACTCGCCGGCGAGATGAGCGGCCACTTCTTCTTCAAGGAACGCTGGTACGGCTTCGACGACGGCATCTACGCCGCCGCCCGCCTGCTCGAGATCCTCTCGGTGCAGCCCGACACGCCGGCCGCGACGCTGGCCGCGCTGCCCAATGGCGTGTCCACGCCGGAGATCAAGGTGGATGCGCCCAACGGCGATCCGCACAGCTTCGTCGAACGCTTCCGCTCGGCCGCGCAGTTCGAGGGCGCGCGCCTGTCGACCATCGACGGCCTGCGCGTCGACTTTCCCGATGGCTGGGGCTTGGTGCGTGCATCGAATACGACGCCGGTGTTGGTGATGCGTTTCGATGCCGACAACGCCACGGCGCTCAAGCGCATCCAGCAGGCGTTCCGCGAGCAGCTGCTGGCGTTGAAGCCGGATCTCTCGCTGCCGTTCTGAGTTTCGATTCACTCGCGCAAAGAAAAAGCCGGTCAAACGACCGGCTTTTTTGTTCGCAACAGGCGGAAGGAATCAGGTGCCGCTTTGCACCGGCACGACCGCCGGCGTCTTCGGATCCTTCAGTGCGCGGTAGGTCTGCAAGGCATGGTCGAGTTCGAGGTCAATCTCGCCGCGATTCTGGCGGTGCACGGCGAGCAGGCTCTGCTGGCGCATGAGTTCGGCGTGCTGGGTGCGGATGGTCCCACTGAGGTTGGCCGGCACCGTCTTGCCCGCCAGTTCGGCTTCGCCGGCCTGGCGCAGCAGGCTGATCAGGCTCTGGCGCAGGCCACCGATGCTCAATTGCGCCGCCTTGATGGTGTCGTCGAGCAGGGCGATGCGATCGTTGAAGGCGCGGCGCAGGTCGGCCTCCGTCGCATAGGACTCGGCCATCGCGTGTTCGCGCATGCGCTGCGCCGCTTCCTTGAACTGGTTCTGCCGGTCGATCTCGGCCTGCGCCGCGGCGGCGAGGCGCTCCTCGGCGGTCAGGGCGCGGCCGACCTGACCGGTGGGAAGGCCACTCTTTGGGCTGATCTCGGTACGCGCGCTGTCCACCGCATTCGCCGGCAGCGCATCGCCGCAGACTTTCCGGCCGCCTTCGTTCCAGCAATACAGCTTTTTCTTCCCCGCCTCCTGGGCGCCGACCGGAGCGGCCAGCAGCGCCGCCGTGAGGGCCAGCGCAAGCGGGGCGTACAACTTGTTCATGAAAGTCCTGCCGAAGTCTCGCGGTTGGACAACCACTAGC
>NZ_JABFWW010000145.1 GCF_013362045.1 Frateuria sp. | reverse complement strand
CCCTCGCGTGCGGCGGCCAGCAGGGCCGCGCCCTGCACGGGTGCGCCGGCGGTGCGTTCCTCCTCGCTCAGTGCGACCGGCTGCGGTGTCGTCGCGGGGAAGTCGGACGGCAGGTGCGCGTCGTCGGCCCGGCGGCGCGGCCGCGTGCGTTCGCACAGCAGGGCGCGCAGCGTGCGGTTGGCGATCAGCAGGCAACCGAGCGGCAGCACCGCCAGTCCGTAGACCACCAGGGCAGCGGTGCGCAGCTCGGCCGGCAGCACGCCGTAGAGGCCGGTCAGCGCGATGGCGCCGAAGGCCAGCACCAGCAGCATGAACGCCGCCGGCAGGAAATGGCTGAAGAAGCGCTCCTCGCGCGCCAGATGGCGGCCGAAGGCGAGGCTGCGCGCAGTCGCGGTGAATATCCACGAACCATCGCTCTGCGCCGGATAGGCATCGTCCCAGACGAACACCAGCCCGAACGCCGGCCACACCCGCCACAACGCCACCAGCGCGACCACCAGCGCACCGGCCAGCAGCAGCACGCCACCGAGGCTCGGCTGCTGATGCAACTGCAGCATCGGCCATGCGATCAGCAGGAACACCAGCGCCACGTAGCCGGTGAACATCACCAGGTGCGCAGCGCCACGGCGCAGCACCGTGCGGCCGAAGCGCGGCTCCGGATCGAAACCGATCGCGTGGCAGACCGCGGCCATGGTCAGCGCATTGGCCAGCAGCAGCGGGATCAGCGCCAGCGGGTGCACTCCCAGCGCGGCAATCGCCACGGCAATCCATCCGGGCAGGAACCAGGCCGCTCCGCGGAGCAGGGAAGGTGGGCGGCGGCGCGATCGGGGCTCATTCATGGCGCGAGTATAGAAAGCGTTGCAACGCCAGACGGTAACGTCGCGTTAACCACGGCGCCACAGATCATGCGTCGCGATCGTCCGGCGTACTGCGCTGCAGCTGGTTGGCCACGGCGAGCGTCTCCTGCGGCGGCAACTGCAGGTGCCAGCCCTGCGTGCGCAGGTGTTCGAGCACGACGCGGCTGTCCTCGTGCGGCAGGCGGCGCACTTCGTCGAGCTGCACTTCGAGCACGTAGCGCAGGTCGCCCAGCAGCATCGAGAGCGATTCGGGAATCACGCCGAACTCGTCGCGCGCGGCGAGCCAGAGGTAGGTGTCGGGTTTGCGCTGGCTGGAGTAGACGAAACAGTGCATGGGCGACTCCGATGGCGATGGCGAGAACGGGGGCGCGAAGGGTAGCAGCGCGCACTGCGAATGCTGCGGTCGCACTTGCAAGCCCTGGGGTGGCTGGGCAGAGTGTCGCCCGGGGGCGTCAAACGAGCGTATGAAAAGCCGGTCACGACGATTCCCGTGTCCACCCCGAGCCGCGTCCAAGATAAGCAGGAGCAAGCAATGCCTATGTCTTTTCGTTCCCTCCCGGGCGCTGCCCGGCCGCTCGCGCTGGCCGTGCTGAGCCTTGCCGTCGCCGGCGCGCTGGCGCTGCCCGAAGGCGCCCACGCCAGTGCCTTCCAGCTGAAGGAAAACAGCGCCAAGGGCATGGGCCGCGCCTATGCCGGTTCGGCGACCGCCGGCGGCGACGCCTCGGTGGTGGTCAACAACCCGGCCGCGATGACCGACCTGGACGGCACCTACCTGCAGGCCGACGTCACGGCGATCAACTTCAGCACCAAGTTCAGCGGCACTGCTCATGACGCGCTGGGCCGCCCGATCAGCGGCGGCAACGGCGGCGACGGCGGCACTACGCTGCCGGTCCCGGCGCTGTTCTTCGCCACCAAGGTGTCCAACCGCGTGCACCTGGGCTTCGGCCTGTCGGTGCCGTTCGGCTTCCAGACCGAATACGACCAGAACTGGATGGGCCGCTACAACGCCATCAAGTCCCAGTTCGAGTCGCTGGACGCCACGCTGTCGGGCTCCTTCGACGTGACCGATACCTTCGCGCTGGGCGCCAGCGTGATTGCGCAGAGGACCTCGGCGGAGCTGACTTCCGCGATCAACTACAACGCCATCGGCCTGGGCGTGCAGCAGGGCATCGCGGCCAAGACCGCCGCCGGCGTGGCGCAGATCCAGGCCGCGGCGGCGGCAGGTCTCATCCCGCCGGCGCAGGCCGCCGCGATGATCCAGCAGGCCGTGCAGCAGGGCCAGGCTGCGGCCGCCGGCGTCGCTGCGCTGACCCCGCAGGGCGCGGACGGGCTGGCCCGCATCAAGGGCGATGACTGGGCCTACGGCTGGCAGCTGGCCGGCTACTGGAAGCTCACGCCGAACGACAAGCTGTCGCTGAGCTACCGCTCCAAGATCGACCACAAGCTCGAAGGCACCGGCAACTTCACCACCACGCCGGGCTACCAGCTGATGCTGTCCAACCCGGCGCTGGCCGGCAGCATCCCGGCGTTCCAGCACACCACCGGCACCGCCAACTTCACCACCCCGGCCACCGCCATCGCCAGCTACTGGCACCAGGGCGAGAAGTTCGGCCTGGGCATCGACGTTGCCATGACCAAGTGGGACGTGTTCAAGGAATTGCGCGTGCACTACGGCAACTACCCGGCGCAGCCCGACAGCGTGGAAACCTACAACTGGCGCAACACCTGGTACGCGGCGGTCGGCGGCGACTACTACGTCAATGACAAGCTGACGCTGCGTGCGGGCATCTCGGTGGACACCACGCCCACCTACAACGCCACCCGCACGGCGCGCGTGCCCGACTCCACCCGCAAGTTCGCCGCGGTGGGCATCGGCTACAAGGCCAGCGAGCACTTCGAGCTCAACGCCTCGTACGCGCACATCTTCGTCAACCAGGCGCACGTCAACTCGACCAGCCCCACGGGCGACACGCTGACGGGCAACTTCGACGACTACGGCAACCTGCTCAGCCTGTCGGCGCAGTACAAGTTCTGATCCGTCGGAACAGAACCTCCCCGCCTGGCGCGGGGAGGTTTTTTTATGCCCGTCGTCAGCCGTTGCGCAGCGGCTTGTCGCCCTGGTCGGTGGCGAGGTAGTTGCCCTCGCCCTGCGGTGCGCGGATGGTCGAGGCGAGATCCTCCTGTGCGCCCAGACCGCTCTGGCCGGCAGGACGCGCGCGATAGCCCGGCTGCGCCTTCTGCGAGGAATGCTCGCGCTGCGCAGCATCTGACTCCTTCACCGGCGTTTCCGGCGGCGCGGAGCGCGCGTCTTGCAACTGCGCTCCCTTGGGCTCGCCGCCGGCGCCGCCTGCGCCGCTCTGGGGGCCTGCATCCACGCCTACGGGCGCCGTCTCTCCATCGGATTGTCGCGATCTGGTCATGGCTGCCTCCGATTGCCTCTGGTCGAGGGTCCTCCGCTGCCTGTCGGCGGGGTGTGAGGCATCCGGGCGATGCGGAGGCGCGCGTTGGCCGGGCATCGTCGTGTCGGGGCAGGGCCTGCCGGTCGGCGCGGGCTATCCGGTCGCCCGGTGTTTCCAGCCAGCGCTCATCCGCGCCGCAGCAGCAGGTCGAGCATGCGGCCGAAGCGCCTGCCATAGGGCGGATTGAGCAGTCCGGCCCCGTTCCAGCGCGCCTGCCGGAACACCGGCTTGAGGTGCGAGAACGTGCGGAAGCCCGCCTCGCCGTGGTAGCCGCCCATGCCCGACGCGCCGACGCCGCCGAACGGCAGCCCGTGCTGGGCGATGTGGTAGAGCGTGTCGTTGATGGTGACGCCGCCGGCATGCGTGCGCGCCAGCACGCGCTCGATCAGCCGCTCGTCCTGCTCGAACAGGTACAGCGCCAGCGGATGCGGCCGCGTGGCGATCCAGGCCAGCGCCTGGTCGAGGTCGTCGTAGGGCACCAGCGGCAGCAGCGGGCCGAAGATCTCCTCGCGCATCACCGCGGTGTCCTCGCCGACGCCGGTCAGCAGGGTCGGAGGCAGCACGCGGCGCGCCGCGTCGCCCTCGCCCAGGGGCTCGGCTTGTGCGCCGGCGGCCAACGCCTCGTCGCGCAGCGCGAGCAGGCGCTCGTAGTGGCGGTCGCTGGCGATGCTGGCGTACTGGCGGTTGCGGGCCAGGTCGGGATAAAGCCGTGCGGCGACGGTGCGCGCGGCAGCGACGAAGTCGGCGATGCGATCGCGCGGCAGCAATACATAGTCCGGCGCAATGCAGGTCTGCCCGGCGTTCACCAGCTTGCCGAACAGGATGCGCTCGACCGCCGCCTCGAAACGCGCGCCCGGCCCGACGATGGCCGGCGACTTGCCGCCGAGCTCCAGCGTCACCGGCGTGAGGTTGGCCGAGGCCGCGCGCATCACCTGATGGCCCACTGCGGTCGAACCGGTGAACAGCAGGTGGTCGAACGGCAACGCGGTGAATGCCTGCGCGATCGCGGCATCGCCGGTGACCACCACCACTTCGTCGTCGGCAAAGCAGCGCGCCACCTGTTCGGCGAACAGTGCCGAGAAGCGCGGCGTGTATTCGCTCATCTTGATCATCACGCGGTTGCCCGCGGCCAGCGCATCCACCAGCGGGCCGACGGCCAGATACAGCGGGTAGTTCCACGGCGCCACGATGCCCACCAC
This sequence comes from Frateuria sp., assembly GCF_013362045.1. Lineage (GTDB taxonomy): Bacteria > Pseudomonadota > Gammaproteobacteria > Xanthomonadales > Rhodanobacteraceae > Frateuria_A. The sequence continues at coordinate 5,523 of NZ_JABFWW010000145.1, read as the reverse complement.
GCCGCGCGGCTGCGGCAGCAGCCGGTTCCGCCCCGGCAGGAATACCAGGGCGGTCGACGCCCGGCGTGGGCGCATCCAGCGTTGGCCGTGGCGTAGCGCATGGCGAACCGCCGAAAGCGAGGGGAAGAGTTCCAGTAGCTCGGTTTCCTCGATCGGGCGGCGGCCGAAATCGGCGTCGATGGCCGCGGCGAACGCCGCGCGTTGCTCGCGCAGCATGCGTGCGAGCCGCTTCAACCGGCCTGCGCGGGCATGCCAGGCCGGTACGGGATCGGCCGCCTGTGCGGTGCGCATGCGATGCAGGGTGGCCGTCAGCTCGGCGGAGTCAGCCATGGCGTGCGCCTGGTGAGGTGAGGCTCATGGTCGCACGTCTCGCCAAGCATCAAGCGATGGCTTCGATGGCAGGCCGGACCAGTGCGCGCGGTGCTCGTCGCCTGTCGGTAAGCGATCCGTGTTTTGTCAGCGAGGCCTTACGGCAGCCGCGGCCGTGGTCTTGTGGATCGACAGGCGTGCTACCTAGCTCATAGGTGACCGGCAGTACCTGGGGCCGCCGTGTCGCTGCGCCGTTGGGCGGAGTGCTTTTCGGCGGAAGCAGTCGGGTGAAATAGAAGCTGCGCCGGCGGCGATCGCTGCGCGCATCGGCGGGCTCGTGCGATGACCAGCTTGGAGCGCACGGCGGCGGAATCGCCGTGCGCTTCTCGTGCCCTATTCGCCGATGGTCAGCAGCGAGGCGTTGCCGCCGGCGGCGGTGGTGTTGATGGTGAGCGTGCGCTCGCCGGCGAAGCGCAGCAGGTAGTGCGGGCCGCCGGCCTTGGGACCCGTGCCGGAAAGCGCTTCGCCGCCGAAGGGCTGCACGCCGACCACCGCGCCGATCTGGTTGCGGTTGACGTAGCAGTTGCCCACGCGCGCGCGGCTCTGGATGAAGTTGACCGTGTCGTCGATGCGGCTGTGGATGCCCAGCGTGAGGCCGTAGCCGGTGGCGTTGATCTGGTCGATCACGTTGGGGAGCTCGCTGGCCTTCCAGCGGATCACGTGCAGCACCGGGCCGAAGATCTCGCGGGTGAGCGTCTGCAGCGACGGAATCTCGTAGGCGCGCGGAGCGAAGAAGGTGCCGTGGCCGGTGGTCGCCGGATCGAGCGGCACCTCGGCGATCTTCTTCGCTTCCTTGTCCATGCGGGCGGCATGCTCGACGAGGATCTTCAGCGCGTCGGCATCGATCACCGGGCCGACGTCGGTGGAGAGCAGGCCCGGGTCGCCGACCCTGAGCTCGGCCATGGCGCCGGCGAGCATGCCGATCACCTTGTCGGCGATGTCCTCCTGCACGAACAGCACGCGCGCGGCCGAGCAGCGCTGGCCGGCGGACTGGAAGGCGGCCGAGATCACGTCCTTGACGATCTGCTCGGGCAGCGCGGAGGAATCGGCGATCATCGCGTTCTGGCCGCCGGTCTCGGCGATCAGCGCGGCAATCGGCGCGTTGCGGGAAGCGAGCGCGCGGTTGATCGCCCAGGCGGTTTCGGTGGAGCCGGTGAAGGCCACGCCGGCCACGCGCGGGTCGCGGGTCAACGCGGCGCCGACTACGGCGCCGTCACCCGGCAGGTACTGCAGCACGTCGGACGGGATGCCCGCCTCGTGAAGAAGCTTGACCGCCATGTAGCCGATCAGCGAGGTCTGCTCGGCGGGCTTGGCGATCACGGCATTGCCGGCGGCGAGCGCGGCGGAGACCTGGCCCAGGAAGATCGCCAGCGGGAAGTTCCACGGACTGATGCAGACGAACACGCCGCGGCCGTTCAGGAAAAGCTGGTTGCTCTCGCCGGTCGGGCCGGGCAATTGCTCGGGCTGGCCGAACAGCCGGCGCGCCATGGTGGCGTAGTAGCGCAGGAAATCGGCCGCCTCGCGGATCTCGGCGATCGCGTCGGGAAGGCTCTTGCCGGCCTCGCGCACGCACAGCGCGATGAACTCGCCGCGGCGGGCTTCCAACTGGTCGGCGGCGTGTTCCAGGATCGACGCGCGGCTGGCGGCCGGCAGGCGGTCCCAGCCCGGTTGGGCAGCGACTGCGTTGGCCAGCGCCTTGTCGGCCATCGCGGCGTCGCCGGCGACATAGCTGCCGATCACCTGGCGGCGGTCGGTCGGGTTGGTGACCTCGACGGTCGGGCCGCTGCCCTGCGCGCCGGGCACCAGCGGGGTGGCCTGCCACGGGCCGGCGTGCGTGTTGACCGCTTCGGCAAGGGCACGCAGTTCGTTGTCGTTGGAGAAGTTCACGCCCATGGAATTCTTCCGAAGTTCGCCATAAAGGTTGACCGGCAGCGGGATGCGCGGGTGGGGAATCGAGACGAAGCTGCGCACGACCTCGCACGGGTCGGCGACCAGCTCGCGTACAGGCAGGCTCTCGTCCACCACGCGGTTGACGAAGCTGGTGTTGGCGCCGTTCTCGAGCAAACGGCGCACCAGGTAGGGCAAGAGGTCCTCGTGCGTGCCCACGGGCGCGTAGACGCGGCAGGGCACGTTCAGATTCTGCGAGCCGATCACCTCGGCGTAGAGGTCGGTGCCCATGCCGTGCAGGCGCTGGTACTCGTACGGCCGGCCCTTGGAAAGGCGATGCACGGCAGCGATGGTGTGCGCGTTGTGCGTGGCGAACTGCGGATAAATCAGTTCCACGCCCGCGTCGAACAGCTTGCGTGCACAGGCGAGGTAGGACACGTCGGTGTTCGGCTTGCGCGTGTAGACCGGATAGCCGGCCAGGCCGTTCTCCTGCGCGCGCTTGATCTCGGCGTCCCAGTAGGCGCCCTTGACCAGGCGCACGTACCAGCGCCGGCCGGTGGCGCGCGCGGTCTCGATCAGCCAGTCGATCACGAACGGCGTGCGCTTGGAGTAGGCCTGCACCACGATGCCGAGGCCGTTCCAGCCTTCCAGCGACGGGTGCGCGAAGACGTCGCCGATGATGTCCAGCGACAGCTCCAGGCGGTCGGCCTCCTCGGCGTCGACCGACAGCGCGATGCCTTGGCTTCTGGCCAGCTGCGAGAGCTCCAGCAGCTTGGCGGCGAGGTCGCGCCGCGCGCGCTCGCGGTTGGCCACCTCGTAGCGCGGATGCAGCGCGGAGAGCTTGACCGAGATCGACGGCGCGTCGGTGTGGTTGGCGAACGGGCCGCGCGCGCCGATGCGGGCGATCGCGCGGCGGTAGTCCTCCTGGTAGCGCTCGGCGGTCTCGGCGGTCAGCGCCGACTCGCCCAGCATGTCGTAGGAATAGCGGTACATCGCGTATTCCTTCTTGGCGCAGCGGTCCAGCGCCTCGTCGATGCTGCGGCCCATCACGAACTGGTGGCCCATGATGCGCATCGCCTGGCGCACGGCCAGGCGGATCGCCGGCTCGCCGGCGCGCGCGACCAGGCGCTTGAACGCGCCGGTGAAATCGCGGCGCGTCTCGTCGGCCAGGTTCACCAGGTGCCCGGTCAGCATCAGGCCCCAGGTCGAGGCGTTGACGAACAGCGACTCGCTCTGGCCCAGGTGCTTCTTCCAGTTGGCGTCGCCGAGCTTGTCGCGGATCAGCTTGTCGGCGGTGGCCTTGTCCGGGATGCGCAGCAGCGCCTCGGCCACGCACATCAGCAGCACGCCCTCCTCGGAGGACAGGTCGTACTGGCGCATGAAGGACTCGACCGCGCTCTGGTCCTTGGCGCGGGCGCGCACGCGGGTGACCAGATCGGCAGCCAGGTCGATCACCTGCTCGCGCTCGACAGCGGGCAACGTGGCCTGCGTGAGCAGGTCGTTGACCGCCTCGGTCTCGTCGCGCAGCCAGGCGGCGGTGATGCGCGCGCGGGCGGACGAAGCGCCGGCAGGGAGTTCGGGGCTGAGGATGGGTTCGATCACGGGGATGTCATTGCAGGCCGCACGTGCGGCGGGGAGCGCGCGATTGTACGCCCCGCGCACGGGCGCCCGCACCCGTGCCGGCGGCGGGCAGGGCGGCAGCGGATAGTTGAAGCGGAAAAAAGGGAGACATCGCCCGCCGCGCGCCTCCGCGCCGCCGATTTTCCCGTTCTCCGTTTGCCCTTGCCGCCCCGTGGCTCAGGTCAGCCGGGTGCGACATTCTTGCCTCGCGGCGATGCCACGGCCTATCATTCCGCTGTTCCAGGCACGCCGGATCCCCATGATCGTGCTTCGACCAGCTGCCGCCGGCCTGCCGTGCGTGACGATGTGGCTACGGCCCAATCGCGCACTCAGCCGACGCGGACTGCGTCGCTTGATCGTGGTGCTGGCGGCCCTGGCGCTGACGACGGCCGGGCTGGGCGCGTGGCAGGGGAATGTGTTCGCTCCGCTGTTTGCCCTGGTCGAGTCCTGCGCGATGGCCCTTGCCCTGCGGCAGGCCTGGCGCGCGGGCGACCGCAGCGAACGCATCACCCTCGACACCTCGTCGCTGGAAGTGCGCTCGCAGCCCGGGCGACGCCGCGCGTGCTTCCAGTCCTACTGGGTGCGCGTGCGGCTGGCGCCCGGCAACGGGCACGACCGTCTGCTGCTGGGGTCGCATGGACGCGAGCTGGAGATCGGGGCATTCCTCGGCGAAGAGGAGCGCGTCGAGTTGTCGAGAAAATTGAAGGTGCTGCTGGCCGACGTGCAGGGCCAGCCGTGCAGGTAGCTACAACAAAGGTGCAGGACATGACATCTGGCGGCATCAGGATCAAGGCGTGGGCGGCAGCGGCCTGTGCGCTGTGGGCCGGTTCGGCATGGGCCAACCCCCAGCCCGGCCAGCTCAACATGACGCGCGGCGTGACCCAGTGGTCGACCGAGCCGTACTTCCTCAACAACGTCGCGCTCGGTGTGTGCGTCGCCATCGGCGTGCTGGTGTTCGGCGCGATGTTCATCGCCATGTTCCGCTTCCGCAAATCGCGCGGCGCGGTGGCGGAGAAGTGGTCGCACAACACCATGCTGGAAGTGGTGTGGACGACCATCCCGGTGATCATCCTGATCGTGCTGGCGTGGATGGCCACCGGTGGCCTGGTTTCCTTCGCCGATACCACCGGCTCGCAGATGACCGTCAAGGTCACCGGCTACCAGTGGAAGTGGCGCTACGACTACGTCGACTACCAGGGCAAGGCGATCGACAAGGTCGGCTTCATGTCCAAGCTGGACGACCAGAGCAACGAGACCCGGCAGCTGCGCTCGGGCCTCGATCCGCATGCGGTCAAGGTGGGCGACGAGAACACCTACCTGCTCAACGTGGACAAGCCGCTGGTGGTGCCGGTCGATACCAAGATCCGCTTCGTGATCACCGCCGGCGACGTGATCCACTCCTGGTGGGTGCCGGCGCTGGGCTGGAAGATCGACGCCATCCCGGGCATCGTCAACGCGGCCTGGACCAACATCAAGGAACCGGGCACCGACCGCGGCCAGTGCGCCGAGCTGTGCGGCCAGGACCACGGCTTCATGCCGATCGTGGTGAAGGCGCTGCCCAAGGCCGAGTTCGCCAAGTGGCTGGCCGAGCAGGAGGCCGCCGGCAAGGCGCCGCCGGCCACGCCCGCGACGCCGGCGCCGGCTTCG
>NZ_JABFWW010000197.1 GCF_013362045.1 Frateuria sp. | reverse complement strand
CACGGTGACGTCGCAGCCCTGTTCGGCGAGCAAGCGCAGGATGTTGAGCTTGGTGCCGAAGTCGTACGCGACCACCTTGAAGCGCAACTTGGGCTGGTTGAAGGCGGCGCGGTCGAGGTCGTACGCGCCTTCGGTCCAGCGGTAGGCCTCGCGCACGCTGACCACCTTGGCCAGGTCCATGCCGTTCAATCCGGGGAACGCGCGCGCCTTGGCCAGCGCGTCGTTGGCGTCGATCGATTCGCCGGCCGCGATGCAGCCGTTCAGCGCGCCCTTGTCGCGCAGGATGCGGGTCAGCCGGCGCGTGTCGATGCCGGCAATCGCCACCACGTTCTGGCGCTCGAGGTATTCGGGCAGGGTTTCGGTGCTGCGCCAGTTGCTGGGGCGGCGCGGCACGTCGCGCACGATCAGGCCGGCGGCCTGCACCCGGGTCGACTCGCCATCGGGCGGGTTGATGCCGGTATTGCCGACGTGCGGATAGGTGAGCGTGACGATCTGGCGGGCGTAGGACGGATCGGTGAGGATCTCCTGGTAGCCCGTCATCGCCGTATTGAAAACCACCTCGCCGACGGTTTCGCCAGCCGCGCCCACGGCGTGGCCGTGGAACACGCTGCCGTCTTCGAGGGCAAGCAGAGCGGGAATGGGCATGGGGCCGCCTTTAGGTGCAGCAAGGTCCGCAAGCCGCGTGGAAGCAGGCTTGTGGACCTTGGGGTCGGAAGAAGTCTTGGGCGGGACGCAATGATAGGTGCGGGGGGCCTTGCTGTCCACCGCACGGAAGCGTGAACAGGACGTCCAGGCGGACGTCTGGGCGTTGCGGGCGCGCGCTAAACTGGCTGGCATTCCGTTCCAGCGGCCGTCCATGAACGCCACCGTCCTGCTCGATCCCGCCCGTCTCGACCGCCCGGATACCGACGTGCGGCTGGAGCCGTTTCCGTTCCTGATCGCACACGGCCAACTGCCCGATGACGCGCGCCCGGAGCTGGAGCGGGATTTCCCACGCTACGGCAGCGCGGGCTTCTTTCCCTATGATCCGGCCGATTGCGGCCCCTCGATCAATGCGCTGGTGGCGAACCTCACGGCACCGGCCTTCGCCAGTGCGATCGGGGCGCACCTGGGCATCGACGACCTGGGCCAGTACCCCACGCTGGTCACCTTGTGCCGCCACCTCAACAAGCGCCACGGCACCATCCACACCGACAGCAGATCCAAGGTCGCCACCGCCCTGCTCTATCTCAACAACCGGTGGCCGGACACCAGCGACGGCTGCCTGCGCTTCCTGCGCCGCATCGACGACATCGATGACGTGGTCGTGCCCGAGCTCACGCCGCTGTACGGCGAGTTCGCCGTGTTCAAGCGCTGCGACAACTCCTTCCACGGCCACCTGCCCTACGAGGGCGAACGCCGGGTGATCCAGGTCGCCTGGCTGACCAGCGAAGAGGAGAAGCTGCGCAAGACGCGCCGCGGCAAGTTCGCGCGCAGCTTCAAGAAGCTGCTCGGCGCGCTGGACCGCAGGTTCGGCGCCGGGCGCGGCCGCAATGCCGCGCACCGCGATTGAGTTTCAGGCAAAGCGCCACGCCACGAACGCGGCGAACAGCGCGTAGAGCAGCCCCACGGGCACCAGCCACCGCGCATTCACGTGTCCGCGCTGGAACAGCCACCACAGGTAGGCCACCGCCACCGTGGTCAGCGCACCGGCCACGATCAGCGGCGCATCGAACAGCCAGGGCGTAAAGAACAGCGCCAGCGAGCTGGGGATGGTGGCCTGGATCATCATCGCGCCGGAGATGTTCGCCAGCGCGAGCCGCTCCTTGCCCTGGCGCACCCAGATCAGCGCATTGACCGTTTCGGGCAACTCGGTGGCGACGGGACTCAGCACCAGTGCCACGATGTGTGCCGACAGCCCGAGCGCCAGGCCGATCACCTCGATTTGCGTGACGAAGACGCGCGAGGCGATGGCGATGACCGCCAGTGCCAGTCCGCTCTGCGCCAGCACGCGCCACAGTGCCGGGTCGGCCGCGCCGGGCTGGAACTTCAACGGCTCCAGCGCTTCCTCCTCGGGCGAGGTGTCGCCGGTTCGAAGCTCGCGCCACACGTACAGCGCATAGGCGGCAAGAAACAGCACGCCGAGCCAGGGCTTCAACGCAAACGCCACCAGGCCCAGCGCGCACTTGACCACGAAGATCGACAGGAACCAGCGCTGGTCGCGCGCGAGCCGCACGCTGTCGACCTTGACCATCGCGCTTTCCCGCTGCAGTCGGCGGCGGTTGCTCCACAACGCAACGCCCACCACCGCATAGGCGATGGTGCCAAGCACCAGCGGCCCGCCGAGCGCCGCGCCGACACCGATATCGCGCTGTTCCGGCGTGTGCCCGAGCACCACGGCAATGAACGTGACCGCGCTCTCCGGCAACGCCGTGCCAAAGGCGGCAAGCACGGTGCCGGTGGCGGTGGCGTCCAGCCGGAACTTGCGGCCAAGCCACTCGATGCCGTTGACGAAATACTCGCAGGCCGCGTAGATCGCGCCGGCGGAAAGCAGAAACCACAGCGTGGTGAGCATCAATGCAGATCCGGCCGGGCGAGCGGAAACCAATGGCGCGACGATGCGGCCCGCCCGGCAAGGGTTCGAGCACATCGTGGCCAAAGGTCTCGCCGGGCAGCGCACGCCGATTGGCGACGGTGCGGCCATCCACGCCATGGAGCGTTCACTCCAAGTGTGTTGACGCGGATTCCTCGGGAAACGAAGGCAGGGCCTTCGCGGGGTGAGGATGGCTACTCCCCAATGACAACCAGTGCATGGTAGCGGCCCCACACCCGCGCAACAAGCGCGGGGCCACCGACGCAAGCGCTCTAGGCCAGGCGTTGTGCCAGCAAGGCGTCCAGGTCGTAGGCGCCGGGCGGTTGGCCACACAGCCAATGCGCTGCCTCGATGGCGCCGCGCGCGAAGATCGTCCGATCGGTGGCCCGATGCCCCAGCTCCACGCGTTCGCCCTGCCCGATCAACAGCGCCGAGTGCTCGCCGACGATGTCGCCGCCGCGCACCACGGCGAAGCCGATGCCGCCGATGCGACGCGCGCCTTGGCGTCCGCCCGTCACGCCATCGCGCGCCAGGGTGGTACCGCGCGCGGCGGCGGCCGTTTCGCCGAGCGAGAGCGCGGTGCCGGAAGGTGCGTCGAGCTTGCGTCCGTGGTGCGCCTCGATGATCTCCAGGTCCCAGTCCGGCAGGGCAGCAGCAGCCTGCCGCAGCAGCCGCGCAAGCACGGCCACGCCCAGGCTGAAGTTGCTCGCGTGCATCAGCGGGATGCGCTTGGCCGCGTCGGATATGCAGGCCTTGAGTGCCGCATCGATGCCAGTGGTGCCGCTGACCAGCGCGATGCCGTGTGCTTGGCAGTGCGCCAGCGCCGAGGTCAGCCCGCCTGGCCCGCTGAAGTCGATCACCACGTCGAGCGCTTCCCGCGGCCAGTCGGCACGCAGGCATGGCTCAGCGCGATCGTGGTAGGCCCGTTCGCCCAACTGCGGCATGCCCTGCGCGGTCACCGTGGCGACCAGCTCGAAGCGGTCGTCGTCGCGCAGCAGATCGAGCAGCGCGCGGCCCATGCGGCCAGTAGCACCGTTGACGGCCAGGCGGAGTGGTCGATTCATCGCAGGTCCAAGCGTAAAGTCGCTAGCGTAACAGCGCCGGCGCCTTCCCCACCGTGCCGATGGGTGAGGTGCGAGTGCACGCACCACGGGCGCCTCTGAAATTCCGGATCGCTCCCGGCCTGCATGCGCCGAGCCGCCGGCGGCGACGAGACCCGCTATGAAGTAACCCGCGACAGGAACTCCTTCACTCCAGCGACCCAGCTCTTGGCGCGTGGCGTGTGGGTATCGGCGTCGCCATCGGCGAAGGTGGCCTCCAGCTTCTCCAGCAGCTCGCGCTGTTCGCGGGTGAGGCGCACCGGCGTCTCCACCAGGACCCGGCAGATCAGGTCGCCCACCCTGCCGGAACGCACCGATTTCACGCCGCGACCGCGCAGGCGGAAGGTCTGCCCGGTCTGGGTTTCGGGCGGAATCGACACCGCCACCTCGCCCTCCAGAGTGGGTACCTTGAGTTCGGAGCCGAGTGCGGCCTGCGCGAAGCGGATCGGCACTTCGCAATGCAGGTCGTTGCCATCGCGCTGGAAAATGGCGTGCTCGCGCACGCGCACGTCGACATAGAGATCGCCCGGTTCGGCGCCTGCCGGGCCGGCCTCGCCCTGGCCCGAGAGGCGGATGCGGTCGCCGTTGTCCACGCCTGGGGGGATGCGCACCGAAAGCGTGCGCCGCTCCTCCAGCAGGCCTTCGCCGTGGCAGGCCTTGCAGGGCTTCTCGATGCTCTGGCCGCTGCCGCCGCAATGCGGGCAGGCCTGCTGGATCGAGAAGATGCCGTTCTGCATCCGCACGCGGCCGTGGCCGTGGCAGGTCTTGCACTGCACCGTCTTGCCGTCGGCCGAGCCGGTGCCATTGCAGTGGTGGCAATTGACCTGGGTCGGGATCTCGATCGTCTTCTCGACGCCGAAAACCGCCTCCTCCAGGTCCAGCTCCATCACGTAGCGCAGGTCCGCCCCGCGGCGTGCGCGCCCGCGGCCGCCACCCATGCCGAAGATGTCGCCGAAGATGTCGCCGAAAATGTCGCCCATGTCGCCGAAGCCGCCGCCGCGTCCGCCCATGCCGCCTTCGAAGGCAGCATGGCCGTGCTGGTCGTACATGGCGCGCTTCTGCGGGTCGGCCAGGACCTCGTACGCTTCCTTGGCCTCCTTGAACTTTTCCTGCGCGGAGGGATCGTCCGGGCAACGGTCCGGATGGTATTTCATCGCCAGGCGGCGGAAGGATTTCTTCAGCTCGACTTCGGTGACGCTGCGCTCGACGCCGAGCACCTCGTAGTAATCGCGCTTGCCCGTTGCTGCATTCATGACTTCAACTGCACCCCTGCTCCAATCCTGGCCGCTCGCTCAGCAAACAGCCCGCGCGACATGATAGCCGGCGGGCTGTTTCGTTGCGGCACCGGCGGACCCGATGATTACTTCTTCTCGTCCTTGACCTCGGTGAACTCGGCATCGACCACGTCGTCGGGCTGGGCCGAGCCGCCCGGCGCGGCCTGCGGCCCGGCCTCGGGACCGGCGCCACCCTGCGCTGCCGCATAAAGCGCCTGCGCGACCTGCTCGAGCTTCTGCATCTTGGCCTCGATCTGCGCCTTGTCGTCGCTGTCCTTGACCTTCTCCAGGTCGGACAAGGCTTCCTCGATGCCGCCGATCTGCGCGCCGACCTTGCCGCCGTGCTCCTTCAGCGCGCTGCGGGTGGCGTGCACCAGCTGGTCGGCCTTGTTGCGGGTGGCGACCAGCTCGTGGAACTTCTTGTCCTCTTCCTTGTTCGCCTCGGCGTCGGCGACCATCCGCTGGATCTCCTCCTCGGACAGGCCCGAGCCGGCCTTGATCTCGATCTTCTGTTCCTTGCCGGTCTTCTTGTCCTTCGCCGACACGTGCAGGATGCCGTTGGCGTCGATGTCGAAGGTGACCTCGATCTGCGGCATGCCGCGCGGCGCCGGATCGATGCCGGAGAGATCGAAGCGGCCCAGCGACTTGTTCGCACTGGCGCGCTCGCGCTCGCCCTGCAGCACGTGCACGGTCACCGCGGTCTGGTTGTCGTCGGCGGTGGAGAAGGTCTGCGCGGCCTTGGTCGGCACGGTGGTGTTCTTCTCGATCAGCTTGGTCATCACGCCGCCCATCGTCTCGATGCCGAGCGACAGCGGGGTGACGTCCAGCAGCAGCACGTCCTTGACCGAGCCGCCCAGCACGCCGCCCTGGATCGCCGCGCCCACGGCCACGGCCTCGTCGGGGTTGACGTCCTTGCGCGGTTCCTTGCCGAAGAAGTCCTTGACCGACTCCTGCACCTTGGGCATGCGGGTCTGGCCGCCGACCAGGATCACCTCGTTGATGTCGGATACGCGCAGGCCGGCGTCGTTGAGCGCGATGCGACACGGCTCGATGGTGCGCTTGACCAGGTCCTCCACCAGCGCCTCGAGCTTGGCGCGGGTGAGCTTGATGTTGAGGTGCTTGGGGCCGGAGGCATCGGCGGTCACGTACGGCAGGTTCACCTCGGTCTGGTGCGCGGAAGAGAGCTCGATCTTCGCTCGCTCGGCCGCGTCCTTCAGGCGCTGCAGCGCCAGCGGGTCCTTGCGCAGGTCGATGCCCTGGTCCTTCTGGAATTCGTCGACCAGGTAGTCGATGACGCGCTTGTCGAAGTCCTCGCCGCCGAGGAAGGTGTCGCCGTTGGTGGCCAGCACCTCGAACTGCTTCTCGCCGTCGACTTCGGCGATCTCGATGATCGACACGTCGAAGGTGCCGCCGCCCAGGTCATAGACCGCGATCTTGCGGTCGCCGCCCTTCTTGTCCAGGCCATAGGCCAGCGCGGCCGCGGTCGGCTCGTTGATGATGCGCTTGACCTCCAGGCCCGCGATGCGGCCGGCGTCCTTGGTCGCCTGGCGCTGGCTGTCGTTGAAATAGGCCGGCACCGTGATCACCGCCTCGGTGACGCTTTCGCCGAGATAATCCTCGGCGGTCTTCTTCATCTTCATCAGCACCTTGGCGGAAACTTCCTGCGGCGCCATCTTCTTGCCGTCGGAGGTCTGCACCCAGGCGTCGCCGTTGTCGTGCGCCACGATGCCGTAGGGCACGATGTGCAGGTCCTTCTGGACCTCGGCGTCGGTGAACTTGCGGCCGATCAGGCGCTTGACCGCGTAGAAAGTGTTCTTCGGGTTGGTCACGCTCTGGCGCTTGGCCGGCGCGCCCACGAGGACCTCGTTGTCCTTGCTGAAGGCGACGATGGACGGGGTGGTGCGATCGCCCTCGGCGTTCTCGATCACCTTGGTGGTGCTGCCGTCCATGATGGCGACGCAGGAATTGGTGGTACCCAGGTCGATGCCGATGATCTTGCCCATACTCTCCGCTCCAAAATGTTTTCTAGGCGGCCCCCGCGGCCGCGATGGTTTTCCAGATGGAGGCCTGCGGGCGGCGATTCAATGCCGGCGCGGCTTCCGATGCGATGTGTTCAGTGCAACGGGAGCTTTCGTCAGTCCCTGGCGACGGCGACCAGGGCCGGCCGCAGCAGCCGGTCGTTCAGCACATAGCCCTTCTGCAGCACGTTGACCACGGTGCCCGGCGCCTTGCCAGGCGCCTCGACCATGCTCACGGCGTGGTGGCGCTCGGGATCGAGCGGCTGGTCCAGCGGATCGACCGGCGTCAGGCCGTGGGTCTCGGCCACCTTCAGCAACGCCTTCAGGGTCAAGGCCAGGCCTTCGCGCACCGCGGCGGCGTCGCCACCCTCGATGGCCAGGCCGCGCTCCAGGCTGTCGTAGACCGGCAGCAATTCGTTGAGCAGCTTCTCATTGGCGAAGCGGCGCGCCTGCTCCAGGTCGCGATGCAGGCGGCGGCGCTGGTTTTCCAGCTCGGCGTGCTCGCGCAACACGGTCTCGCGCAACTCGGCGTTGCTGGCCTCCAGCTCGGCGATCCGGGCCTGCAGGGCGTCGAGGCCGGGTGCGTCCGATGGACCTGATTCGTGCACCTGCTCTGGCGTCTGCTCGTTGTTCTGCATGCGTTACTCCCAAACGAAAGTACGGGCCGACACCTCCGTGCCGACCGTTAAGAACCTGCGGGAAACCCGCCCTCCGGGGCGGTTATAGGGACGTCGCGGCCCGATTCAAGGCGTCGCTGAGCAATCCGGCGGTGGCCTGCACCACCGGGATCACCCGCTCGTAGGCCATCCGGGTCGGCCCGATCACGCCGATCGCACCCAGCACCCGCCCCTGCGCGCCATAGCTGGCAGTCACCACGCTGCATCCATCGAGCGCGGCAAAACCCGATTCCTCGCCGATGAACAGCCGCACGCCGGGCGCCCGGGCGCACACCTCCATCAGCTGCAGCAGCTCGTTCTTCTTCTGGAAGGCCTCGAACAGCTCGCGCAGGCGGTCCAGGTCGGCCAGTTCCGCGTAGCCCATCAGGTTGGTCTGCCCGCTGACCAGCACGTCCTCGCCACCCTGCGGCGCGAAGGAGGCCGCAGCCAGTTCGGTGGCGCTCGCCACCAAGCGGTTCAGCTCGCTGCCAGCCTCGCGCAGCTCGCGCAGCAGATGCGCGCGGATGTCGTCCACGCGCAACCCGGCGAAATGGGTGTTGAGGTAGTTGGCCGCCTGCTCCAGCTCGCGGCCGTCCAGCGGCCGGGCCAGCTGCACGATGCGGTTCTGCACCTGGTTGTCGGAGAACACCAGGATCACCAGCACGCGCGCGTCGGGCAACGGCACGAAATCGATGTGGCGCAACGGAAAGTCGCCCTGGCGCGGCACCGTCACCACGCCGGCGAAGTGGGTCATCGCCGAGAGCAGGGTGGAGACGTTGCCGAGCAGGTCGCGGGTGGTGGTGGGCCCGGGCGGCAGCTCGCGCTTGAGCCGCGCCATCTCTTCGCGGGGCAACGGCTGCAGCTCGATCAGGCTGTCGACGAACAGGCGCAGCCCGCGTGGCGTGGGCACGCGGCCTGCCGAGGTGTGCGGCGAAGCGACCAGGCCGGCCTCCTCCAGGTCGGCCATGATATTGCGGATGGTGGCCGGGCTCACGTCCAGGCCGGAGGAGCGCGACAGCGTGCGCGATCCCACCGGCTCGCCATCGGCCAGATACTGCGCGATCAGCGTGCGCAGCAGGCGCCGGGCACGGGCGTCGAGGTCGTGGCCATGGGAAAGAGGCATGCGCGTTGCAGATGGTGAGACAGCACACAAATAAGGTGCGCCGCGGAAGAATGCAAGAAAAGCCCGCGGCGCTGCGGCCCGCTACTCGCCCCTGGCCCCTGCCCTTACAATCGCGCGACCTTTCCTCGCCCCTCGTCCATGCTCACTTCCCTCTACGTCCGCCATTTCGCCGTCGTCGAAGAAGCCGAGGTCGCCTTCGGGCCGGGCCTGACCGTGGTCAGCGGCGAGACCGGCGCCGGCAAGTCGCTGCTGGTCGACGCCCTGATGCTGCTGGCCGGCGCCCGCGCCGACAGCGGGATGGTGCGCGAGGGCTGCGACCGTGCCGAGCTGGCAGCCGAATTCGACTTGTCCGCCCTGCCCGACGCCGGCGCGTGGCTCGAGCGCGAGGAGCTGGACGACGAAGGCGCCTGCCAGTTGCGCCGTGTCATCCGCGCCGAGGGCAGCTCGCGCGCCTGGATCAACGGCCGCCCTGCCAACGCCAGCCAGCTCGGCGAACTGGCCACTTTGCTGGTGGAAATCCACGGCCAGCACGAGCACCAGGCGCTGCTCTCGCGCAGCCACCAGCTCGCCCTGCTCGACGCCTACGCCGGCCACGAGGCGCTGGCCGGCCAGATGCGCGAGCTCGCCACGCAGTGGCGCGAGCTGGGCTCGCGCATCCGCAGGCTGAGCGGCGGCGAGAATCGCGAGGAACGGCTCGAACTGCTGCGCCACGAGACCGCCGAACTGGAGAAATGGTCACTGCCGCCCGTCGAGCTGGCGGAACTGGAAGCCAGCCACAAGCGCCTGTCCAACGCCGGCCGGCTGGCCGAGGGCGCCGCCGGCGTGGTCGAACTGCTCGATGGCGACAGCGAGTTCGCGCTGCGTCGCGCACTCGGCCGCGCCCATGCGGAGCTGGGCAAGCTCGCCGCGATCGACCCACGCCTCGGGCCGGCGCTGGAGCTGCTGGACAACGCCTCGATCCAGCTCGGCGAGGCAGCCGACGGGCTGGGCCGCTACGCACAGGACGTGGATCTTGACCCGGAGCGTTTCACCGAAGTCGACACGCATCTGGCGCGCCTGCACGACCTGGCCCGGCGCCATCGGCTCCCGGCCGCCGAACTGCACGAGCGGCTGGCCGTGCTGCAGGCCGAGCTGGCCGAACTGGAAGGCGCCGGTGGCGCGCTCGAAAAGTTGGCCGGCGAGCGCGTGCGGCTGGAACGCGAGTACGACAGCGCAGCCGGCGCGCTCAGCCAGTCCCGCCGCGACGCCGCCGCCCGCCTGGGCGGTGAAGTCAGCGCGCTGATGGCCGAGCTGGGCATGGCCGGCGGGCGGCTGGTGGTCGAACTCGAACCGGCCGAGGGCAGCGAACCGGACGCGCAGGGCCGCGAGCGCTGCGAATTGCTGGTCAGCGCCAACCCCGGCCAGCCGCCGCGGGCGCTGCGCAAGGTCGCCTCGGGCGGCGAACTGGCACGCATCAGCCTGGCCATCGAGGTGGCCACGCTGGGCAAGGACAGCATCGGCACCATGGTGTTCGACGAGGTCGACACCGGCATCGGTGGCGCGGTCGCCGAAGTGGTCGGGCAGAAGCTGCGGGCGCTGGGCGCCGAACGCCAGGTACTGTGCGTCACGCACTTGCCGCAGGTCGCCGCACAAGGCCACGCCCACCTGCGCGTGAGCAAGCACAGCGATGGCGACACCACCCGCACGCAGATCGACAAGCTGGATGCCGCCGGCCGCCGCGACGAACTGGCACGCATGCTCGGCGGCGTGGAAATCTCCCGCGAAACCCGCGCCCACGCCAAGCAGATGCTGGAGCGCGCGCAAAGCGCCTGATGCAAGGCTGGATGGAGTGGCTCGGCCCACCTTGGTGGATCAGCGCCGGTGGGCGGAAGCCCACCCTGCGCTCCGCGTCGGTCAGTTCTTGCGCTCGGACAACAACCCGCGCTCGCTCGCCATCCGGTACAGGTCCAGTTCCGACCCCGCACCCAGCTTGCCCATCAGGCTGGCGCGATGGATGTAGATCGTCTTCTGGCCGACGCCCAGCGCCGCGGCCACCTGCTTGGGCGCCTTGCCGGCAGCCAGCAGCAGGAACACCTCACGCTCGCGCGCCGTGAGCCGGTTGACCGGATCGAGCGCCTCGCTGGGCCGCTCGGCGCGACGCTGGCGCAGGTCGGAACTGAGGAACGTCTCGCCTTGCATCACCTGGCGCAGGCCCGCCACCAGTTCCTCCGGCGCGGCACCCTTGGTGACGTAGCCGCTGGCGCCTCGGCGCAGCGCTTCGGACACGTACGGTTCACCGTCATGCATGCTGAGCACGACGATGTGCGTGTCCGGCACCAGGCTGTGCAGATGCTCGATCAAGGGCAGGCCGCTGCCATCGGGCAGGGATAGATCCAGCGCGACCAGGTCAGGACGGCGATGGTTGATCGCTTCGACGGCGTCATCCGCGCAGCGGCATTCCGCAATGACCTCGAGGTCCGGCTCCATTTCGATCAGCCGCTTGAACCCCTCGCGGACAATGGCGTGGTCGTCAACCAAAACGATGCTGTACATGCTGCCCCACTGACTTCCAGGTTTCGGGCAAAGCAGCGGCCGCCCGAAGGCACGCCCGCTTCAGGCGCCCCCCGGCGCCGTTGCCCAGCCCGAGGAGTTTATAAGAAGTGGGGCCGCGGCCGCCCGCGGGGCTGCCCGCGCGCTGGGCAGGCGATAGGGGCATGTACCATCCGCGCATGCGATCGAAGCCTTTCTCCCTGCCCGACTCGGGCCCGCTGCTGGGCGTGGTCTACGTATCGCTCTGGCTGGCCCTGCTGCCTACCCAGCAACCCTACTGGATGCTGCCTTTCGGCCTGCGCTTCGCCGCCCTGTTGATCGTACCGGTGCGCCAGTGGCTCTGGCTGCTGGGGCTGGAACTGGCAGTCACCCTCATTCTCGACCTGCGTTCCGGCCCGCCGGCAGTGTGGGAGACCTTCACCGTCGGCGACCTGCCCGAGCCGCTGGTGATGATGATAAGCCTGTGGCTGCTGCGCCGGGTCAACCTGCATGCCAGCCTGCGCGATCCGGAAGAAGCCACGCGCCTGCTGCTCTCGGCGGTGCTGGTGGTCGGTGCGGTGGCGGCCGCGGATGCGGTGATCCTGGCGCTGTTGCATGAGAACACCGACCCCGCGGCGATGGTGCGTGCGCTCGGGCGGGAGTTGCTGGGCAATTACCTGGGCGTCCTGCTGGTCGCGCCGCTGGCGATCATGCTGCTGCGCGCACACCCCAACCGGAAGATGGTGGCAAGCCTGCTGATGGACGGGCTGCTGGTGATGCTGCCGGCCATGGCCCTGCTGCTGATGCTTTCCGAGCATGCCGCGCCGCAGCCGGAGTTCGCCCGTGTGCTCTCGCTGGCACCGGTGCTGTTCTTTGCTTTCCGGCACGGCTGGCGCGGTGCCACGCTGGCCATGCTGGTCTCCTGCCTGGGAATGGCTGCGGTGGACCACCAGCCCGGCCACCCGCAGAACGCGGCGGGCTACCTGTTCCTGGCGGTGGCAGGCACCGGCGCACTGATGCTCGGCGCCGCGACCGATGCCCTGCGCCGCAGCAGCGAGAGGGTGGCCGAGCAGAACGTATACCTCGGCGCAGTCAACCGCCGCCTCGACCAGCTCGCCCGCCAGCTGCGCGATGCCGCGCGCGGCAACCTGCAGGCCGAAGAGAGCCAGCGGCGGCACATGGCAGCCGAACTGCACGACGAGCTTGGCCAGAACATCACCGCCATCCAGACCCACATGAAGCTAGCCCAGGTGCGCCTGCGCCAGGCCGGACTGGAAGACATCAGCGTCTCGATCAACACCATCCTGGGCTACATGCGACGTGCGCTGCACCGGCTGCTGGACGACCTGCGGCCCGCCGTGCTCGACGAATTCGGCCTGCTGCGGGCATTGGATGAAGGCCCTATCCGCGACCTGCTGACCACGGCGGGCATCGCCTTCCATACCGACATGCGCGGCGATCCCCGCCTGCTCGACGAGGACACCCGAACCGCGGTGTACCGGCTGGTGCAGGAAAGCGCCACCAATGCCGTCAAGCACGCGCAGGCCAGCGAATTCCGGTTGCGCCTGCGCATCGGCGAACGTCACGGCGGCGTGCTGGCCCTGCTCGACATCCGCGATGACGGGGTCGGCCTGCCCACGCGCCTGCCCCGCGGCGGGCGCGGCCTGCAAGGCATGCGCGACCGCGTCACCTCGCTGGGCGGCCTGTTCCGGCTGCGGCCGAACCATCAGGGCGTGCATCTGCGGATTTTGTTGCGGGGCAACATGCCAGGGCGCGATCCAGGGCGCCTCGCCTAGGAATTTTTCCAATACCGCGGTCGTGAACACATCGTTAGCATCCGTCCATCGATGTGGGGGAGCCGCCATCGCAAGATGGCGTGCCGTGGTCACCGTGGGGACGGTGGCCACGAAGAACGGCAGGATGCCGTTCCGCCGATACCAGCGGCGCATCCAGGCAAGCGAGCAATTCGCACAGGCCGGGGCGTCAGGTGGTACCGGATCAGCCGTGGGTGGACAGGAGTCCTCCCGCGGCTTTTTTTTGCCTGCCTTCGACCTCCGCCTGCCATGGCCGGACTGGAGTTAGGGAGGGAAGCTCCCGCTCTTCAGCTGTTCAGGCTGCGGCTCAGCGCCCTTTCCCCTTCGAACGCACGTACAGCACCAGGCTGTGGTCCTCCAGCACGTAGCCATGCCTGGCGGCGATCTCCTGCTGCAGCCGCTCGATTTCCTCACTGACGAACTCGATGACGTTGCCGGTGTCTACGTCGATCATGTGGTCGTGGTGCTTGCCGCGGTCGAGTTCGTAGACGGCGTGGCCGCCTTCGAAGTTGTGCTTGACCAGGATGCCCGCGGCCTCGAACTGCGTCAGTACGCGGTAGACGGTGGCCAGTCCGATGTCTTCCTGGTCCGCGAGCAGCTTCTTGTAGACGTCCTCGGCGGTGAGGTGCTGCACGCCCTCCTCCTCGAAGATCTGCAGGATCCGCATGCGCGGATGGGTGACCTTCAGGCCGACCCGGCGCAGCTCTCTGGTTTCCTGTTCCATAGCAAGTTCCAAGCACGGCGCACCAAGGCCGTTAGTGTATCATCCGACACCTTTACGATCTGGACGCAAACACGCATGCACAAGCTGATTCGCACGCTCGGTTCGGCCATGCTGGCGCTTTCGCTGGCGGGCTGCGGACTGGTCTATGTTCCCGACGTGCAGCAAGGCAACGTCCTCGACAAGAAGCTCGTCGATCAGCTCCAGCCCGGCATGACCAAGCACCAGGTGCTGGTGCTGATGGGTTCCCCTTCGGTGCACACGCCATTCAACGACAACCGCTGGGATTACGTGTCCACCCAGCAGCACCGCGGCGGCGCGATCAAGATCCGCACGTTCACGCTCACCTTCAACAACGACACCCTGGTGCGCACCGAGGGCGACTTCTTCGCGCAGGATGCGGAGCAGATGCTCAAGGACAGCAAGAAGTACCACGCGACCTACCCGGTCGATGAGACCCAGGGCGACAAGAGCAAGAACGGCGGCGAAGATAGCGGCTCCAGCAACCCGGGCGGCAGCGGCACGCCCTGATCGCTGCGCTAGTGGCCGCGGGCGCGGCGGCGCCGCGCATCCTTGGGATCGAGCGTGAGCGGCCGGTAGATTTCCACCCGGTCGCCATCGTGCAGGATATGGTCCGGTGCTACGCGCCGACCGAAGATGCCCAGCCGCTGGGGATCAACTTGCACCCCGTCGTCTCCGAAACCTGCGGCAGCAACCGCCTGGGCCACCGTGGCGCCCGCCATCAGCACCACGCGCCGCAGCAGCACGCGCTCCGGCAGCGCAAGCACGACCTCCACCGCGATCTCAGCCATAGGTGCGCTGCGCCTCGCGGCTGAAATCCTCGACCATACGCGTGGCCAGCCCCTGGAAGCCCAGCTTGATGGCGCCGGCGCCCAGGCCCACATAATCGAAATCCAGCGCGAAGGCGATCTTGCAGCCGCGCTCGCCCAGCGCGACGAATTCCCACAGTCCATCCAGACGGCGGAATGGCCCCTCCACCAGTTGCATGCGAAGGCGATGCGGAGGCTGGGTGGTATTGCGGGTGGTAAAGCTCTGCCGCAGGCCGGCGAACTTCAGGTCCAGCCGCGCCACCAGCATGTCGCCTTCGCGCTCGAGCACGTGTGCGCCGGCACACCAGGAGAAGCGCTTTGGGTATGCTTCGACATCGTTGACCAGATCGAACATTTGCGCCGGCGTGTAGTTGACCAGGGCGCTTCGTCGGATTTCGATCACGGTGACCTCTTTCATCATTCCGGATGCGCCGGCTTCACCGCGCATCCGCAAAGGCGCAAGTCTAGCGGACATGGCAAAAGCGAAGGACAAGGACAAGCACGCCGGCGGCACCATCGCGCTCAACAAGCGCGCCCGCCACGAGTACCACATCGACCAGCGCTACGAAGCCGGCATCGCCTTGCAGGGCTGGGAGCTGAAGGCCTTGCGCGCCGGACGGATCAACTTCGGCGACGGCTACGCGGTGGTGCTCAAGGGCGAGATCTTCCTGGTCGGCACCTCGATCCCGCCGCTGATCAGCGCCTCCACCCACGTGATCGCCGAGGACCGGCGCACGCGCAAGCTGCTGCTGCACAAGCAGGAGATCGACCAGCTGATCGGCGCGGTCGAGCGCAAGGGCTACACGCTGGTGCCGATCGCCATGTACTGGAAAGGCAACAAGGTCAAGGTGGAGATCGGCCTGGCGCGCGGCAAGCAGGCGCACGACAAGCGCGACGCCGAGAAGGAGCGCGACTGGCAGCGCGAGAAGCAGCGCACCATGCGCGCGCACAACCGCGAGGCCTGAACGGCTTCCGGCGCGCGCATTGAAGCGCATCGCGCCGGCCCCATATAATTGTTCGACTGACCAGCTCAGATTTCCCCGGGGGTGTCCTGGCTTCGACGGGGGTAGTGAGATGGCTTGGTGCATGCCGAGGGGGCAGCTTTCCTCGTAAATCCAGCCGCAAACTCATAGTTGCCAACGACGACAACTACGCTCTGGCCGCTTAAGGCCTAGCCCCGAACCCACTTGTGCCTGTGCTCGTGGATGTAGGGTCATCATCACGGGATCGCCCGAAGCCGCCGCCTGTCGGCCAGGGTCAAATCAAGCAGGCTGGTCCTTCGATGCGCTTCGCACGCCGTGCTGTCGCGGGACGAGATCCAACGGTGAGCTAAGCATGTAGTACCGGGCGTCAAGCGCCTTCGGACGCGGGTTCGACTCCCGCCACCTCCACCAATTCACGGAAGCCCGCCGGCACCACGCGCAAGCGTGGTGCTTTTTTTGGTGATGCGCGTACGTGGCGATGCTAGGGCCTGGGGGATCCCGGGCACCTGCATCCACTTTGCTCCTGTCGGCCGGTCAGCGTGCGGTGAACGCTCCTGGCGAGGCTCGCAGCGTCGTACGGTTTGCACAGGAACACCGCGTCCCTGCATGCCTCCTTGCCTTCCAGCTCCGTATCGCCCGTGGCAAAGATCAAACCGATGCCGGGCCGCAGCTGGCGGACCCGCCGCGCAAGCTCGATGCCCGACATGCCGGGCAGCCCCACGTCGGTCACCAGCACGTCCACATGGCGCCCCTGGAGCGCTGCCAGGGCATCGGGACCGTATTCGACTTCGAGCACCTCATGGCCCAGCTCCCGGAGCATCTCGGCTGCATCCATGCGGATGAGAGCATCGTCCTCCACCAGCAGGACGACCAGATGCCCTGGCCGGGGCTCCGGTGGTTCGGCAGCCCGTTCGACCTCCCCGGCCAAACCGGTGGCGCCACCGGGGTGTAGGTTCGGCATTGGCTGCTGGGTCATTGGCTGTAGGCCGAGTGATCGGAACCGAAGCTGCGAACGGTTTGGTGCCCGGAGCGGGAATCGAACCCGCATAGCCTTGCGGCTGAGGGATTTTAAGTCCCTTGCGTCTACCAGTTTCGCCATCCGGGCGGAGCCGTGGCATCGTAGCAGCAGGCATCTGGCCTACCTACTCTCCGCACGCCGAACGGCGGACTCGGGGCCAGACGTGAAGGCTACGACCAATAAAAAAGGCCCGCCGGTGGCGGGCCTTCGATGAGCGCGCAATGGAGGCCAGGGTCGGAATCGAACCGGCGTACGCGGCTTTGCAGGCCGCTGCATGACCACTCTGCCACCTGGCCATCGCGCACGGAGCGCGTCGCCGCGGTCCGCTCAAAAAACAAAACCCCGGTGGTCCGAGGTTTAGGAACTGGAGCGGGAAACGAGACTCGAACTCGCGACCCCGACCTTGGCAAGGTCGTGCTCTACCAACTGAGCTATTCCCGCATCAGAGTCGGAAAGCATAGCAGAACGCGGCCGGATGTGAAGGCCTTGCGCGCGTTTTCCGCGTGCCGCCGATGCCCGCTCCAAACGACGAAGCCCCGGCAGGACCGGGGCTTCGAGAGAGAAACTGGAGCGGGAAACGAGACTCGAACTCGCGACCCCGACCTTGGCAAGGTCGTGCTCTACCAACTGAGCTATTCCCGCATCGGAGCCGCGCATTTTAGCGGCGAAAACCGGCCCGTCAAGCTTCCGCGCCGGTGCCCTTGCCGGGCTGCTTGGGCGGGTCGCCGCGCAGCATGGGCCAGGCCGCACGCAGGTAATGCAGGCCCGACCAGATCGTGAGCACGCCGGCGATCACCAGCAGTGCTTCGCCGATGTGGTACAGCCGCAATGCCTCGGCGCTCTTCTCGTGCTGAACGATCAGCACCACCAGCGCGATCATCTGCATGACGGTCTTGAGCTTGCCGACGAAGGCGACCTTCACCGTGGCGCGCATGCCGATTTCGGCCATCCATTCGCGCAACGCCGAGATGCTGATCTCGCGGCCCACGATGATCGCCGCGGTCACCGCCATCAGGATGCCCGACCAGCCGCCACGGTGCGATTCGACCAGCAGGAACAGCGTGACCGCGACCATGAGTTTGTCGGCCACCGGGTCGAGGAAGGCACCGAAGGCCGACGTGAGGTTGAGCCTGCGCGCAAGGTAGCCATCCAGCCAGTCGGTGATCGCCGCCAGCAGGAACACCACCGCGGCGGTGATGTTGTGCCCGGTGAACTTCCAGTAGAACACCACCACCATCACCGGCAGCAACGCCACGCGGAACAGGGTCAGCCAGGTGGGGAGGTTGATGCGCATGGTCCTTTCCGTCGGTGGTCGAAGTCAGTGTCGCACAGGGTTTTGCAGGCTACCCGTGCAGGGCGGCATAGATGCGCTCGGCCAGGCCGCGGTCGATGCCCTTGATCGACGCCAGTTCCTCCACGCCGGCCGCCTCCACGCCGGCCAGCCCGCCGAAGGCCTTGAGCAGCGCCGCGCGGCGGCGCGCGCCGATGCCCGGCACGTCCTCCAGCACGCTGCGCTCGCGCGCCTTCTCGCGCCGCTTGCGGTGGCCGCTGATGGCGAAGCGGTGCGCCTCGTCGCGCACGGCCGCCACCAGGTGCAGCGCGGGCGAGGCAGGACCAGGATGGATCTCGCGACCGGAGCTGGCCAGCACCAGGGTTTCCTCGCCGGCGCGACGGCCCGGCCCCTTCGCCACGCCCACCACCTCGATGCCGCCGACGCCCAGCCCAGCCAGCACGTCCAGCGCCTGGGCCACCTGGCCGCCGCCGCCGTCGATCAACAGCACGTCGGGCCTGGCGCCTTCGCCCGCCGCCACCTTGCGGAAGCGCCGGGTGAGCGCCTGGTGCATGGCGGCGTAGTCGTCGCCGGGCGTGATGCCGGCGATATTGAAGCGGCGGTAGTGCGATTTCTCCGGCCCTTCCGGCCCGAACACCACGCAGGAGGCGACCGTCGCCTCCCCCATCG
The DNA here is from genome assembly GCF_013362045.1 of Frateuria sp. Taxonomy (GTDB): domain Bacteria; phylum Pseudomonadota; class Gammaproteobacteria; order Xanthomonadales; family Rhodanobacteraceae; genus Frateuria_A. The sequence continues at coordinate 10,415 of NZ_JABFWW010000197.1, read as the reverse complement.
TGTGGCTGATGTCGAAGCACTCGATCCTTCGCGGCGGCTCGGGAAATCCAAGCAGCTTCTGCAGGTCCTCGAAGCGCGCGCCCAGGGTCTGCCGGCTGGCCAGGCGCGAGGTGAGCGAGGCCTGCGCGTTGCGCTCGGCCATCTGCAGGAAGCGCGCGCGTTCGCCGCGCACGCTGGACTTGATCTCCACCGCGTGGCCGGCCTGCTGCGCAAGCACCTCGGCGAGGATCGCCTGGTCCGGCACCGCCTCGCCCAGGATCAGCTCGCGCGGCACCGGCCGCTCGAGGTAGTACTGCGCCACGAACTGGGCGAGCACGTCGGCGGGTTCGGCATCCAGCGGCAGGCGCGGGAAGAAGTCGCGCGTGCCCAGGCTGATGCCGTTGCGGAAGAACAGCACGCTCACGCAGGCCATGCCGCCCTCGATGCGGCAGGCGATCACGTCCATGTCCGCGCTGGCACCCTGCACGTGGTGCTGCGCCTGCAGCTTGCGCAGCGCGGCGACTTGGTCGCGCAGGGCAGCTGCGCGCTCGAAGTCGAGCGCGGCGGCGGCGTGCTCCATGGCCACGGCCAGTTCGTCGATCACCGCGCTGCTGCGCCCCTCCAGGAACATCTGCGCATGGCGCACGTCGGCCGCGTAGTCCTCCACGCCGACCAGCCCCACGCAGGGGGCCGTGCAGCGGCCGATCTGGTGCTGCAGGCAGGGGCGCGAGCGGTTGCGGAAATAGCTGTCCTCGCACTGGCGCACCTTGAACAGCTTCTGCATCAGGTTGAGGCTCTCGCGCACGGCGAAGGCGCTCGGGTAAGGCCCGAAGAAGCGCCCCGGCAGATTCTTCGCGCCGCGGTGGAAGGCCAGGCGCGGATAGTCCTCGCCACCGGAGAGGTAGATGTATGGGTAGCTCTTGTCGTCACGCAGCAGGATGTTGTAGCGCGGCTTGAGCGACTTGATCAGCTGCGACTCGAGCAGCAGCGCCTCGCCTTCGGTGCGCGTGACGGTGGTCTCGCAGCGGGCGATCTGCGCGATCATCGCGCTGATGCGCGGCTCCATCCGCGGCTTGAGGAAGTAGCTGCCGACGCGCTTCCTCAGATTGCCTGCCTTGCCCACGTACAGGAGCTCGCCGTCGGCGTCGAAATAGCGGTAGACGCCGGGCGAGGTGGTCAGGGTCTGGACGAAGGCCTTGCCGTCGAAGGGCGGCGCATGGGACGACTGCATGCGGGAATTCTAGCCGTTCCGGCGAAGGCGCGATCGACTGTAGGGCGGACTTCAGCCCACCTGCCATGGCCCCGGAGGAACTGGAGGGCCGAAGCCCACCCTGCGGCTTATCGCTGGGTGGCGAGCCAGCGCTCGGCACGCTGCAGGTCGGCTTCGGTATCGATGCCGGGCGGGAACGGCTCGGGCGTCAGCCGCACGGCGATGGGAAAGCCGTGCTCGAGCACGCGCAGCTGTTCCAGCGATTCGGCCTGCTCCAGCGGCGTGCGCGACAGGTCGGTGTAGCGGCCAAGGAAACCGGCACGATAGGCGTAGATGCCGATGTGGCGCAGGAACGGCATGGCCTGCGGCAACACCTCGCGGTCGATGGCGAACGCATCGCGCGCCCACGGCAGCGGCGCGCGGCTGAAGTAGAGTGCCCTCCCGTTCACATCGCGCACCAGCTTGACCACGTTGGGATCGAACAGCTCGTGCGCGTCTTGGATGGGCGTGGCCAGCGTCGCCACCGGTGCGTCGTCCTCGGCCAGCGCGCGCGCCACCTCGCGGATGCCGGCGGCTGGTGCGAACGGCTCGTCTCCCTGCAGGTTCACCACGATGGCGTCGTGCGGCCAGCCGTAGTGCGCGGCGCACTCGGCCAGGCGATCGCTGCCGGAGGCATGGTCGCTGCGGGTCATGCAGATATCCACGCCCTGCCCGGCCAGCGCCTCGGCGACGCGCGGGTCGTCCACCGCCACCACCACCCGGCTCGCGCCGGCCTGCAGCGCGCGCTGGGCCACGCGCACGACCATCGGCACACCGCCGATGACACGCAGCGGCTTGGCCGGCAGGCGGGTCGAGCCGTAGCGGGCGGGAATGGCGACGATGAAAGGCGGAGCTGCAGACATGGCGTGTCGCGTGATTGGAAAGCGGCGAGCCTAGCATCCGGCGCGCGGTCGAACGCAATGCCTGTCCATCCGCGAGACCCGATGGGGGAGAAAGCAAAAGCCGCGCTACGCCTCCGCCAGCGCGAAGCCACAACCGTTGGCAAGTTCCACGAAACCCGGGAACGAGGTGGCCACGTTGCGGCAGTCCTCGACGCGCACGCCTTCGTCTGCGACCAGTCCGGCGACGGCGAAGCTCATCGCCACGCGGTGGTCGCCGTGACCCTGGACCGTGCCCGAACCCACCGTGCCGCCTGCGATTTCGGCGCCATCGGGCGTCTCCTGCACCGTTACGCCCAGCGCGCGCAGGCCGGCGGCCATCGTGGCGATGCGGTCGGATTCCTTCACGCGCAGTTCGGCCGCACCGCGGATCACCGTGGTGCCACGCGCTGCGGCCGCGGCGACGAACAACGCCGGGAACTCGTCGATCATGTCCGGCACCAGCGCCTCGGGCAGCTCGACGCCGTGCAGCGGTGCATGGCGCACGCGCAGGTCGGCGACCGGCTCGCCGCCGCTCGCCCGCTCGTCGAGCACCTCGATGTCGGCCCCCATCAGGCGCAGGGCCTGCAGCAGGCCGGTGCGGCGCGGATTCAGGCCAACCGCACGCAGCAGCAGGTCGGAGCCGGGCGCCAGGCTCGCTGCGACGAGGAAGAACGCCGCCGAGGAAAAATCCGCCGGCACCTGCACGTCGGTCGCGTGCAGCGTGTAGCCGCCGGCCAGGCGGGCGCGGCCGGGGGCGAAGTCGATCGGCCAGCCGAACGCGGCCAGCATGCGCTCGGTGTAATCGCGGGTCGGGTGCGGCTCGAGCACTTCGGTCTCGCCCTGCGAATAGAGCCCAGCCAGCAGCAGCGCGGACTTCACCTGCGCGCTGGCCACCGGCGATTCGTAGCGGATACCCTCCAGGCGCCGGCCGCCATGAAGATGCAGCGGCGGCAGGCCCTCGCGCGTGTCGATGCGCGCGCCCATCCGCTCCAGCGGCTCGGTGACCCGGCGCATGGGCCGGCGCGACAGCGATTCATCGCCCACAAGCGTGGAATCGAACGCCTGGCCCGCGAGCAGCCCGGTGAGCAATCGCATGCCGGTGCCGGCGTTGCCGCAATCGAGCGGCCGGCCGGCGGCACGCAAGCCATGCAGGCCAACGCCATGCACCAGGCGCTCGCCGGGCGCGGGTGTCTCGATCGACACCCCTAGTTGCGCGAACACCGCCGCGGTGGCGCGGGTGTCCTCGCCTTCGAGGAAGCCGCGGATGTGCGAGTCGCCCTCGGCCAGCGCGCCGAGCATCAGTGCTCGGTGCGAGACGGACTTGTCCCCCGGCACCGCGAGCGTGCCGCGCAGCGGCCCGGCCGGGCGGCTGATCCAGTCCAGGCGCCAGGCCGCATCGCTGGCGCCGCTCACGGCAGCGCCACCGGGTAGGAGCCGAGCACGCGCACCTGCGTGGCGACCGGGCCCATGTCCTTCAGCGCCGCCTGCAGCGGCGCGTCGTCGATGTGGCCGGAAACGTCGATGAAGAAGGCGTACTGCCATTTGCCGGTGTGCGCCGGGCGCGATTCGATGCGGTTCATGCTCACGCCGTGCCTGGCGAACGGACTCAGCACGTCGTAGAGCGCGCCGGGCTTGTCGTTGACGGTGATCAGCAGCGAGGTGCGGTCGTTGCCCGAGGGCGGGAACAGCGAGCGGCCGATCACCAGGAAGCGCGTGGTGTTGTCGGCGCGGTCCTCGATGCCCTCGGCGAGCGGCTTGAGGCCGTAGACCTTGCCGGCCGTCCTGCCCGCGATGGCTGCCGCATCGTCCGCATGCCGCGCCAGCCGCGCGGCCTCCGCGTTGCTGCTTACCGCCACGCACTCGACGTCGGGCAGGTTGACGCGCAGCCACGTCTTGCACTGCTGCAGGGACTGCGCGTGCGCGAACACGCGGCGGATCTCGCCCAGCCCGGCCGCCTTCGACAACAGGCACTGGTGCACGCGCAGCTCGATCTCACCGCAGACGCGCGCCTCGGAGGTGAGGAACATGTCCAGCGTCACCTGGATCATGCCCTGCCCCGAGTTCTCCACCGGCACCACGCCGAAGTCGGCATGGCCGGCGGCGACCTCCTGGAACACCTCCTCGATGCTGCCCAGCGGCAGGCCGTAGGCGGCGTGGCCGAAATGCTTGCGCACCGCCTGCTCGCTGAAGGTGCCCTCGGGCCCGAGGAAACCGACCTTGAGCGGGTCTTCCTGCGCCAGGCACGAGGACATGATCTCGCGGAACAGCCGCACCATCTCGGCATCCGACAGCGGCCCCTTGTTGCGGTCGACCACCATGCGCAGCACGTGCGCCTCGCGCTCGGGGCGGTAATAGTCGATCGCCGACAGGCCCTCACCCTTCACCCGCGCGACCTCCTGCGCCCAGTTGGCGCGCTCGGAGATCAACTCCTGGATCTGGCGATCGATGCTGTCGATGCGGTCGCGCACCTGGCCCAGCGAGGCCTTCGGGTCGTTCATTCGGGTGTCCAGCCGTATAGAAGTCCAAACATTAGCAGAAGGCTCAGCCGTGGCGGCGCGCAAAGTCGCGCATGAACCCCACCAGCGCCTGCACCGCCTCCAGCGGCACGGCGTTGTAGAGCGAGGCCCGCATGCCGCCCAGCGCCTTGTGTCCCTTCAGCGCGAGCAGGCCGGCCGCTTCCGATTCGACCAGGAACGCCGCGTCGAGCGCGGCATCGTGCAGGGTGAAGGGCACGTTCATGCGCGAGCGCGAGGCCGCGTCGACCGGGTTGCGGTAATAGCCATCCGAACCGTCGATGGCCGCGTAGAGCAGCGCCGCCTTGGCGCGGTTGCGCTCGCCCATTGCGGCCAGCCCGCCGTGTGCCTTGAGCCAGCCGAAGGTCAGCCCGGCCAGGTACCAGCCCCAGGTGTTGGGCGTGTTGAGCATGGAACCGGCCGCGGCGTGCTCGGCGTAGCGGAAGATCCGCGCCATGGGTCGCCCCGCCCGCTCCAGCAGGTCGCGGCGCACGATCATCAGCACCAGGCCGGACGGGCCGATGTTCTTCTGCGCGCCGGCATAGATGAGCCCGAAGCGGCGCACGTCCAGCGGCCCGGACAGGATGTTGGAGGACATGTCCGCCACCAGCGGCACGTCGCCCACCTCGGGCACGTCGTGGAACTCGACGCCGTGGATGGTCTCGTTGGGCGTGTAGTGCACGTAGGCTGCCGCGGGATCGAGCCGCCAGGCGCCGCGCCTGGGCAGGTGCAGGTAGCCGTCGGCCTTGCTGCTGGCGGCAACGTTCACGCGCAGGTAGGGCATCGCCTCGTTCGCGGCCTTCTCGCTCCAGTGGCCGCTCACCACATAGTCGGCACTGTCGCCGGGGGCAGCCAGGTTCATCGGGATCTGGGCGAAGTGCTGGGTGGCGCCGCCCTGCAGGAACAGCACGGCGTAGTCGTCCGGCACGTCGAGCAGCTCGCGCAGGTCGGCTTCCGCCCGCTCGGCCATGGCGATGAAGCGCTTGCCGCGATGCGACTGCTCCATCACCGAGGCGCCGCTGCCGTTCCAGTCCAGCAGCTCCCGCTGCGCCTGCTCGAGCACCGCCTGCGGCAATGCCGCCGGTCCCGCACTGAAATTCCAGACCCTGCCCACCGCGCGCGTCCAAAAGTTGGAGGAGCCGCATTATGGCGCGGTGCAACATGGCGGAGTCAATGCTGATGGAACCTCCGCTCCAAACGTGGAGGCCACGAGCCGGATGCCCGCCGCAGGTCCGCGCGTTTGGGTCGGATGTGCAAGTTCGCTAGTCTTGCCGTCTGCGTCTCCGGCAAAGCCCCTCTCCCAGTCGATGCTTACCGCCCGTTTCCATCCCGACATCGCCGAGCTCCCCGCGGCGACCTGGGACGCACTGCGTGGGCAACCCAACCCGTTCGTGTCGCATGCATTCCTGTACGCACTGGAGCGCACCGGCTGCATCCGCCCGGAGTGGGGCTGGCAGGCGCATCACCTGGGCTTGTACGAAGGCGACGTGCTGGTGGCCGCCGCGCCGCTGTACCTGAAAGGCAATTCGCACGGCGAGTTCGTGTTCGACTGGAGCTGGGCCGGAGCATGGGAGCGCGCCGGCGGCAACTACTATCCGAAGCTGCTCAACGCGGTGCCCTATTCGCCCGTGCCGGGGCCACGGCTGCTGGCCGGCCACGGCGAACGCGCGCCGCGCCTGCGGCAGGCGCTGGTCCACGCCATCCGCGCGGAGACCGAACGGCTGGGCCTGTCCTCGGCGCACGCCAATTTCCTCGGCGATGAGGAACTCGCCGCCTTCGACGGCGAGTGGCTCGCGCGCTCGGACGTGCAGTTCCACTGGCACAACCGCGGCTACGCCGGCTTCGGCGATTTCCTGGACACACTCAAGGCCAAGAAGCGCAAGAACATCCGCCAGGAACGCGCGCACGTGCAGGCCAGCGGATTGGCGATACGGGTGCTGCCGGGCCAGGATCTGGACGACGACCAATGGCGCCAGGTGCACGCGCTCTACAAGGCCACGTTCGACGCCAAGGGCAACCACGCGGCGCTGACGCTCGCCTTCTTCCGCGCGCTGGGCGGACTGGGCGACACCGTCCAGGTGGCGACCGCATCGAAAGGCAAGCGCATCGAAGCCATGGCGCTGTTCCTGCAAGGCGACGGCACGCTCTACGGCCGCTATTGGGGCGCCCGCGTCGAGGTGCCCGGCCTGCATTTCGAGCTGTGCTACTACCGCGGCATCGAGCATGCGATCGCCCACGGCCTGCAACGCTTCGAGCCCGGTGCGCAAGGCGAGCACAAGCTCGCGCGCGGCTTCGTGCCGGTTCGTACGCATTCGCGCCATTACCTCGCCCACCCGCAGTTCCGCGAAGCCGTGCGCAATGCGCTGGCGCTGGAAGCCGAGGGGATCGACGACTACGCCGCCGAGCTGGCCGCGCACACACCCTATGCGGAGGCCTGCCGGTGATCCGCCTGCCACTGCTCGACCCGGCCTCGCCCGAGCGCTTTCCCGATCCGCGCCATGCCCTGGCCGAGCCCAACGGCCTGCTCGCCTTCGGTGGCGACCTGTCGCCACGGCGGCTGCTGGCGGCGTACGAGCGCGGCATCTTCCCGTGGTTCAACCCGGGCGAGCCGATCCTGTGGTGGTCGCCCGACCCGCGCTGCGTCTTCGATACCTCCACGCTCAAGGCCAACCGCAGCCTGCGCCGCGCGCTGGCCGGCAAGGATTGGCGCGTCAGCGTGGATGAGGCCTTCGGGCGCGTGATGCATGCCTGCGCGGCGCCGCGGCAAGGGCAGCAAGGCACCTGGATCGGCCCGGCGATCGTCGAGGCCTATGCCTCGCTGCACGCCCAGGGCCATGCCCACAGCGTGGAGGTTTGGGAGGGGGACCTGCTGGTCGGTGGCATCTATGGCGTGGGGGTGGGACGGCTGTTCTGCGGCGAGTCGATGTTCAGCGCGCGCAGCGGAGGCTCGAAGCTCGCGCTGGTGGCGCTGGCGGCACTGCTGCGGGAATGGGGCTTTCCCCTGCTGGATGCGCAGGTCAGCAACCCGCACCTGCTCGGCCTGGGCGCCCATGAGATCCCGCGCGAGGACTTCCTCGCCCAGGCGCGCCGGCTGACCGCGCAGCCGTTCGATCCGGCCCACTGGCGCCAGGCAGGCTCGCGGGCGGCGTGCGGCTTCCTCTAGCGCGGCGCATTCAGGAGTGCGCGGGCTCCATGGGCAGCGTCGCGTCGGGGAGGCCCAGCGACTTGATTTCCGGGTAGTGCTCCAGGAACAGCTGCACCAGGTGCGGGTCGAGCTGGCTGCCGGCGGCGCCGCGCAGGTAGGCCAGCACCTCCTCCTCGGGCCAGGCCGGCTTGTACACGCGCGGGAAGCTCAGCGCGTCCCACACGTCGACGATGCTGAAGATGCGCGCGGCCAGCGGAATCTCCTCGCCGCACAGGCCACGCGGGTAGCCGGCGCCGTCCCAGCGTTCGTGGTGCGCATAGGGAATGTCGGTGGCCCTGCGCAGGAAGTCGACCTGTTCCATCAGCTCGCGGCCGATCTGCGGGTGCATGCGCATGTGCGCCATCTCCGCCTCGTCCAGCCTGCCCGGCTTGATCAGGATGCTGTCGGGCAGGGCCAGCTTGCCGATGTCGTGCAGCAGCGCGCCGAACTTGAGCGCGAGCAGCTCTTCGCCTTGCATCCCGGTCAACCTGGCCAGGCCCATGGCCATGCGCATCACCCGGTCGGAATGATCGCGGGTTTCCTTGTGGCGGATGTCCATCGCAGAGACCAGCACGCGCAACGCCTGTTCATGGCCCTGCACCAGCTGCTGGTTGATCGCGGCCAGGCGCTTGAGATCCCTGCCGATCAGCCAGAACAGCATCACGCCGGTCAGCGTGACGAAGAACCAGCCCTTGGCGCTTTGCGCCCAGGTCATGCGCAGCGGGTCGTGTATGAACAACGCCAGGGCGCGGTCGGACAGCCAGATCCACAACGCGGACAACGCGACGTAGAAAAAGGCGGTACGGAACTGAGGGCTGCTGGACACGCCAGGCTCCACTGGGCGCGATTGGAGGACCATTCTTCCGGACCGCGGCTGCGCTGTCGACACGCTGTCTTCCGCCTGCCTGCGCGGCCGCCAGACGCGTGAACCAGCGCACATCTCCGGCGCGTGCCGGAGTGCGGCGCCTCAGACGGCGCGTGCGGCGTACTTGCGAGCCACGTAGTCGTCCAGGATGCCGACGAATTCCTCGGCGATGTGCTCCCCACGCAGCGTCATCGCCTTCTCGCCGTCGATGAACACCGGCGCCGAGGGCGCCTCGCCATTGCCAGGCAACGAGATGCCGATGTTCGCGTGCTTGGATTCGCCCGGCCCGTTCACTACGCAGCCCATCACCGCCAGGGTGAGGTTTTCCACGCCGTCGTACATCACGCGCCACTCCGGCATTTTCGTGCGCACGTGCATCTGCACGGTCTTGGCCAGCTCCTGGAAGAACTCGCTGGTGGTGCGCCCGCAGCCCGGGCAGGCGGTGACCAGCGGCGTGAACGCGCGCAGGCCCATCGTCTGCAGCAGCTCCTGCGCGACGATCACCTCGCCGGTGCGCGACGCGCCCGGCTCGGGGGTGAGCGAGATGCGGATGGTGTCGCCGACGCCCTCCTGCAGCAGCACCGCCAGCGCGGCCGCCGAGGCGGTGATGCCCTTGGAGCCCATGCCGGCCTCGGTCAGGCCCAGGTGCAGCGCGTAGTCGCAGCGCGCGGCCAGGTCGCGGTAGACGGCGATCAGCTCCTGCACGCCGGAGACCTTGCAGGAAAGAATGATGCGATCACGCGCAAGGCCGAGCTGCTCGGCACGCACGGCCGAATCGAGCGCCGAACGGATCAGCGCCTCGCGCGCGACCACGCCGGCATCCCACGGCTGCGAGCGCTTTGCGTTCTCGTCCATCAACGCGGCGACCATGCTCTGGTCGAGCGAACCCCAGTTGGCGCCGATGCGCACCGGCTTGCCGTACTGGATCGCCTTCTCGATGATCGCCGCGAACTGGCTGTCCTTCTTCTTGCCGAAGCCGACGTTGCCGGGGTTGATGCGGTACTTGGCCAGCACCTGCGCGCAGGCGGGCTCGGCCTCCAGCAACTGGTGGCCGTTGTAGTGGAAGTCGCCAACGATGGGCACTTCCACGCCCATCATCGCCAGCCGCTCGGCGATGCGCGGCACCGCCGCCGCGGCGGCGGGCGTGTTCACCGTGATGCGCACGATCTCCGAGCCGGCGCGCGCCAGTTCGGCGATCTGCTTGGCGGTGCTGGCCGGATCCTCGGTGTCGGTGTTGGTCATCGACTGCACCACGATGGGCGCGCCGCCGCCCACCATCACCTTGCCCACGCGCACGCCCACGCTGGCGCGGCGTTCTGCCGGCCCGGCCGGGCGCGGCTGCAGGGAAACCGAATCACTCATAGACGATCGAACCGAAAGCTCACGCCGCACCGGTTGCGGCAATGCACCAAGAATAACCGATCATCCGCTACGGCCGCGGGCCTGCAGGCCGGAGCGGAAACGGGCGTGCCATGCTCCACACCCCGGGCCTCATCGCCGACGACGGTGCCGCAGCCAGGCCCCGGCGAACAGTCCCAGCCCGAACGCCGTGTACACGGCCGCCATCGAGGCGCGGCCGAGGTGCCGCTCGAAGCCGGGCCGAAACCGCCGCGGGTGATCGCGTAGTCGATCAGGCGGGCTGGGCCCGCCACCACCGCGCTCGACAGCATTGCGGCTCGCCTTCCTGGCGTTCTTTTACCTGATGGTGGTCAAGCCACTCTTGCAGGGCGTGGTTCGGCCCACC
>NZ_JABFWW010000010.1 GCF_013362045.1 Frateuria sp. | reverse complement strand
TTTTCATTGAGCGTGTGGCGAAGGTCTCCTCCTCTCCTCTCTCCCCCGGCCGGACCGGGGGAGAGGGGTGATCGTGCAAGCTCGCCGGCTTTGCTCCCTTTCCACCGAGCCAGCTCGGGGGAAAGGGTTGGGGAGAGGGAGGCTTTTCGTCCTACTCCAACCCCTCCAGCACCTCGGCGACTGCCCGCAGATCCGCCACCAGTTCGTCGAACGCCTGGTGCCGGCGCTCCTCCTCCGGCATGCGCAACACCGCCGACGGATGCCAGGTCGCCAGCCCCTGCGTCGCCTCGTCCAGCGGCCGCCACACGCCGCGCTCGGCGGTGATGCGGAAGGCGTTGCCGAACATCGTCTGCGCCGCCATCGCGCCCAGGCCCACCACCAGCTTCGGCTTCACGCGCAGCAGCTCCGCCGCCAGCCACATGCGGCATGCGGCCTGCTCGGCGGCGTTGGCACGCTTGTGCAGCTTGGCGGTGCCGCGCAACTCGTACTTGAAGTGCTTGACGGTGTTGGTGAGGTAGAGCATCGCGCGGTCCAGCCCCGCCTCGCCCAGCGCGCGGTCGAGCAGCTGTCCCGCCGGCCCCACGAACGGCGCGCCCTCGCGGTCTTCGTACAGCCCCGGCTGTTCGCCGACCAGCATCACCTGCGCGGCCGCCGGCCCCTGGCCGAACACGGTCTGTGTGGCGTGGCGCCACAGCGGGCAGGCACGGCAGTCGCGCGCCTTGCGCCGCAGCGTGGCCAGCGCGCCGGCCGGCACCTCGTCCACCGGCTTGGCCAGCGGGACGCCGAACGGGTTCTTGACGGGACGCGCAGGCATGGCGAGCGGACGCTAGCGACGGTGCAGTGAACCCGCCGGCAAGATCGTCCGCGGCGGCCGCCTAGAGGGTCTGCAGGAACGCTTCCAGCAATGCGCCGCGGTACTTCTGCCGGTGCAGCAACAGCGAGAGCGTGCGCTTGAGATCCAGGAAGGGTGTCTTCAATACCTTCAGCCGCCCCGTCGCCAACGCGTCGGTGAGCGCCACCTCGGGCAGGCAGGCGATGCCCAGTCCGGCGGCCACCGCCTGCTTGATCGCCTCGATCTGGTCCAGTTCCAGCACCGTCTCGCCCGGCGGCAGTTGCGCCAGCACCCGCTCGCTGGTGGCGCGGGTGGCCGAGCCGGGTTCGCGCAGCACCCAGCGCGCTCCGGCGAAATCGGCGGGCCGGAGCGATCGCCTGCGCGCCAGCGGATGATCCGGCGCCGCGCACACGCGCAGCCGGTCCTCGCGCCAGGGCTTGAGTTCGAGTTGCGGATGCGCGACCGGGCCTTCCACGCAACCGACGTCCAGCGCGTGGTCGAGCAGCATCGAGGCGATGGTGTCGGTATTGGCGACACGCAGGCGGATCGCCACCTGCGGCTGCGTGCGCACGAAGTCGCCCAGCAGTTCGCCCACCAGGTAATTGCCCACCGTGTTGCTGGCGCCGATGCGCAGTTCGCCGGACAGCGCCTCGGCGTCGCCCTGGCCGATGCGCGCCAGCTCCGCATGGCGCTCCAGCAGTTCCTGCGCGCGCGGCAGTAGCTCGCGGCCGCGAGCGATGAGGCGCAGGCGCCCGCGCTCGCGGTCGAACAGCGGCGCGCCCAGCTGCCGCTCCAGCTCGGCCAGCGCCATGCTGGCGGCCGGCTGGGTCAGGTGCACACGCTCGGCGGCCGCGCGCAGGCTGCCGTGCAGCGCGGTCTGCACGAATACGTCGAGCTGGCGGGGCGTGACGTTCAGCATCAGCCGATCTTATAGCAGCGATCAGGAATGCAAAGTTTTCCTGATCGGCAGCGGCACCGACAATGGCCGCGCCCCTCAACGCGAGCGCCCGATGAACGCCCTTGCCGCCACGCCCTCCCCCACCCTGTCCGATCGCCTGCCCGGCCTGGGCCTGGCGCTCGCCATCGCGCTGGTGGCGCTGGGGCTGGGCCGGCTGCTGCCGCTGGTCGGCGGGCCGGTGATCGGCATCGTGCTAGGCATCCTGGTGCGCAACACCATCTCGCCGGGTGCGCTCTTCACGCCAGGCATCCAGTTCGCCGGCAAGCAGGTGCTGCAGTGGTCGATCATCGCGCTGGGCTTCGGGCTCAGCCTCGACCAGGTGGCCAGGACCGGGCTCGAGTCGCTGTCGGTCACGCTGGTCACGATGAGCGCCTCCTTCGTCGCCGCCTGGGGCCTGGGCCGGCTGCTGGGCGTGCACGACCAGCTCAAGGTGCTGATCGGCGTGGGCACCGCGATTTGCGGCGGCTCGGCGATCGCGGCGGTGACGCCGATCATCAAGCCGGACGAGCACGATACCGCGTTCGCGATCTCCACGATTTTCCTGTTCAACGTGGTTGCCGTGCTGCTGTTCCCGCTGCTGGGGCACCTGATGCACCTGTCCGATCTGGGCTTCGGCCTGTGGGCCGGCACCGCGATCAACGACACCTCCTCGGTAGTTGCCGCCGGCTACAGCTACAGCCATGCGGCGGGCGACTACGCCACCATCGTCAAGCTCACCCGCGCCACGCTGATCATCCCGGTGTGCATCACGCTGGCGGTGATGGTGGCGATGCGCGAGAGGAAAAAAGGCGCCGCCGACTTCAGCCTCAGGCGCATCTTCCCCTGGTTCATCCTGTGGTTCCTGGTCGCCTCGGCGGTGCGCACCGCGGGGCTGGTGCCGGTGGCGATCCAGCCGATCCTGCACGAGGCGGCGGAGTTCCTCATCATCGTCGCGCTCACCGCGATCGGCCTGTCGGCCAACCTGCGCCGGATGATCGCCAGCGGCCCGCGCCCGATCCTGCTGGGCCTGGGCGTGTGGATCGCGGTGGCCGTCAGCAGCCTGCTGGTGCAGCTGGCGATCGGGCGGCTGTGACCGTCGCCGTGCCGATCATCGGGTGCTGCGGAAGACGGCGGGCCGGTCAGGCCTCCACTCGTCCTCGCCGTGCAGCCAGCGCTCCCGCGCGACGGTCGCGGTGCACGGCCCCAACGTGCAAACGCGGATCACGCGCGTGTCGGCTTCGGCTTTGAGCCTGTCCAGCACCTCGCGCAGCATGCGCCCTTCGAACGGCGTGTACAGGTAGAAGACCGTGCCGGCCGAAAGATCGGCCGCGCGCACATCGCCCTGCACGAAGGTCACCCGGCCGAGATCGAGCGCCTGCGCACACCGCCGGGCGCAGCGGACGTAGGCCGCTTCCCACTCGATGCCGACGCAGCGCGCGCCGGTGCAGATGGCGGCGAGCAGCGGAACCTGGCCCAGGCCCGAACCGAGGTCCACCAGCACGTCGCGCTCGTCCAGTGCGGTGCGGGCGAGCATCCCGAAGATGTGCCGCGCCGGGGTGGGCTGGTAGAACACCATCCCCGCCATCGGCGCGGCAGGCATGTCCGGTTCCTCGATCTGCAGGATGCCGCTGACCAGCGTATCCAGGTAGTCGTAGCCGTCGCCCGGGAGGTCGCCGTCGGGGCCGGCCGAACGCGCCCACTCGAGCAGCGCATGCGCGCCCGCGCCCCGCTGGACGTCCCGGCGGATGCGCTGCTGGAGTTCGGCGTCGACGGCTTCGAAGCCGGCGCACAACGCCTCGACCCTCTCGCGCAGCTGCGCGGGCCCGGGCGCCCCTTCGCCGGAAGCTCCGCAGGCTCGGTGGATTTCGAGGCGATCGAGCGCTTCGCCGCGCTCGCGCATGCGCCCGGGCTCGCGCAAGCTGCGGTCCCGTTCCAGCTCATCGAGCAGGGATTCGAGCGTGCGAGGCATCCGGGGCCGGGCTGGCGCCCGCTCAGGCCTTTCCCTGTTCCGTCAGCGTCAGCGCCACCTTGTCGCGCAGGTACACAGGCAGCGCCTGTTCCGGCGGCACGGCGCGCCCGGCGCGGTACTCGCGCACGGCCAGCTCGGCGACGTGGCGGGCCTGCGGATAGCGGTCGCCATCGGCGTGCTTCAGCGTGCCGGTGAGGCGTCCGCGCAACACCTCCGCGTAGGTCGCCCAGCCGCTGCCGACCACGTTCCACGCTGGCGCTTCGGGTAGCGCCAGCGCGGCCGGCGCGCAGATGCGCTCCTCGTCCAGCGCCACCAGTCCGCCCGCATCGTCGTGGCGGTAGCAGGCGGCGTAGATCTCGCCCATGCGCGCGTCGATCACGGCGAGGATCGCCGCCTGGTCCTGCGGCGCCTCCAGCGCCAGCGCCGCCAAAGACGACACCGGCACCACCGGGCGATCCAGCGCCAGCGCCATGCCCTGCGCCAGCGCCACGCCCAGCCGCACGCCGGTGAACGCGCCGGGGCCACGCCCGACCGCGATCGCATCGAGCGCATGCCGACCCAAGCCCGCCTCGGCGAGCAGCGCGTCGGCCATCGGCAGCGCCAGTTCGGCGTGCCGGCGCGGCGCCAGCTCGCTGCGCGCGATCACTTCCTCGCCATGCACGAGGGCGACGGAGCAGGCTTCAGTGCTGGTTTCGATGGCGAGCAGGTTCATGGGCCGCCATTCTCGCATGCCGCGGAAAAGGCGACGGGCGAAAGCAGGCTTGTCGATGCGGGGGCTGTTCGCGCGTCGTCATGGCGGCGCGCCTAAACGGCCGCCTTTCCTGCCATGCTGCTCGCCCGCGAAGGAGGCCTCGCTTGAACCTGCCGACCCCCACCGATTCTTCCGTATCCGCACGCGACGGCCGCTGGCTGGCGCTCGCCGTGCTGTGCCTCGGCGTGCTGATGATCGTGCTGGACACGACCATCGTGAACGTGGCGCTGCCTTCGATCCGCGCGGACCTGGAGTTCTCCGAGTCCACGCTGGCCTGGGTGGTCAACGCCTACGTGCTGACCTACGGCGGCTTCCTCCTGCTCGGCGGACGGCTGGGCGACCTGTTCGGGCACCGCCGGCTGTTCCTGCTCGGGCTGGTGCTGTTCACCGTGGCTTCGCTCGCCTGCGGGCTGGCGGGCTCGCGCGAATGGCTGGTGGTCGCGCGCGGCATCCAGGGGCTGGGCGGCGCGGTGGTCACGGCGGTGGCGCTCTCGCTGATCATGGACCTGTTCACCGAGCCGGCCGAGCGGGCCAAGGCGATGGGCGTGTACGGCTTCGTCTGCGCCGGTGGCGGCAGCGTCGGCGTGCTGCTCGGCGGGCTGCTGGTGAGCACGCTGAACTGGCACTGGGTGTTCCTGGTGAACCTGCCGATCGGGCTGGCGGTGTTCGCGCTCTCGCTGCGGTTGCTGCCGGCGACGCGCGGCGGCAGCGGGCGCCACCTGGACGTGGGCGGCGCGCTCAGCATCACCGCGGCACTGATCCTTGCGGTGTATGCCATCGTCGGCGGCAACGAAGCGGGCTGGCTGTCCGCGCGAACGTTGGGCATGCTCGCCGGCGCGGCGGTGCTGTTGGCGCTGTTCCTCGCCATCGAGGCGCGCGTGCGCGTGCCGCTGGTGCCGCTCAAGCTGTTCCGCCTGCGCAACCTGGCGATCGCCAACCTGGTCGGTGTGTTGTGGGCGGGGGCGATGTTCGCCTGGTTCTTTCTCTCCGCGCTGTACCTGCAACGGGTGCTGGGCTATGGGCCGATGCAGGTGGGCCTGGCGTTCCTGCCGGCGAACCTGGTGATGGCCGGCTGTTCGCTGGGCCTGTCCGCGCGCATCGTGATGCGCTGGGGCATCCGTGGCCCGCTGGCCGGCGGTCTGCTGGTCGCCGCGATCGGGCTGGCGCTGTTTGCGCGCGCGCCCGTGGACGGGCACTTCGCGGTCGATGTGCTGCCCGGCATGGTGCTGCTGGGCCTGGGTGCAGGCATCGCCTTCAACCCGGTGCTGCTGGCTGCGATGAACGATGTGGAGCCGCGCGACTCCGGCCTGGCTTCCGGCGTGGTCAACACCGCCTTCATGATGGGCGGCGCGCTCGGGCTGGCCATCCTCGCCAGCCTTGCCGCCGCCCGCAACGGCGCCCTGCTGGAGGCCGGCGCAGCCAGCGCGGCAGCGCTCAGCGGCGGCTACCGCGTGGCGTTCCTGGCAGGCACCGGTTTCGCCCTGCTGGCGGCTGCGCTCGGCCTGCTGTTGCGCCCGCACAGGAACGCCACCGCCAGCCCGATGGAACCGGCGGTGCCGTAACGGGAGCGCCTCAGGCCTGCTTCTGCGGCTCCTGCGGCGCATCCGCCCGCGCCGCCGGTGCATAGGCGTACCAGTCGATCCGGCGCGTGAGGTACATCAGCAGCGCCACCGTCGCCAGCAACACCAGCGCTCCCACCAGCAACGCGTACTGTTCGGCGGCGATCAGGCCGTAGAGCACCGTGTAGACCAGCGCGAGCATGCCACCGAGCAGGAGGCCGGCCCGGCGCGCGCGCAGCAGCACGCTGGCATAGCCGGCCACGATCGCCACCACCGCCGCGGCCGCCACGGCGTAGGCCACCCCGAAGGGCAGTTGCTCCGACAACGCCAGCAGCATCAGGTAGAACGTCGCCAGCGCCGCGCCGATCAGGAGGTACTGCACCGGATGCACGCGCAGGCGCCTGAGCACTTCGAACAGGAAGAACGCGACGAAGGTCATCGCGATGAACAGCAATCCGTATTTGCCGGCCCGCTCGTTGCGCTGGTACGCGTCCACCGGCTGGTAAAGCTCCACGCCGAAGGCCGATGCCCTGACGGCCTCGGCGCTGGCGTCGCCTGCCTGCCAGTACTGGCCATAGCTTCGGTTGAGGTCGAGCATGTGCCAATGCGCGGAAAAGCCCTTGCCGTCGACCTGGCGCTCCGCCGGCAGGATCGCACCGATGAAGCTCGGGTCGCGCCACGGCGCGCGCACCGCCAGGTCGGTACTGCGTGCCAGCGGCAACACCTGCAGCGACTCGATGCCGGCGACCTGTAGCGTCATCGAGAAGCTGATCGGGCCGTCGCCGAGCGTGGGCAGGTCGATCGGGAGCACCACGCTCGGATAGCCGGCCAGGCCCTGCGCCGAGGACTGGAACCGTGCAGGCCGGCCGTTGACGGTCAGCCCGCTCACCTGCTGCAGGCCGCGCAGGTCGGCGAGCAGCAGGCGGAGCTCCGCCTGGTGGTCCAGCCACTGCGCCTGGCTGGCACGGCGCGCCCGGGCCAGGTCCTGCGGCAGGAAACTGCCGGAGAGGCGCACCGTGGAGACGAACACCGGCGCGCCATAGATGCCGTAGCGGCGCGTCTGCACCGCCATCGCCACATCCACCTGAAGGTTGTCCGCCAGCACCACTTCGGTGCCCGTGCGCACCTGCGGCGCCTGGCCCGTCGCTTCGGTCACCAGCCACTCGGTCGGCACCGCCAGCACCAGCCCGCCCAGCACCTGTCGCCCGCCCCAGCCCTGGGCGATCTGCGCAATCGCGCTCTCGCGCAATTGCTGGCGCTCGGCGATCAGCCCGCGCACCTGCTCCAGCGGAATCAGCATCAGCAGCGCCAGCGCGCCGACGCCCAGCAGCTTGGCCAATACCGTCTGCGTCCACTTGCCCATCGCCCTTCCCTCCCTTCAATAGGAAGGCCGATCAGAACAGCGCACGCGGGCGCACCTCTGACCGGAACGGGCGAAACGCGGGCAGCGCATGGCCAGGCGCCTGCATCGGCTGGATTCCGCGCCAGCGGGCGACGGGGCGATGAGCTCCCCTCGATCCGTCAGGCCATGGCAGCCTTGGCGGCATCGGCCAGCCATCGCATCGCGCCGAGGTACGGGCCAGGGCCGTGGCTGATGCGGGCGACGCCCAGCTCGGCCAGGCGCGCGCGACCGGGGACGCCGGGCACGACCATGACGTTGACAGGCAGCGGCGAGGCTTCCGCGAGGCGGGCGATCAGGGGTTCGGCGACTACGCCGGGCACGAACAGGCCGCTGGCGCCGGCATCGGCGTAGGCATGGGCGCGGTGCAGGGCGGCGTCCACCATCGCCATGTCGTGCGCCTCGGCCGGCTTCTGGAAGAACACGTCGGTGCGCGCGTTGATGAACAGCGCCGCGCCGGCTTCGTCTGCAGCACGGCGCGCGGCAGCGAGGCGCACTGCCTGGTCGGTGGCTTCGCGCAGGCGGCCGTCGGCGGGAAAGCTGTCTTCGAGGTTGCAGCCGATCGCGCCGGCTTCGAGCGCGGCGACGACGGTGGCGGCGACCTGGTCGGGGGCGTCGCCGTAGCCGCTTTCCAGGTCGACGGTCACCGGCTGCGTCACCGCGGCGACAATGCGGCGCAGGTTGTCCAGCGCGAGCGCGAACGGCAGCTGCTCGCCATCCGCGAAGCCGTTCGCGGCGGCCACCGACCAGCTGCCGGTGGCGATCGCGCGGGCACCGGCGTCGGCGACGGCGCGCGCGCTGCCGGCATCCCAGGCGTTGAACAGCACCAGTGGCTGGCCGCGCACGTGCAGGGAATGGAACTGCCGAGCCTTTTCGTTTCGTGGAATCACGACACTCTCCGATGGGTTAGCGAGGGAAAACATCCGGACCGGCGGTGGCATGCGGGGCCCATGCACTCGAAGAATCGCGCACGAAGGTCTCGGTGGCGGGTACGGTGCACGCCCGGCGAACGGCACCTTCGATGCGCCTGCGACCCACGCGGACATGACCGGGTTGAGCATCCAGTCCAACGCACACTGAGGTGTTTGTCGCGTCCGCAGGATCGATCGGCAGCCGCGGCGGCCGCAGCCGAGGGGCCTGGCTTCGCACCCATCACGCAGCCTCTCCGTGCGCGTGCCAGAGGTGCAAGGCCTCCTCCACGATCACTTCGGGGCGTTCCTCGGGCCAGAACAGCTTGCCGTGCGGCAGGCGGCGCACGCCGCGCGAGTTGCCGAGCACGCGATCCAGGTAGGCCGCGCCGTCGGGCGGGAAGATGGTGTCGGACATGCCCCAGACGATGCGCACCGGCACGCGGCTGCGGCGCAGCCCGGCCTCCAGCCCCAGCAGCGGGTTGCGTGCCAGTGCGATGGCGTAGGCATGCACCAGCGCCTTGCGCCGCGGGCTGGACAGCAGCGGACTGAAGTACGTGTCGATCGCCTCGTCCGTGGGGTGCGCGGGGTCTGCATAGCACATGCCGCCGATGCCCTCGGGCGAGCGCGCCAGGGCCTTGTCCCGCAGCCACCTGCCCAGCCACTCGTCGGCGAAGCGGCCCTGCCGGGACAGTTCGATCACCGGTTGCATGGCCGCGGGCGGACTGTCGGGCTCGGTATCGGTATTGGTCAGCAGCAGCGTGCGCACGCGCTGCGGGTGGCGCACCAGCAGGAGCTGCGCCACCGCGCCGCCGCTATCGCTGGCCACGAGGTCCACGCGGTCGATGGCGAGCGTGTCGAGCAGGGCGACCAGCATCGCGACCTGCGCGTCCGGCCCCACCGGCTGTCCGTCGCGCACCTGCGTGCAACCCATGGCCAGGAAATCCGGCGCGATGCAGCGCCGCCAGCGCGAAAGGCGCCCGATCGCACCGCGCCACTGGAAGCCGTTGAGCGGGAAGCCGTGCAGGAACAACGCGACGCGGCCGGCACCACGCTCGACGTAGGCGATGTCGCCGAACGTCGTCCTGGCGTACCGGCGCAAGGCGCGGAAGGTTTGCGCGCCCATGTCACCCGTCGACGATGCCGCGTGCTGTCCGCGCACCGCGCCAGGCAGCGCGAGCAGTCCGGCCGCGCCCAGGGCGGCTCCCAGGAATGTCCTGCGATTGATCATGCGAAACCTCCCTGGCCCTCGCCGCCGTGGCCCGGCAACGCGTCCGCGCCACCGTCGCCTGGAGAACGACCATCTGCCCTGCTCGAACGTGGTGATGCGACGGGAACCGCCGCCGTGGATGCTCCCGCGGAGCGGGCGGGCCGGCCGCGAGGCCGGCACCGCCCGACGCAATCAGTGTTGCTTCGACGCCATCGCGGAGGCGTGCGCCTCTTTCAGCTTCACGGCGCAGTCATCGCAACAGACTTCCACGTTCTTTCCGCCGATCTTCACCTGGATGGCGTTCTCGTCCAGGGGGTAATCGCAGGCGGCACAGGTTCGCTCGCTCATGTCAGTTCTCCGGTCGACCCCGGGATGGGGTGGAGAAAGTAGACCCTGTGCGGATGATGGACGCTGTCGAAAACTTTAGCGATCAGCGCTGCAGTGCCGCCTGCCGGAACTCGCTGGGAGTGCGCCCGTACATCTTCTGGAACGCCGCGCTG
>NZ_JABFWW010000231.1 GCF_013362045.1 Frateuria sp. | reverse complement strand
ATCACCCGGTCCCTGCGCGAGGGCGTCGACATGGCTCCAACGAGCCCTGCGAGCGTTGCCGCGCAGAGACTCGTCAGTGCTCGCCCAGCGGGCGGCCGAAGAAGTCGGATTCCGCTTCGAAGTCGCTGTCGCGGAAGGGCTGCTCAATCGGATCAGCCGCCCTACCAAGGAAGCGCGACGCAAGCGCGCGGGCCGTTCGCGCGAGCGTGCCGCCGCTGGCTGGGGGCTCGTTCTCGGCGAAGGACGGGGAAGTCGGCTGTGGCTGTTGCTGCATGGCGGCTCCTGTGAATAAAGGCCATTCTGGGCAGTGGCCGATGCCCCGGCTGTAGGAACGCACCGCCCCCTTGCCACGCTGTGGCCCACCTGCGACGTCGCGGACAATTGGTGCCGCGCATCGCGATCCACCATGTCCACCGACCACGACCCGTCTTCCGCCCCTTGGCTCCAGTCCCACGCTTTCCACACCGGCGACGAGGCGGCCGAGCGCAGCACGACGGTGGTGTTCTGGATCACCGCGTTCGCGATGGTCGCGGAGATCGCCGCGGGGTACTGGTTCAACTCGATGGCGCTGCTGGCCGACGGCTGGCACATGAGTTCGCACGCGCTGGCGATCGGGCTGGCCGTGTTCGCCTACGCGACGGCGCGCCGCTACAAGGATGACGAGCGCTTCGCGTTCGGCACCTGGAAGATCGAGGTGCTGGCGGGCTTCACGAGCGCCATCCTGCTGCTGGTGGTCGCCGCGCTGATGCTGTTCGGCTCGGTGGAGCGCCTGCTGGCGCCGCAGGCGATCCATTACCGCGAGGCGCTGGTCGTCGCGGTCCTCGGCCTGGCCGTCAACCTCGCCTGTGCGCTCATCCTCGCCCGCGCGGGCCATGGCCACCACCACGACCACGGGCACGACCACGACCACGACGACCACGGTCACCACCACGGCGCGCACGCGCATGCGCACCATGACCACCACATGCATGCGACGGCTTCCGATGCCGAGCACCACGAGGACCTGAACCTGCGCTCGGCCTACGTGCACGTGGTGACCGACGCGGCGACCTCGGTGCTGGCGATCCTGGCCCTCGCGGGCGGCTGGGTCTATGGCTGGTGGTGGCTCGATCCGGTGATGGGCATCGTCGGCGCGGTGCTCGTCGCCTCCTGGGCCCGCGGCCTCATCATGAAGACCGGCAAGGTCCTGCTCGATCGCGAGATGGACCATGCCATCGTCGACGAGGTGCGCGAGGCCGTGGAGACGGGCGGCGACCGCGTGACCGACCTGCACGTGTGGCGCGTCGGCCGCGACTGCTATGCGTGCGCGCTGACGCTGCTCACCAGCGACGCGCAGCTGGATGCCGCCGAGGTGCGGCGCCGCCTCGCCCGGCATCCGGAAATCGCGCACTCCACCATCGAGATCCACGCGGCGCCGCTGCACCAGCGCGCCTAGGCCCTCAGGCCGACGACGTCGGCGTGATGACTGCAGCAGCAGGGCGCGCCGCGGCAATACGACCGCGGCCCGTGAAGCGCGCCTTCAAGCGCAGGATCGGCGACTCGAACCAGCGGTGGCTGGCATAGGCCATCAGCACCACCAGCAGCACCGTGCCGGCGAAGACATCCAGGCCCATCTGGTGCCCGGCCACCTTGCGCACGGCGTTGGCGGCGAGCATGTGCATCAGGTACATGCCGTAGCTGATGGTGCCCACGAAGGCGACGGGCCTCGCGTCCAGCACCGGATGCAGCCACGAGTCCTGGCACAGGCAGATGCTCGCCACCAGCACGGCCATCGTGAAGCTGATGGCCAGCGCAGGCGCGCCCAGTTGCAGTTGCGCGAGCAGCAACGCCGTGGCCAGCGGCGGCACGACACGGCGGCCCAGCATCGGCGCGAGAACGTCGAACGTCGGCCTGTGGTCCAGCAGCACGGCGAACATGGCGCCGAACAGGATGGGCGGGGCCAGACTGCCGATCGCGGTGAGCACCAGCCCGGGCGCGGGGACCTGGATGGCCGCCACCTGCGCGAGGAACAGCACGACCGCGACGACCGCAGGCAGCCAGGCGCGACGACTGGCCAGCGCCGCCACCAGCACCGGCGGCCAGAACAGGTAGAACTGTTCCTCGGTCGCGAGCGACCAGGCGAAGTAGAAGGTCACGCCATGCTCGGCGCCGTTCTCGGCGCTGACGAACCAGTTCGACGTGTAGGTCGCGAAGGCAGGCAGGTTCTGCCAGAACTCCGCGGCCTTGGGCGTGCCGCGCATGGTGGCGAACACCAGCACGCAGTAGAGGGCCAGCACCGCGTAATACAGCGGGAAGATGCGCAAGGTGCGCCGGATGTAGAAGTCGCGCAGCGAGATCGCGCCGGTCCTGCGGCGCTCCTTCAGCAGCAGCGTGGTGACCAGGAACCCGCTGATGGCGAAAAAGAGGTCGACGCCCTTGTTGCCGTGCCTGAGCAACTCCATCGCGTGCGGACCGCTGACGTGGGTCCAGATCACCGCGATCACGCTGAAGGCCCGCAGTCCGTCCAGGCCCTTGAAATGCGTGGTCGCTGTGAACGTCCTGTACGTCATCGACGCTCCTTTGACATCCGCGCGATTCTAGGAATGGCCTCGCTGCCTTCCTTGCGCACTGGTCCGAAGGAGCCAACGGCCCCAGCGCAGCGTTACCTGCGCTGCAGCCTGCCCGGAAGCGTGGGGTCGTCGCCGAGGGGACGGTCGCCGAGTGCCGCCAGTTGCTCGCCCAGAT
>NZ_JABFWW010000153.1 GCF_013362045.1 Frateuria sp. | reverse complement strand
AGCTGCCTGGTGCTGGGCGACAACATCTTCTATGGCGTGGGACTGACCGAGCGCCTGCTACGCGCGGCTTCGCGCGAGCATGGCGCCACCGTGTTCGGCTACTGGGTGCGCGATCCCGAACGCTACGGCGTGGCAGAGTTCGATGCCAATGGCCGCGTGGTCGGGCTGGAGGAGAAACCGGCCAGGCCAAAATCCAATTACGCCCTCACCGGTCTGTATTTCTACGATGCTCGCGCGTGCGACTATGCGGCCTCGCTCAAACCCTCTCCGCGCGGCGAGCTGGAGATCACCGACCTCAACCGCTGCTATTTAGATGAGGGCAACCTGCATCTGGAGCAGTTGGGCCGCGGCTACGCCTGGCTCGACACCGGCACGCACGAATCACTGATGGAGGCCGGCAATTTCATCCAGACCATTGAGCATCGCCAGGGCCTGAAGGTGTGCTGCCCGGAGGAGATCGCCTACCTGCGTGGCTGGATCGACCAAGCACAATTGCTGCGCCTGGCCGAGCCGCTGGCCAAGACCGGCTACGGCGCCTACCTCAAGGCCCTGGTTGAGCAGGGCGCCGTGGAATGAAAGTCACCGAGACCTCGTTGCCCGGCGCTCTGGTTATCGAGCCACAGGTCTTCGGCGACGCCCGCGGCTTCTTCTACGAGAGCTACAACGAGGCCAAATACCGCGAGGTGGGCATCGACCGGCGCTTCGTGCAATCGAACGTCTCGCGCTCGGCCAAGGGCGTGCTGCGCGGCCTCCACTACCAGTGGCCCAACCCGCAGGGCAAGCTGGTCAGCGTGATCGAGGGCGAGGTCTACGACGTGGCAGTGGACATCCGCCACGGCTCGCCCACCTTCGGACGCTGGGCCGGCGTGATGCTCACCGCCGACAACCATCGGCATTTCTGGATTCCCGAGGGCTTCGCCCACGGCTTCTGCGTGGTTTCCGAGTTCGCCACCTTCAGCTACCAGTGCACGGCGCTGTATGACCGCGAAGGCGATGCCGGCATCCGCTGGAATGATGCCGAGGTCGGCATCGACTGGCCGGTCAGCGCACCGCTGCTGTCGGACAAGGACACCCGCGCGCCGTTCCTGAAGGACGTGCCGGCCGAGCGGCTGCCGATCTACACCGCATGAAGATCCTGTTGCTGGGTGCCAATGGCCAGCTGGGCCGCAGTTTCGTGGAAGACGGCAGCCTGGCCGCGCGCGGTGACCTGGTGGTTGCCACGCGCGACGGCTCGCTGTGGAACGGCAGCCGTGGCGAAGTGGCCGATCTCTCCGCGCCCGGACTGGCCTCGCTGCTCGATCGCGTGCGACCCGACGTCATCGTCAATGCCGCCGCCTACACGGCGGTCGACCGCGCCGAACAGGAAGAGGCGCTGGCCACGCGCATCAATGGCGATGCGGTTGGCGAGCTCGGCACCTGGGCAGCAGCGCACGATGCGCTGGTGATGCATTACTCCACCGATTACGTATTCGACGGCATGGCGACCGCGCCCTATCCCGTCGACGCCGCAATCGGCCCACTCGGAGCCTATGGCCGCAGCAAACTGGTCGGCGAGGAAGCGCTGCGCGCAAGCGGCGCCGACCACCTGATCCTGCGCACGGCCTGGGTGTATGCCCCGCATGGCCACAACTTTCTGCGCACCATGCTGCGCCTGGGGGCCGAGCGCGAGGAACTGCGGGTGGTGGCCGACCAGCACGGCGCACCCACCTCCACTGCGCTGATCGTGCGCGCGAGCCTGGCGGCACTTGATCGTTGGATGGCCGAACCGGCCGCCCGCGCGCAGCTGCAAGGCACGCACCATCTGGTCGCCAGCGGCCATACCAGCTGGCATGGGTTCGCGACAGCGATCTTCGCCGAGGCCCACGCGCACGGGCTGCTTGCGCGGGTGCCGCGCGTGCTGCCCATCGCCACGGCCGATTACCCCACACCGGCGCGTCGGCCGGCCTGGTCGGTTCTGGACAACTCGGAATTCCAGCAGCGCTTCGGCGTTAGCCTGCCGGACTGGCAGGATGGCTTGCGCGAGATCATGCAGCGGCCCATCGGCTGACCGGCGCGACACCTAGCCGATCCTCACGCAGGCACGAGGCCATCTATTGCCGCTTGGTCGATCCACGTGGCGTTCGCTTGCGTGGCAAGCAGTCACCGGCTGACGGCTATGCCATCGCAGCCACATGGCGCGACCCACGTTCCTTGGTGCCAAGCCTGCACGGCACATTTCGGAAACGCAGCGCCATGAGGCGGCCGTCACGCTGGCGGTGCTAGCTTCGGCGCGCCGCCAGCGACCGGGGGGCTGTGCGACGCGATCCCGGGTGCGTGCGCCATGAACCAGGCGTCCCATGAAGAGGCGTGCCGCTATCGCGCCTTCATCAGCTACAGCCACCGCGACCGGGTGTGGGCGGAATGGCTGCATCGCCAACTGGAAACCTACCGGGTGCCCTCCAGGCTGGTGGGCCGGCGGACCGGCGCCGGCACGGTAACGCGGCGGCTGGCGCCGATCTTTCGCGATCGCGACGAACTGGCCAGCTCCGCCGACCTGGGCGGCAAGGTGACGCAGGCGCTGCGGCAGTCGGCCAACCTGATCGTCATCTGCTCGCCCGCGGCCGCGGCCTCGCGCTGGGTGAACGAGGAGATCCGGGCGTTCCGGCAGCTGGGTCGTAGCGAGCGCATCTTCTGCCTGCTCGTCGACGGCGAGCCCGGCGCCGGGCCGGATCACGACTGCTTCCCGCCCGCCCTCGGCCTGCCG
>NZ_JABFWW010000218.1 GCF_013362045.1 Frateuria sp. | reverse complement strand
CGTACGCAGCATCGCGCTATCGGGCGTGGCCAGCGGCAGCGGCGCCTCGCACACGCATGCCGGGGCGACCGTCGCCCGGGCCACCAGCCGGCGCAGCAGCGGGGCGAGCGCGAGCGCCGGCACGACCGCCAGCACGGGACTGGCCAGCAGCGGCAGCAGGAAGCTATGCCCCAGGGTGGAGAAGCGCACCGCCGTCCCCACTGCGACCAGGCCCACGCCGCTCATCGCACCCACCAGCGCATGCGTGGTGGAGATCGGCAGCCCGCGCCACGCCGCCAGCGCCACGGTGATTGCGGCGCCACCCGCCACGGCCGAGGCAAAGGGCAACTGCGCGGCCACGGCGGCCGGCACCAGGCCGGCTCCGGTGAATGCCCGCAACAGCGCCTGCGCGAGGAACACCGAACACAGCGAGCCGGCCAGCGTGGTCAGGCTGCCCCAGGCCAGGCTGGTCCAGTACCCGGCGCGGCCGCTGCCGTAAAGCGCGGCCACGCCCTTGAAATTGTCGTTGGCGCCGTTGGTGGCGGCGAGAAACAGCACGGCAAGTAGCAGCAACGGTTGCATCGTCTTGTCCCGAAGATAAGGGTGGCGCGGGCGTGCGGGCACCCCGCAGAGCATCGGCCGACAGCATGGGGCGGTCCTTGTCGGTTGGAGGCGGCCACGCCGCCAAAGGATTCAAGGCGCCGCCGATGCGCGCAGCAATCCGGCGAGCCAATCGGCGAGTACGCGCTGCGCAGGCAAGGCCTGCGGCAGGCTGCTGAGCGCTTGCCGTACGGGTTCGAGGTCATCGATGCTGTCGGCGTCGACGAGGGTCGGCAGGTCGACGGTGGTGCCGCAGCAAGGCAGCGCGCGCCGCAGCGCGGCGCAGGTGTCGCTCTGCGAGTACCGCACCGATTGCCAGACTGCGAGCGGCACCGGGGCCTTGCCGCCGAACAGCCAGAAACCGCCATCCCGCGCCTCGCCGAGCGCGAACGCGACGGCGGGATCGCGCAGTGCCGACGCCGCCCGGGCGAGCAGCGCCGCGGTCAGCTGCGGCGCGTCCGCACCGACCAGCAATACCTGCGCGTGGCGACCAAGCAGTTCGTCGTAGACGCGATGCATGCGCGTGCCCAGCTCGCCCTCGCCCTGCCACAGGGTGGGAAAATCCGGCCACGCGGCATGGGCCTGCGCGTCGGCCTCGGCCACCGCCCAGTACGGCGTGATCGCCGGGCGGCTGGCCTGCGCCACGGCGGCGACCGCCGCGGCGGCAAGCCGGTAGAACGCGGTCGCGGCCTCCGCGCCGATGGCGCTCGCCAGCCGCGTCTTCAGCGGGGAATGACCCGGCGTCTTGACGAAGATCGCCAGCGCCATACTCATCGGCGTCTCCCGCGCAGCTGCCGCCAGGCCGGCCACGCCTGCTTCACGGTGAGCCGCCAGTGCGCCAGCGTGGTGTGCAGCCAGCCGTGCCGCCGGTACTTGCGTGCGCTGGTGAGCAGCCGCGCCGGAATGCGTTGCAGCGGCAGGCCGGCCGCGTGGGCGGCCCATACCAGCAGGTGGTCTTCGCCATAGGCGGCGGCCTCGTCGAATCCGCCCAGGGCTTGCCAGCGCGCCTTGCGCACCACCAGTCCCTGATCGCCGAAAGGCAGGCCGAGCAGGCGCGAGCGCAGATTGGCGCCCCACGCATTGAGCACGGCCAGCCACGGCCCGTCGGGACGAAAGGCCAGGTCGAAATATCCGAGCGCGTCGGTGCCGCGTTCGAGGAACGCATGCAGTGCCGGCCTGACGGCAGGCGACAGCGTCGTGTCCGCATGCAGGAACCACAGCCATTCGCCACCGGCGCGCCCGGCGCCGGCGTTCAGCTGCCGCGCGCGCCCCTGCAGGCTGACCACATCCACCACCGGCTGGGGCATGCCGGCGATGCAGGCGGCATCCGGCCCGGTGGCTCCGTCCGCACGGCAGACCAGCACTTCGGCCACCTCGGGCAGCGCCGCCAACTGCCGCAGCAGCGACGGCACCTCGGCCATGTCGCCGGGCGCCACCGGAATGATCACCGACAACCGCGGCGCTGGCGCCCGTCCGCTGATCGGCACGGCTTCACCACCCGTGCCGGCATGCGGCGCTGGCGGGCCCATGGCCGTTTCAGCGCGCAGCGACGACAGGTTCATCGGAGCCCAGCCAACCGAACACCGCGCCCAGCACCGCGCCCCAGATCCAGTGCAGGATCAACGCCATCACCGGCGCCATGATGCCCAGCTTCATGCCGAACAGCCCCACGCCCGCCATCGGCATGGCGATGACCATCATCACGAGCCAGGCGAACGTGGCGAAGACCAGGCCCTTGGTGACCGCGCCGCGGCCCGGCAGCCACCCGTACAGCAGCGCGAACAGCACGCCCCACAGCACGGTGCCGATCATGAAGTGGATGATCCAGCCCACGGCGAGGTTGTCCGGCAGACCCATCATGCCGTGCGCCACCCCGGTGAGCATCTTGACGATGTCGAGCGCAGGCATCAGCCCCATGGCCGACTTCATCAGCATGAGGGCCGAGAGCACCACGGTGGCGACGAAGCCGGCGATTATCGAACGCAGATAACGATTCATGGAAAGCCTCCTGACGTGGCCGTCAATCTTCCAGGTACTCGCGGATCAGCAGCCGCCCGCGATGGATGCGGCTCTTGACCGCCTCGCGGGAGAGCTGGAGCGCCTGGGCCATCTCGCTGATCGAGCGCTCTTCGCAGTCCCGCAGCAGGATCGCCTCGCGGTACTTCGGCGGCAGCGACTCGATCGCCGCGGCCAGATCGACGTTCAGCTCGGTTTGCATCCATCGCGCAAACATCGGGTGGTCATCATCCGGCAGTTCTGCGTGCCCGCGCATCCTGCGCATCAGCCGATGGCACTCGCGCCGAACGATGGCGAACGTCCATGCCGAGAACGAGGCCAGCGTGCGCAGCGCGCCTATGCGCCGGTAGACCTGCAGCATGGTTTCCTGCACGGCGTCCTCGGCGTCGGCCGTGGTCGCGCATTCGGACTGTGCCATGCGCCGCAAGTCGAAGCGGCAGACGACCAGCAGGCGCTCGATGGCCTCGCGGTCACCCTGCCGGGCCGCCTCGATCAGTCGCGTGTTGTCGGAATGCGGCATGGTCTTTGTGCCAATCGGCCCAGGACCTGGATGATCGGGCGATCGTCCCACCTCGAAGCTCCCAGGCGTTCTACGTGATGGAGGCGCCGTGCCGGCAAAAGGATTCAAACACACGGTGACCTGGATGCGACTCCCTGGAAGCCTGTCGCCTGGGCGTGCCGGCGCAATCGTCGGCGCCGCTACCGGCGCGCGTCCCGCAAGGCCACGTCAGCGGACAGGCCCTGCGGATGTTCTCTCCGGCCTGTTTCCCGCCATTTGATGCGACCTTCCTCGCGGCGTTCACCCTGTTCGCGAGCGGTTCGAATGAGGCGATGACCGGTGCCGCGTGCACCGCATGCTTGCACGCGCCGATCACCCCTCCGCCCGGCAATGCGCGCGGGGAGCGCCTGCTACGCCGCCATCGACCGGCATGCCTTGGCGCAACGGCGACAAGCCTCGGCGCAGCGCTGGCATGATTCCTCGCTGCGCGCGGCGCACTGCTCGGCGCACCAGTCGCAGATCTTCGCGCACAACCCGCAGGTCTCCTTGCTGAAAGGGCTGTTGCGCGCCATCGCGTCCGTGCACAACCTGCATGTGGCGGCACATTCGATACAACTGGCCGGGCAGTCGTTGCTGCCGGCCGTCCCGACCATCTGCGAAAAACAATCGCCGCATGCGGTTGCGCAATCGTTGCATGCGGCGATGCAGTCGCGCATCGCCTGGGTCAGATGATGGCTCACGGGTGTTCTCCTGCTTGAAGCGGGCGACGTCCGGCGCGCCCGTCTCGCCGCCCTTAGGGCTTGCCATGCCGGGCATGCGTTGCCAGGCATGCAAAGCGTCAGCGCACGCTTCAGCGCCGGCGCGCCAGGTGCCGCGCCGCCAGCATGCTTTCGGGCAGCGTGAAGGCCACGGTCGCGAAGTGCGTCAGTGCATCGACGATGCAATACGGACACCATGCCTTGTCCACCTTCGGCATGGTGTGGAACAGGTACTTCGCCGCGGTGACCGCCTGGGCGCCCGCGAACACGGTCGCCAGCAGCGGCAGCCAGGGTTGCCGTCGGGCCCGGTCCGGTCCGCCGATCGCGGCGAGCACCATGTTCACGCCGTGGGTGGTGATCGCGATCGGACTGTCGGGGCCGCCGTAGCTGTAGGCCTCGTCCGAGGAATTGACCTTCTTCGTGTCGAAGTTGCCGACTGGCGGGTCCGGCAGTCGCTTGACCACGCCCGTCTGCAGCAGGGTGGTGAACGCCATCGCGCCGATGCCGACCAGGGAGGCGACGACGGCCCCGCGGCGCAGGTAGATGTGCCGATCCGAGCCGTCCTGCAGGTAACGGCGCAGCGCTTGCGGCCGATTGCCCATTCGTTGCGTGATGGCGGGCATGGGATCTCCTGAAGATAAGTGGGTGGCGCTCGCTTGCGCCAACGGCGGCGCATCGACAGCACGGTCCGGAACAGCCCTATCTCGCGCTGTCCCGCTCTGCCTATTCGGCGCGTCGCTGTCCCAGGCCAGCGTTCGCTCATCCCGCGGCCGTGGAGCACGCACTCCATGGCCGGCACGCGTGGTCAAGCGAAAAGCGCGGAATCGGCTCCTGCATCGGTTGCCGCGCCCGAGGCGGCGGCGGGCCGCAGCACAACGTGCCAGCAACCGGGTATGACCGGCGTGATCGCGGGGACTACGAAAGATGATGCGCGCGCTTGCCTCTCTCACCTCGGCGCGTACGCCGGCGCCCGGTTGCCGGGCGCCGTTCGCTGCCGGGCGTGCGGCCGAACACCCGATGATAGGCGCGGCTGAAAGCCGCCTCGGTCGCATAGCCCGCGATCTCGGCCGCCTTGGCCACGCTGACGCCGCGCCGT
Organism: Frateuria sp.; assembly: GCF_013362045.1. Taxonomy (GTDB): domain Bacteria; phylum Pseudomonadota; class Gammaproteobacteria; order Xanthomonadales; family Rhodanobacteraceae; genus Frateuria_A. The sequence goes on along the minus strand of NZ_JABFWW010000218.1, from coordinate 5,193 downwards.
TGCAGGGCCTCCTGGCCCGCCTGCAGCTTGAGCGCGGTCATGTAGGCGATCGGCGGCAGGCCGACGATTTCGCGGAAGCGCCGCGCGAAGGCCGCGCGCGACAGATGCACTTCGCGCGCCAGATCCTCGACCTTGAGCGGCACCTGCAGCTGGCGATGGATGCGCAACAAGGCGGGCGCCAGCTGCGCGTCCAGCAAGCCACGCAGCACCCCCTGCGTGACCTGCCCTTCGCTCAGGGCATGGCGCACGGCATACACGAACAAGGCATCCGCCAGTTTGTCCAGCAGGGCCCCGCCGCCGGCGGACGGGTGCGCGGTTTCGGCCAGGATCAGGCGGAACAGCATGGCGGCCGAACCGCCGTCGGCGTCTTCGTCCCGAGCGCGGAAGACCAGCAGGGGCGGCAGGCTGGCCAGCAGGACCTGCGACAGCGGCGAAGCAAACTCGAAATAGCCGCAGAGCAGAACCGTCGCGTCCTCATATGTGCTCGCAGGCACCGAGCGCAAGCGGTGTGACGCCTGGCGCGCGAACAGCACCGCGTCGCCCGCCTCAAGCCGGCACGCCACCCGGCCATCGGCCGTTTCCAGCAGGCACTGGCCGGCCGCGACCAGATGGAACATCGCCTTGGGCTCGTATTCGGCATCGAGCGACCATGCGCCGCAGTGCACCTCGCGATGGAAGACACGCGTATCCAGCCGCAAGTGGCGCAACAGTTCGCTGAGCGTGTCCAAGCCGGACTCCCGAGACGATCGGACAAGCATACGCGCGCGCCGGACATGGTCGCCATGCATGGCGCCGGCGACACTGGCGCGGTATCCATCCCCAGGAGACGCTGTCATGAGTTCGTTTGCATTGCATACCCCCGACACGGCCCCCGCTGCGGCACGTCCGCTGCTGGAAGGCGCCAAGGCCAAGCTCGGCTTCGTGCCGAACCTCTATGCCCACCTGGCCGAAGCACCCGCCGCGCTGGAGGCGTACTTCCAGCTCTCGGCGCAGTTCGACAAGACGTCGCTGAGCCCGGTCGAACGCCAGGTCGTGCTGCTGGCGGCCAGCGTCGAAAACGGCTGCGAGTTCTGCGTCGCCGCCCATTCGATGGTGGCGCGCAAAATGGCCCATGCGCCCGACCCGGTCGTGGACGCGCTGCGTGCAGGCCAGCCGCTGCCGGATGCGCGCCTGCAGGCCCTTGCCAGCTTCACCCGCGCCGTGGTCAGGCAACGGGGCTGGGTCGCCGATGCGCCACTGGCCACTTTCCTTGCCGCGGGATACACCCGCCAGCAGTCGCTGGAGGTCGTGCTTGGCGTAGCAATGAAGACGTTGAGCAACTACGCCAATCACTTGACCGGCACGGAAACGAACCCCGAGTTCGACGCGGAAGCGTGGTCGCGCCCCAAGTAATCCTTGGGGCAGCGACCGCATCAACGCACCTTGAACCACGCAATCGGCTTCACGGCTTCTCACGGCGCTCTCCACGTCGCTTCGCCGAGGTTGGCTGCAGCATGTCGGCCGGGAACAATCGAGGAAGAGATTCCATGACGCCGCTGGACAAGCCACTCAAGCGGGAAATCCAGATCGACGGCGTCGCCTACACGCTCGTACTCGACCCGCAGGGGTTGAAGCTCGCCGAGAAAGGCCATCGGCGCGGCGTGGAGCTGTACTGGAAGGATCTGGTCAGCGGAGATGCGGCACTGGCGACAGCCCTGCAGGCCTCTCTGGAGGCCGATTGACGGTCTGCATTTCGCAAGGCGGCGTGCAGATTCAGGGTTCTTTCCGTGGGTGGGTGTTGGCCGAGCGGATGGCTTCGGCCATCTGGCGGCTGGCGTCGCCCTCGAGGGTGCCCAGCCCGGCGAGCACGCCTTCGCGGTCGGCCTCGGTGCGGTTCTGGCTCAGCTTCCACTTGCCTTCCAGGCGCTCGATCGGCAACCGCAGGCCGACGATGGCCTTGAGGTTGCGGTCGATGTAGTCGGCGGGCGCATCGTCCATCCGCCAGGGCTGGGGCATGGTGCGTTCGTGGCGATCGGTGAGCTTGCGCAGCAACTGGCGCAGCGCAGCCGGATCGTCGAAGGTTTGCAGGGTGCCGTGGGCGTGCACGGCGATGTAGTTCCAGGTGGGCACTTCCTTGCCGTGGGTCTGCTTGCCGGGGTACCAGCCAGCCGAGATGTAGGCGTGCGGACCCAGGAAGATCGCCAGCGACGAAGCGCCGTCGCAGGCGGCATGCGCGTTGGCGCGGGCCACGTGCCCGTAAAGCGTGCCGTGGGGCCCCTCTTCCGGCGCCAGCAGCAGGGGGACGTGGCTGACTTCGAGGCCCGTGGCCGTGGTGCTGATCACGCTGGCGAAGGCGATGGCATCGATCGCCGCGTGCAGTTCGGGCAGGTGCGCTACACGGAAGGCTGTGGGCATGTACATGTGCGTTACTCCCGGTCACGCCCGGCGCGGCGCCATCCCTGCGGCAACCACTTCGCGATGGTCGCGAAGGCGGCGTTCCCTCTACTCAACGGCCGAAGATGATTTCCTTGCCCTCGTGGTCGCGGTCCCAGCCGCGCAGCTCGTCGCGGATGTGGGCGATGCGCTGGCGCCCGAGAGCGTTGCGTTCCTCGTCGAGCACCTGGCCGTCGAGCAGTTCGGCCAGACGTTGCGCGGTAGGCAGCATGGCGTCCCAGGCGTCCAGCGCCGGCAGCGGACCCGGCAAGGTCATGAAGAAGCTCAGGCCCGGCGTGCGCAAGGCATCGAGGCGCGTGAGATCGAAGTTGCCGGGCTTGAGCATGTTGGCCACGCTGAAGATCGGGCCGTGCTCGCGCTTGCCGTCGAGCAGGCGGTGATAGATGCCCATGTCACCGTATTCGAGGCCGGCCTTTTCGGCGGCGACGATCAGGTCCGCGCCGTGGAATTGGCTGCCGTCACGGGCCATGACGAACAGCGTGACGATGCGTTCGACCGGCATCTGTGCGGGGCGGCGGCCCAAGTCCGAGCGCGGTGGCGTCCTCGGTGCCGCGGCCGCCACGGGCGGGGCAGCGGGTGCCGGTGCTGCATCGGCCGGAGCGCGCAGAGCGTCGATGATGGCGGCAGTCTGGCCCACCGGCTTCGCTCGCGGCGCGGGCGTCGTGCGCTCGCCGGCCAGGGCGGCGCCGAGTTTTTCCAGTTCCTCGCGCAGGCCGATTTCGAGTTCGCCTTGCTGCGGCATCGCCTCCTCGCCATGCATGCGCGGCGACGGATGATCGTCCAGCAGCATGTCGTCCGCATCGCCTTCGCCCAGCGTGGGCTCGCGGCGCTCGCCACCGCCCTGCCCGGTCGGCATGCGTCGCTTGCCCTGTTCCTTCTTCGGCTGGCCGAACAGCCAGATCAGCGCCAGCACGATGATGCCGACAATGGCGAGGGGCAGGCCGACGGCGGGGTTCCAGGCAAAGGCAAGTACGGTCATGGGCGGATCCTCACGCAGCTCCGGCCAGTTTAGCCGCTTCGGCCAGGTCCACCTGCACCAGGCGCGACACACCCGGCTCGCGCATGGTCACGCCGCAGAGCTGGCTGGCCGCTTCCATCGTCGCCTTGTTGTGGCTGACGAAGATGAACTGCACCTTCTCGCTCATTTCCCTGACCATGTTCGAGAAGCGGCCGACGTTGGCTTCGTCCAGCGGCGCGTCCACTTCGTCGAGCAGGCAGAACGGCGCGGGATTGAGGTTGAAGATGGCGAACACCAGCGACACCGCGGTGAGCGCCTTCTCGCCGCCGGAGAGCAGCGAGATGTTGGACGGCCGCTTGCCCGGGGGGCGCGCCATGATCGACACGCCCGTACTCAGCAGGTCGTCGCCGGTCAGTTCCAGGTAGGCATGGCCGCCGCCGAACAGGCGCGGGAAAAGTTCCTGCACGCCGGCGTTGACCCTGTCGAAGGTTTCCTTGAAGCGCTGGCGGGTTTCGCGGTCGATCTTCTTGATCGCGCCCTCGAGCGTTTCCATGGCGCTGTTGAGGTCGGCGAGCTGATTGTCGAGATACGTCTTACGCTCGCTCTGCTCGGCGTGTTCCTGGATCGCCGCCAGGTTGACCGGCTCCAGGCGGACGATCTTCTGGCCCAGGTCGCCCAGCTGCGTGCGCCACTGGTTGGCGTCGGCCTGTTCGGGAAGTTCGGCCAGCAGGGGTTCGAGTTCCAGGCCGGAGGCAGCGATGGCCTCGGCCAGCTGGTCGGCGCGCATCTGCAGCGCCTGCGCGGCGAGGCGTTTTTCCGACACGCTTTCGCGCAGGGTGGCCAGGCCCTGCTCGGCCAGGTGGCGCTGCTGCTCCAGCTTGCGGAACTCGATGTCGCAGTCTTCCAGCGCGCGGCGGGCTTCGACCAGTTGGCGATCGACCAGCAGGCGCTGGTCGAGGTAGGTCTGGCGCTCGGCCTCCAGTTCCGCGATGGGATCGGAGCCGGCAGCGAGCTGCTCGGCGATCTCGGTGCGGCGGGCTTCGACCTGGCGCAACTGGGTGTCGAGGCGGGCGAGCGCCTGTTCCAGCGAGGCCAGCGAGGAACGCTTGGATTCCATCGACAGCGCCAGCGAGTGCGCCTGGTCGGCGGCCTCGCGGGCGTTCATGCGTGCCTCCTCGCGGGCTTCGAGCAACGCGCGGCGCTCGTTCTCCAGCTCGCGGCGCTGGTCCTCCAGGTCGCCCATGTGGTTGACCGATTCGTCCAGGCGCGCGCGGGCCTCGCGGGTCTGTCCCTGCAGTTCGTCAAGCTGCTCGACCAGCGTGGACAGTTCGCCGGCCACCTTCTCGGCGCGGGCACGGGCGGTTTCGACCTTGCCGCGGTGGCTCTGCAGCTGGCCGGCCAGTTCGGACTGGCGGCGATGGGCGTTGTAGAGCTCGCGCTGGGCATCGTCGCGGGCGCGCTCGGCCTCGAACTTGGCGGTGCGCAGTTCGTCCAGGCGCGCGGTCGATTCTTCCAGCTGCGCTCCCAGCGTTTCGATCTGCCCGGCCAGCAGGCGGATCTCGCGCTCGCGCGCCAGCACGCCGACCTGGTTGCCCTGGGCGCGGCGGATGCGCGCCCACTGCGGGGCCAGCCACTCGCCGCTGCGGGTGATGATCGACTGGCCCTCGGCCAGCGAAGCGACGCGGTTGCGTGCCTCGTCCAGCGTCTCGGCGGTGCGGACGTGCGCAAGCAGTTGCAGGGCCGCGGCGGGCCCGCGCACCTTGGCGGCGAGGGTGCCCTCGGCCCCCTGCCCGCCTTCGGAC
>NZ_JABFWW010000310.1 GCF_013362045.1 Frateuria sp. | reverse complement strand
CCAGCGCTGCAACGCTGCTCGATCGCCACCAGCACCTGGTCGTACTGCGTACGCTGTCGAAGGCGTGGGCCCTGGCAGGGGCACGCGTCGGCTGCCTGCTTGGGCACGCGGACGTGGTGGCGCTGTTGCGGCACATCCTGCCGCCGTATCCCGTGCCGCGGCCATGCCTGGCGGCGGCGCTGAACGCCTTGTCGGTGGACGGGCAGGCAGCGGCGCGCGCTCACGTCGCCGTCGTGCGCGCCGAGCGCTCGCGCATGGCGGATGCGCTGCAGCACTTGCCCGGCGTGCGTGCCGTGTTGCCTTCGCAGGCGAACTTCCTCGCCGTGCGCTTCGATGACGCGGAAGCCGCATATCGGCGCCTGCTCGGTGCGGGCATCGTGGTGCGGGACGTGCGCCGCTACCCAGGCCTGGGCGATGCCCTGCGCATCACCGTGGGCACGCCGGCGCAGAACGACCGGGTGCTCGCCGCGCTGGGCGGGGGCGCGCCATGAGCCGCAAGGTCCTTTTCATCGACCGTGATGGCTGCCTGATCGTCGAGCCGCCGGACGAGCAGATCGACAGCTACGACAAGCTCGACCTGGTTCCGGGCGTGGTCGGCGCGCTGCAGCGATGCGTGGCCGCCGGCTACGAGCTGGTGATGGTCACCAACCAGGACGGGCTCGGCACGCCGAGTTTTCCCGAGGACGCCTTCCACGGGCCGCAGCAACTGCTGCTGCGCATTCTTGCCTCGCAGGGCATCGTGTTCCGCGAGGTGCTGGTCGACCGCAGCTTCCCGCACGAGGGCCTGGACACACGCAAGCCCGGCGTCGGCCTGCTGCGCCATTGCCTGGCCGACGATGGCTGGAGCCGCGCCGCCTCGGCGGTGGTCGGCGACCGCGAAAGCGACCTGCAGCTCGCGGCCAACCTGGGCGTGCGCGGCTTCCGCCTGGGAGCGGGATTGGACTGGGCCGGCGTCGCACACCGGCTGCTCGACACGCCACGTATGGGCGCGGTGGTCCGGCGCACGCGCGAGACCTCGATCGAGGTCGCCGTCGATCTGGATCGCCCGGCCGAATCGCACGTCCGCACGGGGCTCGGTTTCTTCGACCACATGCTCGACCAGCTCGGCAAGCACGGCGGCTTCGCGCTGACGCTCAGCTGCGAGGGCGACATCGCGGTGGACGAACACCACACGGTGGAAGATTGCGCGCTCGCGCTGGGCCAGGCCTTGCGCCAAGCGCTGGGCGACAAGCGCGGCATCGGCCGCTACGGCTTTACCTTGCCGATGGACGAATCGCTCGCCAGCGCGGCGCTGGACCTGTCGGGCCGTGCGTGCTTCGTGTTCGAGGGCAGCTTCCCGCGCGAACGCGTGGGTGAACTGCCGACCGAGCTGGTGCCGCATTTCTTCCGTTCGTTGTGCGAAACGCTGGGCGCCAACCTGCACCTGTCGGTACGCGGCGAGAATGCGCACCACATGGTCGAGGCATGCTTCAAGGTGGTCGCGCGCACCTTGCGCCAGGCATTGCGGCGCGAAGGCGACGAACTGCCCAGCACCAAGGGGGCGCTGTGACATCCGGTCGTTCGGCAGCGGCTGCCGCTCCCGCGGCCACGCCGGTGAGGATGGCCGGCGGGTCGGTCGTCCTGGTCGACGCCGGCGGCACCAACATCGGCTCGGTCCGCTACGCCTTGCATCGCCTGGGCGTGGAAGCGCCGCTCACCGCCGATCCGGATGCCATCCGCGCCGCCGCCAGGGTGATCCTTCCCGGTGTCGGTGCGGCTGCACCTGCCATGGCGCGGCTGCGTGAGCTCGGCCTGATCGAGCTGCTTCGCGGACTCACGCAGCCGGTGCTCGGCGTCTGCCTGGGGATGCAGCTGCTGTGCGCCCATTCGGAAGAGGGCGGGGTGGACTGCCTGGGCCTGATTCCCGCGACGGTGCGGCGGATGACACCCGCGCCGGGACTGCGTGTTCCGCACATGGGCTGGAACCGGCTTCGTGCGCTCAAGACGCATCCCCTGCTCGAAGGCATCGCGCAGGATGCGCAAGCCTACTTCGTGCACAGCTATGCGGTGCCGACGGGCGACTACACCCTGGCCTCGGTCGAACACGGGCAACCGTTCTCGGCCGTCATCACGCACGGCAACTTCTTCGGCATGCAGTTCCATCCGGAACGCTCGGCCGCGGTGGGTGCGCGCCTTCTGCACAATTTCCTAGCGCTATGAACTTCGACGTCATTCCCGCCATCGACCTGCGCGGCGGACAGGTGGTGCGCCTGGCCCAGGGCGACTACGCACGGCAGACGATCTATGCAAGCGACCCGCTGGCGCTCGCCGAGGCCTATGCCGCAGCCGGTGCGCAGTGGCTGCACCTGGTCGACCTGGACGGTGCGCAGGCCGGCGGCCTGGCCAACCTTTCGATCATCGAGACGATCGCGCGCACCGGCCTGCGCGTGCAGGCCGGCGGCGGCGTGCGGAGCGTGGGCCACGTGCATCGCCTGTTCGACGCCGGCGTGCAGCGCGTGGTGCTGGGGAGCGTGGCGATCCGCGACCCGGCGCGCGTCGCGGGCTGGCTGGAGCGCCACGGCGGCGAGCGCTTCACCCTCGCGCTGGACACGCGTTGGCGGGACCAGCGCTGGACCTTGCCCAGCGCCGGCTGGACGCAAGTGGAAACACGCACGCTCGACGACCTGGCGCCCTGGTACGCGGCGCACGGCGCGCGCCACCTGCTGTGCACCGACATCGATCGCGACGGCATGCTGGCCGGCTTCAACCTGGCGCTCTA
>NZ_JABFWW010000317.1 GCF_013362045.1 Frateuria sp. | reverse complement strand
GGCACGCGGGCGCCGGCCGCCGGCTGCGCCATGGCCGAGCCGGCCGCGAGCGCCAGCGAGGCGGCCAGCGCCAGGCGCCACGAACGTTGGCGCAGGATCGCCGACGGAACAGCAAGAGAGGCACGGGACATGAAGGACTCCGGCGAGTGGATGGAAACCCTCCGGAACTTAGCAGCAAAGCGGTCGCGGCCTCATCTGCCAGCCGGCACCCCGCCCCGCTCTGCGCCATCCGCTGCCGCCGGACAGGCCAGGGAGCCAGCCTGCGCCGCGGGCACATGGACTTCGACCAGCAACCCCAGGTCATTCCGCGTCGGCGCGAGGAACGAGGTGCCGAACAAGCCGCGATAGGCCGCGAGCTGCGTTTCGTAGCCGCGCGCGATGCGAAGCCGGGCGGCGTCCAGGTCCGCGACCGCCACGTCGATGCCGAGCACCTGCGGCCCTCCGGCGCGCAGGGCATCCGCGGCGATTCCCGGCCCATCCGGCTGCAGCGCCAGCAGGCGCTTGCCGCCGACCGGCACGCAGTAGCCGCGCGCGGCCAGCTGCGGAAAGCGGATCGGCGTGGCGCCGCCGAAACCCATGCGGGCCAGCCGGTCCCGGTCCGCCCCGGCGTTCCGCGACAACAGCCAGAATCCGGTCACCGCCTGCGCGCCATTGGGGTGCATGCGCGCCGCGCGCCCGGCGGCGGCGCGGCCCGGTGTCGCTGCCAACGTTGCGTAGTCGATGAAGAACAGATGGCTCGAGAGCGGATCGCGTTTGAATGCGAACAGGCGCCAGCGCGGCGGATGTGCGGGGCCGTCGCCATCGGGATCGTCGGCCGATGCCGAAAACACGTCCGTCGGCGCGAAGCCCTGCGAGGCCAGTTGCTTGCGCCGCAGTTCGAGGTCCGGCGCGCGCAGGCCGAAGGTCCGCGCACCCGCGCTGCCATGCAGCGAAGCCTGGTCGGCCAGCATGCCCGGATCCATGCTGGCATCGGACCGCGTGATGCCCAGCAGCTCCACGTAGCTGCCGTCCGCCATGCGGATGTAGCGATTGGCGACGCCGCCGGGGTTGCGCCCCGGCACCACCTGGAAACCGAGCTTGGCCGTCATCACCGACGTGACTTCGTCGATGCTGCGTCCCCATAGCAGGACATGATCCAGCCTGTCCGGTTCCGCGACCGGCGGCAATGGAGCGGCGGAGCCAGGCTGGCCGACGGCCAGCACCGTGAACAGCAGGGACAGCAGCGCAGGGGATCGCACGGTGCAGGGCTCCGGTTGGCGTGGGGAGGCCTGCACCGTGCCAGCAGTAGTTTCCGCGGACAATGACCTCCGGGGTCATGGCCTCGATCGGCGCCGAAGGCCGGCATGGGCCATCCGGACGGCGGAGGGTCCTTCTGCGGTGACCGAACCCGGCAGCCCGCGTCGGACGACCTTCGCTGCCATGGATTTCATCCGCCGCGTTTGATATATGGACTCGGGGTGAGATGGACGTCCAGCCGACCATTCGGCCAATCGCAACGCCAGGAGGAATGCGTGATGAGCAAACCCCTCGTTTTCGCCTTGCTGATGCTGGCGGCGCCAGCCGCACTCGCACAGCAGCAGAATCAGCCGTCCCAGGACCAAGTTGCGGAACAAATGATGCGCATGCATCAGGAACAGCTGAACCGGCAGGCACAGAACACCGCCACGAACTTCGCGCGCGGCGATCACCAGGCATGGCTGAACTCCATGGCCAACCTCACCAGGCTCCGCACCAAGCTCGCCGAAGCATGGCAGGGCATGGGCATGTCGCCCCAGGGAGCCAAGGTGGTTGCCGACGCCTACGACCCGGAATGGGCATCGCATGCCCATCACGTATCGCTGCGCGGAAAGACCGACCAGGAGGTCGCCCAGCTGATGCAGGCCGCCCTGAAGGACAAGCGCTTCCTGGATGCCGACCAGTTGCTGATCGATTACCAGCGGCAGAAGCTCAGGCTGGGCGAGTTGAGTTCCATCCAGGAGACGCATTGAGCAGCGCACTGCGCTGAGCAGGAGCCCGGACCGGGCCCTACTTCCTGGGTTCCAGGGAGCGGCCCGGTCCGTGCCGGGTTCCCTGCTAGTGCGCCAGCGCCTCCTCCACGGCGCTGAATGCCGATTTCCCGCCCCGGCGCTTGTCCGGCATTCCGGTGGCGAACCAGACCACGCCGGTGCCGCCCTTGCGGTCCACCCACAACCCGGCCTGCAGTCCGTAGGCAGAGCCGGAATGGCCCACGCGCGCCACGCTGTCGCCGAACGGATCGTCGCGGCAGCCTTGCTCCGGCGTGGCCAGCGTCTGCACGGCCAGGCCGTAGCGACAGAAGAAGCCCGGATCGACGTCGCCGGTGTCGTCCTCGTACGTCTGGCCATTGCCGGGCCGATACTGCCATTGCGGAGCGATCATCGCCTGCAGGGACGCGGGCTTCAGGAACCGCTTGCCATCGAGGGCGCCATTGCCCAGCAGCAGGCGGCCGATACGGACCAGGCCGTTGGCGGAAATGCGCAGGCCGCCTTGTGGCGAGAATAGCGCGCCGTTCTCGCCGGCACGCCAGCGCGACAGGTCGCAGCTGCCATCGCGTGCCGGCGTCACCGGACACGCGGGCTTGCGGCCGTGGTTGTCGTCCTTCACCGGCTTGCCGTCGGCGTCGTACAGCACCACGGCGCGGGCAGCGGTAACCGCGTCGCAGCGATCCCAGTTGAAGCAGCCGTCGATGCCCAGCGGACGCAGCACCAGACGCTCCATCAGCCGGTCGAAGCGCTCGCCCGTGGCGCGCTCCATGACCTGCGCCACCAGCGGAAAGTTGAGGTTGGTGTAGTGGAAGAACGTTCCCGGCGCGTGCTTGCCATCCCAGGCACGCGGGTCCCCGACGATATCGCGCAGCTTGCCGCCTAGCGGCGTCTGCCAATAGCCAGCGTCGTCGGTGAGGCTGGAGCGGTGCGACAGCAGCAGGCGCAGCGTGATCGGCACTTCGGGGAAGGCCGGGTTGCGCAGCCGCCAGCCGAGCAGGCCGGACACGTCCGCATCCAGATCGAGCTTCCCTGCCTCCACCAGTCGCATCACCCCCAGCGTGGTGACCAGCTTGGAGATCGAGGCGATGCGCACCGGGTCGTCCGGGGTGACTGCACGGCCCGTGGCCTTGTCCGCCAGGCCGTGGACCCGCGTCGCGGTGGTGCCGTCGCGGTCGAAGGCGACGCGTACCGTGGCGACCGGTTCGCCCGCGCGGGCCGCGGTGCCCAGCAAGAACAACAGGCAGACCATCCACCGCAGGGGCATGCTTCGCTCCGTTTGTGCAGGACCGGCGGCAGGGATCAAGCCCGAAAGAACCGTGCCAGAGCCGGCCTCCGCTGAAATTACACTTCGGTCCGAGCCTTGTCGGCAACAGGACTGCTGCTTTTTCGCACCGCCCTCCTCATGGACGCAAGCGATCTTTCCCTCCCCCGGCCCGTTCGTCGGCCAGTCGGGCGTTGAGTCCTTCTGCCGCAGTGGCGGCGTAGGCGCTGCACGCCGCTGCGTCGACCAAGCCCGCTGCTGCATTTCCCGACGGACGCCGTGCCACCCTCTGCCAGAAGCCGCTGGCATCGGGATGAGGGGTGAGCAACACATCGCATGGGAGATCGGCCACGGTGGCAATGGCCTGGCGAAAGGCATTGACGCGGTCGGGATGGTCACTGAAGCGGAAGCCGGGCGCGCCTATTGCGGTGAGGCTGTCCGCATAGGCCATGCGCAGGCAGCGCCCGTCCGCGCACGAGTTCCAGGTCCACGAGGTGCTGCCTGGTGTATGGCCTGGGGTGTAGTGCGCGGTGAATGCCACGCCACCCAGCTGCACGACTTCGCCATCGCGCACCACGCGCACGTCCCATACCGGTGGATAGCCGGGCGTATCGCCATATTGCGGATCGTCGCGGTCGGCACCGCCCAGCGCCATCTCTCGCCGGCCATCCGCGCTCGCCAGCACCTGCGCGCCGCTATCGCGCTTGAGAGCGGCAATGCCGCCCGCGTGGTCGGCATGCGCGTGCGAGTTGAGGATCCACTTCACGTCGCGCATGCGGAAACCCAGCGTGCGGATATTGGCCTCGATCACCGATGCGGACGCGGGCAGGCCGCCGTCGAACAGCGCCAGGCCCCGTCCGGTATCGACCAGTATCGAGGACAAGCCGTAGGGCCCGACGTACCAGGTGTTGCCATAGATGCGAAGCGGCCTGTGCGGCAGGTTCCAGTCCTTGCGGTCGATGCCATGGCGCGGTGCGCTCGTAGCATGAGCGGCGGGCGCGGCAGGCGGGAACGGAGCGGATGCCAGCGCGAGGCCGACGAGAAGATGCAGGGGCATGAGGGGGGTCCATGGACGCAAGGCCAGCAGCATCGCCGCCGCCGGTAGCACGCAGCAGGCAGGGTTCTGTCGCTTTGCAGGCACCACGGTCGAGCGAACCGGTTAGGTGGCCGTCAGCTACGTCCCCTTGAGCCGTTTCGTCGACCGGCCATCAGGAAAGCGCGCCCTGTCCCACGCGTTTGCGCAGGCGCACGAGAAGTGGCCAGACGCCCAGGTGCACCAGCGCGGAGAGAGCGGCAACGACTGCAGCCACCACGGTCGGCAGCACCGCGCCGAACGTGAACATCATGCCCAGCACGAACCCCAGCACGCACTCCGCGCGGTAGCCCGGCAAGAGGATGGCAAGCACCACCATGGCCTGGAACAGGTCGGAGGTGATGCTCTCGGCGCCGTGGGTAAACGACACGGCGATGCCGATTCCGAACAGCAGCGCGACGACGAAACCCATCGTCGCTTTCCTTGCAAAGGTCGCCGCCGTTGCCCCGGGGCAACGCGCACGGCGTCGCTGGATGCGGCCGGTCAGGAACCAGACCAGGGCCGGCACCAGCAGCGCGCCCCAGCCGTTGGACACCGCGGGCAGATCGGCACGGTCCAGGAGGTGGTGGCTGACCACGCCGCCGTGCAGGTGCTGCCACGCAAGCTGCGCCAGTTCCGCGAGCGTGGCGAGCGCGCCCAGGAACAGGCGCCAGTGCCGGAGTTTGCGTTCCGCCATCTCGCATCCCTCCATGCTCAGCAACATCGGCCTTGGTCGAAAACCACGGTAGCGCCGGCCGTGGGCGATGCGACCTGCCACAAGTCAGTGCCGTGCCAGACGTCACGCCCCACCTGGCACTCGCCGCTTCAGGCGACGCCCTACAGGCCGTGCACGCACCCTGCTCAGCTTCGAAAATTAAAAAGGGGACGCGACCGATCGAGCTCTCCACCTAGGGCGAAAGCGCACTCCGAGCCGGGCGTCCCTCCCTTTTGGGGACGGGGCCCGGCCCCGCGCCACCCCAGGGCGGCTGGGGCCTGCCCATGTCCCAGACAATCCGATCCCTGCCTCTTCCTTCCTGAAATTGCAGATGGATGCGCCCGACGACGTAGCCGGGCTGCGCATAATCATCCGCGGAGAACGCATCCGGCCGTGTGGCGACCATGGCCTGGTACATCAGGTCGTCCCGCAAAAAGAGCCGATCGATGCTGTTGACGGAATAGCGTTGCCGTTGCGGATGGCTATGGACGTCAACGCCGACGGCCTGCATGCCCGCCGGACATGCGTTGGTTCTGGGACTGGCCGCGTGGGCATAGACGGTCAGCAGCACCGAGCCCCATCTCGTGCCATCGGGCGTCCGACAGAGATTGCCGATGGCCTCGACGCCGTGCTCTCTGGTCCATGCATGGAGCGCATAGGCCACGCGGATGGCGAAACCATCCATGCCCTGCTGCGTGTCTGCCGCTTCCAGCTCACCGATCCGGTACACCGGCACGTCATGTCCGCGCACGGTGGCATGGGCAACGACGGGGCCAGCCTCCGAAACAGCCCAGGCGAGCGACCCGGGAACGAACAGCATCCCGAGCAACACCGCCGGAACAGATACCCATGAAGAAGGCATGATCCAACTCCTGTGAGTCGAACCACCCGCGAGCCAGGGCCCGTCTCGGCGCCAGCCGCATGCTCTGCATCCGACGACGGCGCATTCGCTCGGGAGTCACCCGCGCCCCGCCGTCGCGATGGGTCGCATTGCAAAAAATGACGCGCAGCGACCCGGCCCGCTCCGGCTGGAGAGGCATTCGAGGGTGGTCTTTCCGGCCTGTCCCGACCTTGCGCTAGATCAGGCAGATCCCTTGGACGATGGTGCGCACCTCATGTGCAAGGTGGGCGTGCCTGGTCGATCGAAGCCAGGTCGCGCGGCTAGACGATCGATCTGGAGCACACGGGCATGATGGATACCTCGCAGGCCATGGAACATGGATGGCGCCGTGCGTGGGCCTATACGACGAAACAGCGCCACGAGCGGAGGGTTCGTGCCGAGGGCTCCAGGCGGCTTTCAGGCGCACGGTGCCCTGCCGGCATCATCGCGCGCGATGGCCGCATTGGCCCCTCAGCTTGAAGATGGTCAAGCGTTCTATCTAATGCGGCGGAACCGAGCGCATCGAGAAATTCGCGGAGTAGCTCGTGCCGCGCACCGCCGTAGGCGACGACGGCCACGGCGGACTTGCTGCCGGCGCGGAAACAGGCGCAGGCGTCCGCCGTGAGCAGCCGCGTCCCGCGGCCCGGAAGGCTCTACTCGGAAACACGCTCATTCTCCAAAGGCAATCGCGCGCCCGGGGTCTGGCAGCGCTGAGCTGAAGCAATGATGCTCGGATGCGGTGAAACCAGGAATGGTTTAGGCAAGGTGGATCGGATCGGGTCGAATCACCTGCGGCGGGTGGTCAGCCGAACACCCGCACAGCGTCGGAATCGAACGCAGCGGACAGCATCCTCGACCGTCGCGCCCCATCGGCGCTTCCCTCATAGGTGGATCATCTTCGGGCAGCCTGGGTGACTGCGCCTTCGCCCCCTGCCTCAACCCGATCTTGCAACGCCTCCTCGTGCCTGCCCTGCAGGAAGCGCCGCACCGCGGGGTCGCGCTCCAGCCCGATCGCGCGCTGGTAAGCCGCGCAGGCTTCCTCGCGCCGCGCGCAGCGTGCCAGCAGCTCCGCCCGCGCGGCCCAGTAGGGCTGGTATTCGGCCAGCCGCGCATCGCCATGCAGTGCGTCGAGCGCGGCCAAGGCCGCTTCGATGCCGTGGACGTGAGCCCGTGCCACCGCGTGGTTCAGCGCAACGACGGGCGATGCCGTCAGCGCCGCGAGTACGGCATAGAGCTGCTCGATCGCGGCCCAGTCGACCTCGCGGCCGAACCGCCGCACGCTGTGCGCCGATTGCACCGCGGCTTCGAGCTGGAAGCGCCCCATGCGGCCGGCGCGGCTTGCCTGTTGCAGCAACGCCTCGGCCTCGTCGATGCGTGCAGCGTCCCAGCGCCGCGGGTCCTGCTCGGCCAGCGGCACGTAGTCGTGCCCCGCCTCGCAGCGGCGTGCGCCACGCCGTGCGTCGGTGTAGAGCATCAGTGCGAGCAGGCCCAGCGCCTCGGGCTCGCCGGGCAGCAGCGCGGCGACGAGACGGCCCAGCCAGATCGCCACGTCGGCCAGGTTGCGGCGGCGCGCATCGGTGCCGTCGGCGTCGAGCCAGCCTTCGGCGTAGGCGGCATAGATGGCGTCCAGCACCGCATCCAGCCGCCCCTGCAGCTCGTCGGTCGCCGGCAGCTCCAGCGCGATGCCCGCTTCGCGGATGCGCCGCTTCGCGCGCACCAGGCGCTGGCCCATCGCCGTCGGCGCAACGAGGAACGCCGACGCGATCGCAGCGGCGTCGAAGCCGAGCACCGTCTGCAGCATCAGCGGCGCGCGCACCGCGGCGTCGATCGCCGGATGCGCGCAGGCGAACAGCAGCCCCAGGCGGCGATCGGGCAACTCGTACAGCGCAGGCTCCGCCGCCTCGTCGGCCAGCAACAACTGCTGCACGGCACTGCGCTCGTCATGCACGCGACGGCGCACCTCGTCGACCAGGCGGCGTCGCGCCACAGTCAGCAGCCAGGCTTCCGGCTTCGCCGGCACGCCATGGTGCGGCCAATCGGCCAGCGCCACGGCGAACGCCTCGGCCAGCGCGTCCTCGGCGCCGGCGATGTCGCGCGAGCGTGCCGCCAGCAGCGCGACCAGCTTGCCGTAGCTGCGCCGTGCGGTCGTTTCGGCCGCACGCGCAGCGGCGTGATGCTCAGGACTCACAGACAGCCCACACGGGCCGCACTTCGACCGCCCCATGGCCCGCGCCCGGGCAGCGCGCGGCCCACGCGAGCGCGGCGTCCAGGTCGGGCACGTCGATCAGGTAGTAGCCGCCAAGCTGCTCGCGCGTCTCGGCATAAGGGCCATTGAGCAGCTCGGTCCTGCCCTCGCGCACGCGCACCGTGGTGGCGGTGTCGGCGGTGCGCAGCCGGCTGCCGCCGCGCAGCACGCCAGCCTGCTGCAAGGCCTCGGTGTAGGCGGTGTAGGCTGCCAGCGCAGTGGATTTTTCGGCATCGCGCAGCCGCTGCAGCCCAGCGGGGTCGGCGTGGATCATCAACAGGTATTCCATGGAAAGCTCCTTGGGGTTCGCGACGGCAAGCGTGCCGTCATGGGATGTCGCCCGGAACATGCACGTTTCGACAGCCGCGAGGCGCCCACAGGCAAGTGTCTGCCCTGCCCTCGCTTTCTGCATCCGTTGGAACCGGGACTGCCCGCCCCTTCCCCATAGGGGCCGCAACCCGTTCACCGCACGCATGCAGCTACTACATGCGCAACGCGCCGGCCGTACCATGGGCCTGCCGTATTCCTGGCGGCGACCCCGCCCGTTCCTTGACTCAAGGGGAGAAGGCCGTGCCCATCCGACTGGACCACCTCATCGTTCCCTCGCGCGACCGCAAGGCCGCGGCCGCGCTGTTGGCCAGCATCCTGGACGTCCCGTGGTCCGAGGACACTGCCGCCGGCCCCTTCAGCCCCGTCTACGTCAACGACGAGCTGACGCTGGACCTGGGCCAGATCATGGGCGAGTTCTCGCCCCAGCACTACTGCTTCCAGGTGAGCGAAGCGGAGTTCGACCTCATCCTCGGCCGCCTCGTCGACAAGGGCATCCCTTACCGAAGCACGCCCATGGGGCCGGTGGACATGCAGGTCAGGCAGCAGCACGGCGGCCGCACCGTGTACTGGAGCGAACCGGACGGGCACGCCTGGGAAATCCTGACGTCCAGCTACGCCCGGGCGGCACGGTAAGCGCGGGACGGCCGTCCGCATCTACTGGCCCGCCACCACCCGGCGAAGGAGACGCGAAATCAGGACCTGGTCCCGCCGGCCCCAACCGTTTGCAGGTCCAGATGGAAGAACTGGTTGAAGTCGCTGGCGACGTATCCACCGAACGTAGCGCCTTTGGCGAACCCGAACTTCCCGTACAGCGCGATGGCGCTCCTGAAAGGTTCGCCCGAACCCGTTTCCAGGCTGACCCGCGCGTAGCCCCGCTGCCGCGCCACCCCGATCATGTGCCGCAGCAGGGACGCCGCCACGCCCTTCCGCAGGTGCTGCGGCGCGGTGCGCATCGACTTGATCTCGCCATGGGCGCCCGACAGCCGGCGCAAGGCACCGCAACCGAGCAGCTCCTCGCCCTCCCACGCAGTGAAGAAGGACACGTCCGGGTGCTTCAGGGCGGAAAGGTCCAGGGCATGCACGGTTCCCGGCGGCGAATGGACGTGCATGGCCGCCAGGTGCAGTCGGAGAAGTTCGACGACCTTGGGGTTGTCGAGATGGCCGGACGAAATGATCATGGGTGCGTGTCGAGGGTTTTGCTTCCCTGTGAGCCGTAGCAGCGATGCCTCGTCCGTCTGATCGTCGAGAATTTCCATATGCACCCTAACGTTCGACATGAACGGCGACTCGCCGACGACGACGCCGGCCGCTAGACGTTCGCCGCTCGATGGAGCGGTTAGGCCGCGATGCGCAGATGCCCGACGCCTCACTGCCCTTCGAGCTTGAACAACTTGACGACCCGCCCCCGATTTCTCGCACCAAGCACCCGCAACTTCTGGAGCGCCCTCTCGCTCTGCGAGCTTTCATTATGGAGCGCCCATCGCGCGACGAGCACTTGATGCTCCTCATGGGTCATCTGACCACGGGCCATAGCCTCGTAATCAGCTCGCCACGGCGCCTGTTCTTCTGAAACATCAAACGGACAAGCTTCAGTTGGATTTTCGAGCGGTGCGCCGCAAGTCGGACAGAGGTTCATGGTCCTAACGCTGGAGTTAAGCGGCGCGCGGTACGCGCGGAGAGTTCCCACGAAAAAGTGGAC
>NZ_JABFWW010000081.1 GCF_013362045.1 Frateuria sp. | reverse complement strand
CCTCTCCCCGGAAGGTAGAGGGAGCAGGTCCCCGTGCGGCCTTCCTTCGGAAGGGAACAGATGCACCTCGCACCGTGCCTTCCACGTTCCACCTAAACTGTCCCGCGCCCACGGGGCGACAGGGGGACCCGGCATGCGTGCTCGATCAGGATGGTTGTTGCTCATGGGACTGCTGCTGGCCGCGCCGTCCGGCGCGCAGCAGGTACCGCCGCCGTTGCGCGACTGGCAGGACTGGGTGCTGCACGACCTGCCGCAGCACGCCTGCCCGCGGCTGGCGCACGCGCCCGGTCAGGGCGAGGCGTGGCAGTGCGCCTGGCCCGGCCGGTTGGCGCTGGCGGCCGATGCGGGCGGCGGACAGTTCACCCTCGAGGCCCATGCCGACGCCCCTGCGTGGATCGCCCTGCCGGGCGATGCGCGCCACTGGCCGGTACAGGTGCGGTTGGACGGCCAGCCGGCCGTGGTGCTGGGGCGCGACGACCAGCCGATGGTGCGTGTATCGCCCGGCGACCATCGCCTGCAGGGCCGGTTGCCCTGGTCGGCGCGGCCCTCGCGCCTGCACGTGCCCGAGGCGATCGGGCTGGTCGAACTCACCCTCGACGGCAAGCCGGTCGCGCGCCTGCAGCGCGACGGCGACGAGCTGACCCTCGGCGAGGCGGCCGCCGCCCAGCGCGTCGCCGATGCGCTGTCGCTGCGCGTCGATCGCCGCCTGGCCGACGGCCTGCCGGCGGTCCTGGAAACCCGCCTGCGCTTCGACGTCACCGGCAGCGCCCGCGAACTGGTGCTCGGACCCGTGCTGCCGGGCGGCTTCGTCGCCATCGCGCTGGGCGGCGAGCTGCCCGCGCGCATGGAGAGCGACGGCCGCCTGCGCGTGCAACTGAAGCCCGGCCGCTGGATCGTCACCCTCGATGCCCGCGCCAGCGCGCCGCTCGCGCGTGTCGCGATCACCCTGCCGCCCGCGCCATGGCCGCGGCAGGAAATCTGGAGCTACGCCGACGATCCCGACCTGCGCGGCAGCCATGCCGAAGGCCAGGCCACCGATGCGGCGCAGGCCGGCGTACCGGAGGATTGGCGGCAGCTGCCCGCCTTCGTGATGGACGGCCAGGCCACGCTCACCGTGCAGCCGGGCGAGCGCGGGGCGGGGCGGCAGGATCGCCTGCGGCTGTCGCGCCGCCTGTGGCTCGATTTCGACGGCAAGGGCCTGGCCGTGGACGACCGCCTGCAGGGCGAAGTGCACCGCCAGCGGCTGGAGGTCGGCGCACCCTGGCAACTGCAGCGCGCCGGACAGGACGGCGACCCGCTGCTGGTCAGCCACGGCAAGGACGGGCGCAGCGGCGTGGAGGTGCGCAGCGAGCACCTCGACCTCGCCGCCGGGCTGCGTGCGCCCTCCACCGGCGCCCTGCCGGCGACCGGCTGGAACGTGCCGCTGGAGCGCATCGACGCCACGCTGCAGTTGCCGCCGGGCTATCGTCTGCTCGGTGCGCCCGGTGCCGACAGCTCGCCCGATTCGTGGGTGGCGCGATGGAGCCTGCTGGACGTGTTCGGCGTGGCGCTGATCGCCCTGCTGGCCGGCCGCCTGCTGGGCTGGCCGTGGGCGTTGCTGGCCGCCGGCTTCCTGGCGTTGGCGCAGCACGAGCCGGGCGCGCCGCGCTGGACGCTGGCACTGCTGTTCGCGTTCGCGCTGCTGTTGCGGGCGTTGCCGAACGGGCGCCTGCGGCGCGCCGCCAACGTCGCCGCCCTGGCCTCATTCGTACTCGCGGCGCTGTGGACGCTGCCGTTCGTGGCGACGCAGCTTCAATACGCGCTGCATCCGCAGCTCGAGCCCCAGGCTCATCGCCTTGAATTCGCGGCGGGGAGGCTGGATCAGGGGTACAACATTCAACCTTCCGGACTTGCTGCTCCGCCAGCGCCCCCCGCGGCAGCGCCACAGGTATCGGAAGCGGCGCAAGCGCTGGGAAGCGTGACGGTGAGAGCCGCGAAGCTGTCCTCGATGGACGTGTCGACGGACACGCGCAGCCTGGTCCAGGCGGGCCCGGGTACGCCGACCTGGCGCCTCGGCAGCAGCTACCGCCTCGGCTGGTCCGGCCCGGTCACGCCGCAACAGACCATGCGCCTGGTGATCGCGCCCGCCTGGCTGGTGAGCCTGCTGCGCGTGCTGATGGTGGCGCTGCTGGCCGCGTTGCTGGCGCGCGTACTGCCCTCGCTGCTGGCGCCCTGGCGCGGACGCTGGCAAGGCGGGCCGGACGCAGCATCGATGGCCCTGCTGGCGCTGGCGCTGCTGCCTTGGCACGTCCATGCACAGGCGCTGCCCAGCCAGCCGCTGCTCGACCAACTGCGCCAGCGCCTGGTCGAGGCGCCGGCCTGCGCACCCTCCTGCGCGAACCTGCCGCAGGCGCGTGCGCTGCTGGCCGGCGATACGCTGGACCTTGCCCTGCAGGCGCACACAGGCGCCGCGGTGGCACTCCCGCTGCCGGCCACGACATTGCCGCTGGTCGCGGCAGCCGTCGACGGGCACCCGGCCGTGCTGGCGCGCCGTGACGGCGACCAACTCTGGCTGCGGCTCGATCCAGGCGTGCATGAAGTCGCGCTGCGCTATCGGCTCGACGGCATCGACAGTGCGCGCCTGCGTTTCGCCCTGACGCCGCAGCGCGTCACGCTGCAGATGGACGGCTGGACGGCCGATGGACTGGACGCCGATCGCCTGCTCGGCGACAGCCTGGCCTTCGACCGCCAGCGGGTCGCCGCAGGCGGTCAGGCCGGCGCGCCCGCGCAGGACTTTCCGCCCTACGTGCGGTTGACCCGGCGCCTCGTGCTGGGCAACGAGTGGACGGTGCAGAACGAAGTCGAGCGCATCGCGCCGCAAACCGGCGGCTTCGTTGTCGCGCTGCCGCTGCTGTCGGGCGAACACCCGCTGGGCGCCAACGCGCCGGTGCGCGACGGGCGCATCCAGCTCGCCTTCAACGCCGGCATGGACAGCGTCGCATGGACCAGCCGCCTGGACCGCACGGCCCGGCTGCAGCTGACCGCGCCGGCACTGGCTGAACGCGCCGAAGTGTGGGAGGTCGATGCCGCGCCGATGTGGCACGTCGACGCCAGCGGCGTGCCGGCGAGCGGTGGCGACGTGCTGCGCTTCCAGCCCTTGCCGGGCGAGCAGCTGACATTGGCGCTCACCCAACCGGCCGCCGTCGCCGGGGGCACCCTGGCATTCGACCGGGTGGATTCGAGCAGCACCATCGGCGAGCGGGCGACCGAAACCACCCTGCAACTGCAGGCGCGCAGCACCCGCGGTGGTGAACATGCGCTGGGCCTGCCGGCCGATGCCGAGTTGCTGCAGGCCAGCCGCGACGGCGAGCGCCTGCCGCTGGCGGTGCGCAACGGCGCGCTGTCGCTGCCCTTGCTGCCGGGAACGCATCGCTACGAGCTGCGCTTGCGCGAGCCCGGTGGCGCGGCCGCGCGCACCCGCTCGCCGGCCATCGTCCTGCGCGCGCCGGCGGCGAACCTCGATACGTTCCTGCAACTGCCGCAGGACCGCTGGGTGCTGTGGACCTGGGGCACCGGCGCCGGCCCCGCCGTGCTGTACTGGGCGCAGTTGATCGTGCTGCTGGCCGCGGCCTGGCTGCTCTCGCGCTACGCGCCCACGCCGCTGCGCTTCCGCCATTGGCTGCTGCTGGGCCTGGGCTTCTCCGCCTTCGCCTGGAGCGCGTACGCCGCGGTGGTGGCCTGGCTGATCCTGCTCGGATTGCGCGCGCGTGCCGCGGTCGCCTCATGGCGCGCCGGTCTGTTCGACCTGATGCAGGTGGGGCTGGCGCTGCTCACCGCGATCGCGCTCGGCGTGCTGGTGGCCGCGGTGCCGGGCGGCCTGCTGGGACAGCCGGACATGCATATCGCCGGCATGGGTTCCAGCGCGCTGCAACTGCACTGGTTTGCCGACCGCAGCGCCGACGCGCTGCCGGTCGCCGGGGTGTTCAGCCTGCCGTTGTGGACCTACAAGCTGGCCATGCTGGCCTGGGCGTTGTGGCTGGCCAACGCGCTGATCGGCTGGCTGCGCTGGGCATTCGACGCCTGGTCGACCGGTGGCTACTGGCGTCGTACCCGTCCGCAGAAGGCCACGCCGCCGCAACTGCCGACCGCCGCCGCGGAAACGCCGCCCGATGCCTGAGCTGCGCCACCTGCTGGCCGATGCCGCCGCACGCCTGGGCGACCGCGCCGAGGCCGACATCCTGCTGGGCCACGTGCTCGGCACGCCGCGCAGCTGGCTGATCGCGCACGCCGACGACGCGCTGGCCGACAGCGATGTTGCGGCCTTCGCCGCGCTGGTCGCGCGTCGGGAGGCGGGCGAGCCGGTGGCCTACCTCACGGGCCGGCGTGGCTTCTGGACACTGGAGCTGGAAGTGGATCCGGCCACGCTGATCCCGCGGCCGGAGACCGAACTATTGGTGGAGCTGGCGCTGGCGCGGCTGCCGGCAGGCGGATCGCCGCGCGTGCTCGACCTGGGCACCGGCAGCGGCGCGATCGCGCTGGCGATCGCGCGCGAGTGTCCGCACGCCCGTGTCACCGCCACCGACGCCAGCGCCGCGGCGCTGGTCGTGGCGCGGCGCAATGCCGGGCGCAACCGCATCGCCAACGTGGCCTTCGTCCACGGCGACTGGCTCGCGCCGCTGGTCGGCGAGCGGTTCGAACTGATCGTTTCCAACCCGCCGTACATCGCCACGGACGACCCGCACCTGGCGCAGGGCGACCTGCGCTTCGAGCCGGCCAGCGCGCTGGCCTCCGGGCCGGACGGCCTGGACGACATCCGGCGCATCGTCGCCGGTGCCCGGACCCACCTCGCGCCGGGCGGCTGGCTGCTGTTCGAGCATGGCTGGGACCAGGGCGCGGCGGCGCGCGCGCTGCTGGAAGGGGCGGGTTACGGCGAGGTATTCACCGCGCAGGATCTGGAAGGGCGCGACCGCGTGACCGGCGGCCGCTCGGCGTAGGCCGCCTTCAGCCCACGCTGGCCGTCGCCGTGGCGACCAGCTGCGGGAAGCGCGCGCGGATGGCGTTGCGGATACCGGGCAGGTCCAGTCCGGCCATGGAGAGGACCTCGTCGCGGCTGCCGTGTTCCAGATAGACGTCTGGAAGGCCAAGGTGCAGGACCGGCTTGACGATGCCATGCGCGGCCAGGCACTCGGCCACGCCCGAGCCGGCGCCGCCGGCCACCGCGTTGTCTTCCAGCGTGACGAAGGCATCGTGGGTCCTGGCCAGCTCCAGGATCATGGCCTCGTCCAGCGGCTTGACGAAGCGCATGTTGACCAGGGTGGCGTCCAGTTCCGCCGCCACCACGGTGGCCGGCGCGAGCATGGCGCCGAAGGAGAGGATCGCCAGGCCGCGGCCACGCCGGCGCAGTTCCGCCTTGCCGATCGGCAGGGTGTCCAGTTCGCTGCGCACGGCGGCGCCCGGACCGGTGCCGCGCGGATAGCGGATGGCGGCGGGGCCTGCGTACTCGAAGCCGGTGGTGAGCATCATCCGGCATTCGTTCTCGTCGGCCGGCGCCATGATCAGCATGTTCGGCAGGCAGCGCAGGAACGAAAGATCGAAGCTGCCCGAGTGCGTGGCGCCGTCGGGGCCGACCACGCCGGCGCGGTCGATCGCGAAGGTCACGTCCAGGTTCTGCAGCGCCACGTCGTGGATGGCCTGGTCGTAGGCGCGCTGCAGGAAGGTCGAGTAGATCGCCACCACCGGCTTGGCGCCCTCGCAGGCCATGCCGGCGGCGAGCGTCACCGCGTGCTGCTCGGCGATCGCCACGTCGAAGTAGCGCCGGGGGTATTCCTTGGAGAAGCGCACCAGCCCGGAACCCTCGCGCATGGCCGGGGTGATGCCGAGCAGGCGCTCGTCGGCGGCGGCCATGTCGCACAGCCAGTCGCTGAGGATGTCGGTGTAGGCCGGCTTGGCCGGCGCGTTCTTCTTCACCAGGCCGGCGACCGGATCGAACGGACCGACCGCGTGGTATTCGATCTGCTCCTGCTCGGCCGGGGCATAGCCCTTGCCCTTGGTGGTGATCACGTGCAACAGCTGCGGCCCGGGCAGGTTCTTCACCGTGCGCAGCGCGTGCAGCAGGGCCGGGATGTCGTGGCCATCGATCGGGCCGGTGTAGTGGAAGCCCAGTTCCTCGAACAGGGTCGAGGGCAGGAACATGCCCTTGGCGTGCTCCTCCCAGTTCTTGAAGAAGCGGCCGAAGAACGACTGCCGCGGAATCGCGCGCTTGGCCCGTTCGCGCACCGCGTTGAGCCGGCGGCTGGCCATGGCGCGCGCCATCATCTTGGTCATCGCGCCGACGTTCTCGCTGATCGACATGCCGTTGTCGTTGAGCACCACCAGCATGTTCGGCTCGACGTCGCCGCCGTGGTTGAGCGCCTCGAAGGCCATGCCGGCGGTCATCGCGCCGTCGCCGATCACCGCCACCACCTTGCGCTCGTCGCCCTTGCGCTGCGCGGCGATGGCCATGCCCAGCGCGGCCGAGATCGAGGTGGAGGAATGGCCGACGCCGAAAGTGTCGTACTCGCTCTCCTCGCGGCGCGGGAACGGGGCCAGGCCGTCCTTCTTCTTGATCGTGGTGATGCGGTCGCGCCGGCCGGTAAGGATCTTGTGCGGGTAGCACTGGTGGCCCACGTCCCAGACCAGGCGGTCGCGCGGCGTGTCGAACACGTGGTGCAGCGCCACGGTCAGTTCGACCACGCCCAGGCCCGCGCCGAAATGGCCGCCGGAACTGGCGACCGATTCGATCAGGTATTGGCGCAACTCGTCCGCCACGGCGGGCAGCTCGGCATCGGGCACGCGGCGCAGGTCGGCCGGCGTCTCGATGTGGGCCAGATGGGGGTAACGGGAGAGGTCGATCATCCGCGTATTGTTGGCCCAGCCGCAGGGCGGGGCAAGGGCGGCAACGTGAACGGCGGCGGGCGGCCTGCACGCGGGACATACAGAGCGCTGCGCAAGCTTGCTTCGATGTCTTCTCAAGGGCGCGAGCCATGAGCAAGCTCTCCCAGGCCTTCCGCGGCTTCGCCGAGGCCACGGCCCGCTACTCGGGCAAACCGGGCGCCTTCCTGATCGCCGCGGCCATCGTCGTCGTCTGGGGCCTGTCCGGCCCGATGTTCCACTTCGGCGATACCTGGCAGCTGGTGATCAACACCGGCACCACCATCATCACCTTCCTGATGGTGTTCCTGATCCAGAACAGCCAGAACCGCGACAGCGCCGCGCTGCAGATCAAGCTGGACGAACTGATCCGGGCGACGCAGGCGCGCAACACGCTGATCGACCTGGACGACCTGGACGAGGACGCGCTGGACCGCATCCGCGAGGACTACCGCAAGCTGGCCCATCGCAAGGAGGAGGAGGCCCAGCACAGCCGCCAGGCCAGCCGCCGCGCGCGGTCGGAGGAGGAGTCGGACGAAGCCTGCGAAGAGGTCAAGGAAATCGACCGCGAGCTTGCCCAGGCCAGCGCCGACCATCGGGGTGCGGGCAGCAAGCCCGCGGCCAACGGCTAGGCCGCCAGCGCCCCCCGGCGGTCGCGCGGCAGGTGGCTGACCAGGAACTCCATCTGGTCGGCCAGGATGTTGCGGTTGGACAGGATCAGGTGCTCGACCCAGCTGGGCCGGTAGGG
Organism: Frateuria sp.; assembly: GCF_013362045.1. Lineage (GTDB taxonomy): Bacteria > Pseudomonadota > Gammaproteobacteria > Xanthomonadales > Rhodanobacteraceae > Frateuria_A. The sequence continues at coordinate 2,600 of NZ_JABFWW010000081.1, read as the reverse complement.
CACCGCCAGCAGCGGCATGTGCGCCTGCTGCGGGGTGCGGTTGGCCTTCTTCAGGTTGCAGCTGAGGCACGCGCTGACCACGTTCTCCCACTCGTCCTTGCCGCCGCGCGACACCGGTTCGACGTGGTCGCGGGTCAGCTCGCCGCGGGCGAACTGGTTGCCGCAGTACAGGCACAGGTGGCGGTCGCGGGCGAACAGTGCGGTGTTGGTCAGCGCTGGCGCCGGATCGATCGCATGGTCGCGGCAGTGGCCGGTGCTGGCGACGATCGGGTGCAGGTCCAGCCGGCTGCGTTCGCCGAGCGCGCGGTTGTGGCCGCCGTGCACGGTCAGGCAGGGGTCGCCCAGGGTCCAGGCCACGGCCTCGCGGACGTAGAGGCAAACGGCGTCCTGCCAGCTGATCCAGTCGAGGATGCGGCCGGCAGCGTCCAGCGACAGGACCCGGGTCGCGTTGAGATCCCGGCGCGGCACTTCCATCAGCATGCGGTTTCCTTCAGCCAGTTCATGAGGTTCGGGCGTAGAGGTCGATGCAACGATGCGCTCGCGATCCAGCATAGCCCAACTGCATGACAGCGCGCGCATAAGCACTTGACGCGCTTGGCAGATCGGCCGCTTGAACGCCGATTCGCCCGCGCGCATGGCCGCTGATATAGTGGCAAGTTCGTAACCCGGCGCCGGGTTTGGGAGGGGGAGCCATCGGTGGCGACCCCGGCACGGCGGGGCAGAGGTAAGAAGACGTGGCTGAAGTACTTTTCTACGAGCGTCCGGTGCCGCTCAACCGCACCCAGCACAAGGACCTGCGCCTGAAGGGCATCCCGAGCCTGAAGTTCGCGGCTGCCGCCCACTCGGTGCCGCTGACCGGTGCGGAATTCCCGATCGCCGCGCGCGACCTGCCGATCCTGTTCGCCGGCCAGAGCATGGAAGACGCGGGCCCGATGGCCCTGCTGGGCCTGCGCCAGAACGAAAACCTGCTGGTCGACGGGAACGGCCAGTGGGCGACGAACGTCTACGTGCCGGCCTTCGTGCGCCGCTATCCGTTCATCCTGGCGGAGAAGCCGGCCGATGCCGAGGGCGACGACTTCACCGTGTTCCTCGACGAGGCCTACGAGGGTTTCGGCAGCGACGAGGGCGAACGCCTGTTCAAGGAAGACGGCAGCGACAGCGAGATGCTGGCCAACGCCGTCGGCTTCCTGGGCGAGTTTCAGCAGCACGTCGCGCGCACCCACTGGTTCATGGACCAGCTGCGCAAGCACCAGTTGCTGGAGCCGCGCAACATCCGCCTGGAAAAGGACGGCAAGTCGATCAACTTGAACGGCCTGTTCGTGGTCAACGAGGAAAAGCTGCGCCAGCTGGACGAGAAGACCACCTACGAGTTCCTCCGCGAAGGCGTGCTGGGCTGGATCTACGCACACCTGCTGTCGCTGCCCAACATCGATCGCCTGGCCCAGCGGCTGGACCTGCGCGAAAACACCGAAGGCTGAGGCCCCAGGCCGCCGCGCCAGCCGCGGCGACCTTAGACAGTACTAAGCACACCCTGCGAGGATGGCGCCATGCGCCATCCTTTTTTTTGCCTGGCCGCCTGCGCCGCCGCGACCTTGCTCGGCGGCTGCGCCACCTATCGCCCCGCGCCGGTCGATCCGGCCGCGACGCGGCTGCAATGGCAGGCGCGCCGGCTGGATGACCCGGCCCTCGCCGCGCGCCTGCGCCCGTGGTTGCCGGCACGCGATCACGGGCAGTGGCCGCCGCAGGACTATGGCCGCGCCGAACTGCTGCTGGCGGCGCTCGCGCTCAACCCGGATCTTGCCGAGGCGCGCGGGCATCTGGCCGAGGCCAGCGCCGCGGTGCGCACGGCCAAGGCACTGCCCAACCCGACCCTCAGCCTGGCGCTGGAGCGCTACACCCAGGCGCAGGCCGACAGCGCGCCGTGGCTGTGGGGCCTGAGCACCGATTTCCTGCTCGACGGCGGCCTGCGCCGCCGCCTCCGCGTGCAGCTGGCGGACCAGGGCGTGCGCGGCGCGCGGCTGGACTACGCCGAGAGTCTCTGGAAGGTGCGCAGCGCCGTGCGCGATGCGCTGGCGCAGCAACGCATCGCGCAGCGCCGGCAGCAACTGGCCACCCGCACGGTGGCTGCGGCCGAGGCGCTGGAGCAGGCGACCCGGCAGCGGGTGACGCTGGGCGAAGACGAGCCGCAGGTGGCCCTGCAGGCCGCGCAGACCCTGGCGCAGGCACGTGGCGAGCAGGCCGCCGCGGCGCAGCAGGCCGCCAGCGCGCAGGCGGACCTGGCCCGCGCCATCGGTGTGCCGACCGTCGCGCTGCACGGCCTGGATCATCGTTGGGACGATTTCGACCAGCCGGTCGCGCCCTCGCCTGCGCACCTGGACGCGCTCGCCGACCACGCCTTGCTCGCGCGCGCCGACCTCGAACGCGCGCTGGTCGACTACGCCAGCCGCGAGACCGAACTGCACCAGCAGGTCCACGCGCAGTATCCGCAGTTGTCGCTGGGCCCCGGCTACACGTACGACCACGGCCTGCGCAAGCTCACCTTCAACGCCAGCCTGAGCCTGCCGGTGTTCAACCAGAACCAGGGGCCGATCGCCGAGGCG
>NZ_JABFWW010000255.1 GCF_013362045.1 Frateuria sp. | reverse complement strand
CCTGCTGTCGCGTGGCGAGGAGGTTGTTGTCCTCCTCGTCGAAGAGCGCGCGCAGCTCGTTCACCACGGTGACGTCCTTGCCGTTGCGCGCGGCCTCGACCAGCAGGTCGACCAGCGGGGTGTCCTCGCCGGCGCGGTAGAGGGTCTGCTTGATCGCCAGCACGTTCGGGTCGGCTGCGGCCTGGCGCAGCAGGTCGACCACTGCGGCGAAGCTCTCGTAGGGGTGGTGCAGCAGCACGTCGCGCTGGCCGATCACCTCGAACAGGTTGGCGCCCGGGCCGATCGCCGCGGGCAGGCAGGGCACGAAGCGCGGGAACTTGAGCTCGGGGCGGTCGACCTGGTCGTAGATGCCGCCGGCGCGGATGATGTTGACCGGGCCGTCGCAGCGATAGACGTCCGTTTCATCCAGCTCGAAATTGGCCACCAGCATCGCGGTGATCGCCTTCGGGCAGTCGTTGGCGATCTCCAGCCGCACCGGCCGCGCGTAGCCGCGCCCGAGCAGTTCCTCGCTGAGCGCGTGGGCGAGGTTCTCCACCTCGGCCTCTTCCACGATCAGCTCGCTGTTGCGGGTGACGCGGAACTGGTAGGAGCCGACCACCTTGAATCCGGCGAACATCAGGTCGACGAAGGCCTGCAGCAGCTCGGCCAGGAACACGAAGTTGTCGCCGCCGCCGCCCACCTCCGCCGGCAGCTTGACGATGCGCGGCAGCGAGCGCGGAGCGCGCACCAGCGCCATGTGGCCTTCGTGGCCGAAGGCGTCGCGGCCCTGCAGCACCACCGCGATGTTGAGCGTCTTGTTGAGGATGCGCGGAAACGGGTGTGCCGGGTCCAGCCCCAGCGGCGAGAGCACCGGCAGCACCTCGTGCTCGAAATAACCCTGCAGCCAGCGCCGCTGCAGGGGTGTCCACTTGTCGCGCGTGAGGAAATGGATGTCCTCAGCATCCAGCTGCGGCTTGAGCTGCTCCTGCCAGGTGGCGTATTGGTCGGTGACCAGGTCCAGCACGCGGGCGCGGATGCGCGTAAGCAGTTCGCCGGAAGGCAGCCCGTCCGGCCCCGGTGCGGCCGAGCCGTAGGCATGGTGGTGCTTGAGCATCGCCACGCGCACCTCGAAGAACTCGTCGAGGTTGTTGGCCACGATGCTCAGGTAGCGCAGCCGCTCCAGCAGCGGCACGCGCACGTCGCGCGCCATGGCAAGCACGCGGAAGTTGAACTCAAGCGCGGCCAGTTCGCGGCTCAGGTAAAGCTCCGGCGCGGCCAGGTCGGCGATCTTGGTAGCGGGAGGCGGCAGTTTGCGGGCCATGGGCTCCATTCTGTACGATGCCGGGCCGGAGTACATCCGCCGCGGTCACACGCAAGTAGGGTGGGCTTCAGCCCACCGCCGCGCATGGCGGGCCGAAGCCCACCTTACGGATTTTCCGGCGCCAGCAGCCGTTCGGCCCCGAAGTGGCAGGCGAAGGTGGAGCCCTGGCCGGGCGTGCTTTCGACGCTCAGCCGCGCCTGGTGCAGGTTGAGCACGTGCTTGACGATGGACAGGCCAAGGCCGGTGCCGCCGGTCTCGCGCGAGCGGCTGGAGGAGACGCGGTAGAAGCGCTCGGTCAGCCGCGTCAGGTGGTTGGCGGGTATGCCGTAGCCGGTGTCGCTGACCGCGTACATCGCGCCCTCGGGCGTGCGCTGCCAGCGGATCGTGATGCTGCCGCCGCTGGGGGTGTAGCGCACGGCGTTGCTGACCAGGTTGGACAGGGCGCTGTGCAGGTCCCTGGGCGAACCCAGGAGGTCGCAGTCGGCGGTGACTTCGAGCGTGATGCGATGGCGGCCCTGGCTGAGCGCCTCGGCCTCCTTGCGCAGCGTGGCGAGCAGGGCGGCCATCAGCACGCGCTCGTCGATTACGTGTTCCTGCGTCTCCAGCCGCGAAAGCGTGAGCAGGTCCTCGACGATCTGCCCCATGCGCTTGGACTGGGCGCGCATCTCGCCGAGCACGGACGCCAGCGCCGGCACGTCCTCCGGATCGATCAGCTCGAGGTAGCCGTGAATCACGGTGAGCGGCGTGCGCAGCTCGTGCGAGACGTTGGCGACGAAGTCGCGGCGGATCTGCTCCAGCCGCGTGAGCGGGCTGATGTCGCGCGCCAGCAGCATGCGCTGGCGTCGGCCGAAGGGCTGGATCGATACGTCCAGGTGGTCTCCGGGCCGGCCGGGCGCCGGTATGTCGTGCAGCGGCACGCGCGCGCCCGCGCGCAGCCAGGCGGCCAGTTCCGAGCCGTGCAGGTGGTCGGACAGCACCACGCCGCGGTCGTGTCCGCGGCGCAGGCCGAGCAGCGCCTCGGCGGCGCGGTTGAACCAGCGCACGCGCCAGGCCTCGTCGAGCAGCACGACGGCATCGGGCAGGCTGTCGGCGGCATTGCGCAGATCGCTCAGGGTGATGGCAAGGCGGCGGGCGCGAGTCATGCGTTCGATCCGGGGAGCGAGGCGGGGAGCATGGTGCAGCCCGATGACAACGTCGAGTCGGCCTTCAGGTGTTGGCCGAGAAGCGGTAGCCCGAGCCGCGCACGGTCTGCACCATGGCGTCGAGCTGCCAGGGCTCGAGCGTCTTGCGCAGGCGGCGGATGTGCACGTCGACCGTGCGCTCCTCCACGTACACGCTGCCGCCCCAGACGTGGTCGAGCAGCTGCGCGCGGGTGTACACGCGCTCGGCATGGGTCATGAAGAAGTACAGCAGGCGGTATTCGGTCGGGCCGATCGGTACCGGTTCTTCGCCGGCGAACACGCGGTGCGCCGGGCCGTCGATGCGCAGGCCGCCCAGTTCCACCATGCCGCTGCCGTCGTCGCCCTGGCTGCGGCGCAGCACCGCCTTGATCCGTGCGATCAGCTCGCGGGTCGAGAAGGGCTTGACCACGTAGTCGTCGACGCCCGCTTCCAGGCCGTTGACGCGATCCATCTCTTCGCCACGCGCGGTGAGCATGATGATCGGGATTTCTCGGCTCAGCTCTTCCTTGCGCAACCGACGCGCCAGGTCCAGCCCGCTCATGCCCGGCAGCATCCAGTCCAGCAGGATCAGGTCCGGCACCTGTTCGGCGATGGCGATCTGGGCGGCGCGCGCATCCGCGGCCGCTATCGCCTCCATGTCGGCCTTGCGCAGGGCGAAACTGACCATGTCGCGGATGGAGGCTTCGTCTTCGACGATGAGGATGCGCTTGTGCACGCGGTTTGCGCCTGGGCCTGTGACGGACATATTGCAGCGGGGCAATGTTACGTCGGGATGACATGGGGCGGGGAGCGCCCTCGCGTGGCCGGGGATGGCTGCGGCAACGCAGTCACGACCGCAAGGCCGGCCTCACCCGTTCCCTTTCCACTGACTTCGCCCGTCCGGGTTGTCCTCGGTCTGGACCCTGCGCTTGCGCAGTTCCAGCACCAATGGGGTGAGGTCGGCGATGCGCGCCTGGATGCGGGCGCGGGCGTAGTAATCGAGGTCTTCGCGCTTGAGCAGGCGTTTCAGCTGCTCCATCGCGTCGAACGGGCGGCCGGAGAGGTAGCTGGCGTCGGCATAGGCCTCGCCCGCGCGCACGCTGTCGCCGGCCTTGTCGCTGGCGCGGGCATAGCCCAGGTAGACGCCCGGTTCCTCGGCATCGTCCAGCAGGGGTCGCAACAGGGCTGCCGCGGCGGTGGCCTGGCTGGTGTCGCCGCCGTTGGTCAATGCCCTGGCATAAGCCAGCGCCACGGCGCGGTTGCGCGGCGAGCGCGTGTTGAGGCGGGAGTAGCGCGCCAGCGCTTCCGCGCGCTGGCCAGCCTGCAGCTGCGCATCGGCCATCGCCAACTCAAGGACGAGGTTGCCCGGATGCGCGGCGAGCAGCGGCTGAAGCTGCGCGGCCGCCTGCGCGCCCATGCCGCTGCGGGTGAGCGCCAGTGCGTAGCCGTAGCGGTTGGCGGGCGAATCGAAGCCCGGCATCTTGAAGCTGGCGTCGTAGTAGTGGATGAGCTTGGCGGCGTCGCCGGCCAGCACGCGGGTGCGTTCGCGCATCAGTGCGTAGGTGTCCAGGCTGCCCTTGGGCGCGGCGATGGCCAGCGCGGTGGGGTCCTTCACGTAGACGATCGGTGCGGTGGTCTTTTCCCACTGGCTGCGCACCAGCGTCGAGCCGCTCGGACGCAGTTTCTGCTGGACCAGCAGGGCGCCGGCGCGCGACTTGGCATCGCTGATGCGCGAGAGCGTCACCGGGTGGGTCAGCAACAGCTCGGGCACGTCGGTGCCGCCGGCGCCGGTGCGCAGGGTGTCCTGCATGCGTTCGAAGAAGCTGGCCATGGCGGTCGGGTCGAAGCCGGCGTTGGCGAGCGTCCGGATGCCCACGCGGTCTGCCTCGATCTCGTCCTTGCGGGTGAAGTTGATCGACTTCTGCGCGATCAGGCCTTGCCCCGCGGCCAGCACTGCAGCGGGTGAATCGCCGCTGTGCGAGCTCGCGCCGGCGGCGATCGCGCCCAGCAGCACCAATGCCATCAGCGGTGCGTCCTTCTTCGAGTCCTCGAAGGCGCGCTGCAGGTGGTTCTGCGTGATGTGGCCGATCTCGTGGGCGATCACGCCGGCCAGCTCGCTTTCGCTGCGGGTGATCGCGATCAGGCCCGAGTTGACCGCGATGTAGCCGCCGGGGGCGGCGAACGCGTTGATCTCAGGATCCTTCACGAGAAGGAAGGTGAAGTGGTCCTTGGGCTTGTCGCTGCCGGCCACCAGCCGATAGCCCAGGTCGTTGAGATAGTCGTCCAGCAGCGGGTCGTCCACCACCATGTCCATCGAGCGCATCTGGCGCAGCATGGCGGCGCCATAGTCCTTCGCGTCCTGCGGCGAAATCAGCGAGTCGGCCGAGCTGCCCAGGTCCGGCAGGCGGATGTCCTCCTGCGCGCCGGCGCCGAAGGCGAGGCAGGCGGCGAGCAGTGCGGTGAGCAGGCGGGGGGCGAAGCGTCGTGGTGCCATGGCCATAGGTGGGCGACAATACATCACTCAAAGACCGCCCGCGGCGGCGTCGGTTCATTGTCCGTTGGCTTGCAAACGGGCTTGGGTCGCCCCATTTGGTGGGACATCAGATTCCAGTTGTCGGAGCATCCGCAATGCCCAAGATCGAGGTCTATTCCACGGCCGTGTGCCCGTACTGCGTGGCCGCCAAGAACCTGCTCAAGTCCAAGGGGCTCGAGTGGGAAGAGATACGCGTGGATGCCGATCCGGCGCAGCGCGATCTGATGCTCCAGCGCAGCAGCGGGCGCCGCACCGTGCCGCAGATCTTCATCAACGACCAGCACGTTGGCGGCTACGACGACCTGGTCGCCGCCGACCGCAGCGGCAGGCTCGGGCAACTGCTGGGCGAGGCCGCATGAGCGGCGGCGACAAGGGCAAGGACCGCGTGGCGGAGTTCACCGCGTTCCGCCAGCGCATGAACGAGCGCATCCTGGCCGAGGACAACCAGGTCGTGCGCCGCTTCTTCGCGCTGGATACGCAGACCTACAAGCCCGGCGCGCTGGACGTGAAGACCAAGGAGCTGCTTGGCCTGGTCGCCTCGATGGTGCTGCGCTGCGACGACTGCATCGCCTACCACGTGGCGCAGTGCAAGGAAGCGGGCGTGACGCGCGAGGAGTTCTTCGAGACCTTCAGCGTGGGCCTGGTGGTGGGCGGGTCGATCGTGATCCCGCACCTGCGCCGCGCGGTGGACTTTCTCGACCAGCTGGAAGGTGGCGCCACGACGGGCGCCGCCTGCGCCGACCACGCGTAAACCTCGCAGGGTGGGCTCCAGCCCACCCCTCCCGTTGATTGCGGTGGGCTGGAGCCCATCCTGCGTTCGTCCTGCGATCCGTGCGCTGCGATGAACCGCAACGCTCCGTGCGAGGATTTGCAACGCCCTGGCGTGCCCCGCCTGCTGCCGGCACGGGGCGCATCGGGGATAATGGCGGCCTTTGGCGCGCGCATTCCCCGCCGCGCGCCCGCGACCAGTCCTCGAGGAGCCTCCCATGAGCAACACCATCGCCGTGATTCCGGGTGACGGCATCGGCCCGGAAATCATGACCGCCACCCTGCACGTGCTCGACGCGCTGGGCTGCGGCCTGACCTACGACTTCGCCGACGCCGGCATGGTGGCGCTGGAGAAGCACGGCGACCTGTTGCCCAAGCCCACGCTGGACAAGATTGCCCAGCACAGGGTCGCGCTCAAGGGCCCGCTGACCACGCCGATCGGCGGCGGATTCACCTCGATCAACGTGACCCTGCGCCGGCACTTCGACCTATATGCCAACGTGCGTCCGGCGATCAGCTTCCCGGGTACCAAGGCGCGCTACGAGAACATCGACATCATCACGGTGCGCGAGAACACCGAGGGCGCCTACCTGGCCGAAGGACAGAGCGTGTCCGAGGACGGCGAGATCGCCACCTCGATGGTGCGCGTCACGCGCAAGGGCAGCGCGCGCATCGTGCGCTACGCCTTCGAGATGGCGGTCAAGAAGGGCCGCAAGAAGGTCACCGCGGTGCACAAGGCCAACATCATCAAGACCGCCTCGGGCATGTTCCTCAACGTGGCACGCGAGATCGCCAAGGACTACCCGCAGATCGAGTTCAACGAGATGATCGTGGACAACACCTGCATGCAGCTGGTGATGAAGCCCGAGCAGTTCGACGTGATCGTCACCACCAACCTGTTCGGCGACATCCTGTCGGACCTGTGCGCCGGCCTGGTCGGCGGCTTGGGTCTCGCGCCCGGCGACAACATCGGCGAGCACGCGGCGATCTTCGAGGCGGTGCACGGCTCGGCGCCGGACATCGCCGGCAAGGGCATCGCCAACCCCTGCGCGCTGCTGCTGGCGGCGGCCGACATGCTCGATCACCTGGGCATGGTCGAGAAGGGTTCGCGCCTGCGCCAGGCCATCCGCGACACCATGGCCAACGACCACGACCATGTCACGCCGGACCTCGGCGGCAAGGGCAACACGCAGAGCTTCGGCGAGGCGATCGCCCGGCGCGTGAAGGGCTGAGGCCCGCGCAATCCTGGCGCTTGACGCAAGGCCGCGGCATCGCCCGCGGCCTTCCGCTTTGTGGACGGCCGCCGGGCGGCTAGCATGTTGCGGCTTGGCCCTCGTGGCCGTTCCGAGGCCGTCATGCCCCTGACCCCCTGGACCTTCGTCTATTTCGCCGGCGCCGTGCAGGCGGCGCTGCTCGCGCTGGCGCTGTGGCGGCGGCCGACGAACCGCGCGGCCAACCGCCTGCTTTGCGTGTGGGTGGCGCTGACCGGCATCGACCTCGCGGTGAAGGCGCTGTACTGGCACCTGCTGACGCCCGAATGGTTCCGCGCCTACCGCTTCGTGGCGTTGTTCCCGTTTCTCTACGGCAGCCTGTTCTATCTCTACGTGCGCGCGCTGACGCAAGGGCGTGGTTTCCGATGGCGCGACTGCGTGCACCTGCTCGGCTTCGGCGCGATGTTCGTGGCCGACGGCTACGTGTGGACGATGGACCACGCGCGTATCGCGGCATTGTCGGCGCGGTGGATCGCCGGCGAGCGCAACGTCGGCGTGTGGTTCGACGGGCCGCTGTTCGTCTACAGCCTGTCCTACGTGGCGGCGGCGCTGGTGCGCGTGCATCGCCACCGGCGCGAGTTGCGCGAGCGGCGCTCGGACGCCGACCGCCATTCGCTGCGCTGGATCGACGCCATGGCCGGGTTCCAGATCGCGATCTGGTGCGTGGCGATCGTGCAGGCGCTGGTCTACCTGCCGGTGCTCAACTACGGGCTGTTGTTCGGCCTGGTGGCGGCCTGGGTGTGCGTGATGGGCTGGTTCAGCCTGGGCCAGCCCCCGGTGGCGGCCGAAGAGGAACCGCCGCCCGCACCGCCCGCATCGGCCGGCGGCGCGGGCGACGACGCCCGCTTCGACGCGGTGCAGGCGCGCCTGGCCGAGCTGATGGGCGGCGCGGCGCCGCTCTACCTGGAGCCCGCGCTGACCATCGGCCAGGTCGCCAAGCGCAGCGGCTATCCGGAGTACCTGGTGTCGGCGGTGATCAACCGGCGGATGGGCGGCAGCTTCTGGGAGTACGTCAACCGCCTGCGCGTGGAAGCCGCACGCGAGCGACTGGCCGACCCGGCCGATGCGCGCACCGTGCTGGACATCGCCTACGCCTGCGGCTTCACCTCCAAGTCCACCTTCAACGCGGCCTTCAAGCGGCAGGTGGGACAGACGCCGAGCGGCTACCGCGGGTCGCTGCCGCCGCCGCGCCAGGCGGCTGCCGGGCATGCAGGGCGGCGATGATCGCCGCGACCAGGTCGCCGGTGTGGTCGCCGTACCAGAGCGAAATGCCCATGCGCACCACCACCAGTTGCTCCGACGGCACGATCACCACGTATTGTCCGAACGCGCCGCGCGCGTAGTACATGTCCTTCGGCAGCTGCGGCATGCCCCAGGGAGCGTCCCAGACGGGCACGCTGCCCTCGTTCTTCAGGTTGGTCCAGAAGCCGGCGCCGTAGCCGGTATCGAGCGTCTGCGAGTGGCTGTACGCCGCCCAGCCCTCGGGCAGGATGCGCCGGCCGTCGACCACGCCGTCGTCCAGGTAGAGCTGGCCGAAACGGGCGAAGTCGCGCGCGGTGCCGTAGGCGCCACCGGAGCCGATCAGCGTGCCGTTCGCATCCGACTGGATGACCGTGTGCGTCATGCCCAGCGGGGCGAGCAGTTCGCGGCGGGCGAAGCCCTCGGCCGCCACGGCACTGCCGCCGGCGGCGTCGGTGACCATCCGGCCCAGCAGCACGTAGCCGAGGTTGCTGTAGCCCCAGGCGGTGCCCGGCGGATGCTGCAGCGGCGTGTGCGCGGCATAGGCGGCCATGTCCGGCTGCAGGAAGATCATCCGCGTCAGCGGGCTCAGCACGCCATCGGTTTCATCGAAGGGCAGGCCGCTGTCCATGCGCAGCAGCTGGTCGACCGTGACTGCATGGCGCGGATCGCCCGGCGCACGCCAGGTCGCCACCGGCGCGCGCTGGTCCAGCCGCAGCTTGCCCTGACGCACGAGGATGCCGATCAACGCATGGGTCACCGACTTGGTGAGCGAGTGCGCCCAGAGCGGCGTGTCCGGCCCGTAGCCGGGGGCGTAGCGTTCTGCGACGAGCTTGCCCCGGTGCAGCACCACCACGGCCTTGGTCAGCCGCGGATGGGCCGGGTCGGGTTCGGCGAAGGCTCGATCCAGCGCCTGTCCGACCGCCGGGTCGGTCGCCTCGACCACGCCTGACGGAAACGGGCTGGCGATCGGCGGGGGCACGAAGCCGGCGGCCTCAGGCACCGGCCCGTCGCCGTGCAACAGCAGGCAGCCCAGCCCCGGACGGAACACCGCCCGCGCGCCGAAGCCGCCCAGCACGCTGGCATGCACCTCGCGACGGGCGCGGTCCACGCGGTAGCCGACGGCCCAGGCGATGCCGCGCATCAGCGGCGCCTCTTCCTCGCGGAACTGCCGGTCCGGGTCGAGCCCGCCGACGAACACGGCATCGCACAGCCCACGGCTGACCGAGCCGGTGGCCACCTGCAACATGGCCTTGCCGGCGGTGGCGATCCAGAGGGCGCCGCCGGCGGCAAGCAGCAGCACGGCGGCGAGGGTGAACTTGAATACGCGAACGATCATGGTGGTCTCCGGGAAAAGGGAGGCCAGCATGGGCGCACGGGAGGCCGGCGGCGTCCGGGCCGGCCGCTCCGTACGGCCGGACGGGCGTGCAAGGGTCCGATCCGGCCGGTTCGGACCTGTGTGTCCATGTTTCTGGCTGGCGTCGCCCGGCGTGGCCACGCCACGTGGCTGCCCGGGCAGAGAGCCAGCACGACGTCGACCAGATGTGCCGTCGCTGGCGCCTCGTGTGTGCCCGGTTAAATCCGGATGTCGTTCGGGGCGGTTCGCTCGCCGCCTTCCCGCCCGGTGTTCAGGACGCCACGCGGCTCGACGAGCAGCATCTTGACCTCGTGTTCCGCGTACGGCTTGTGCTCGACGCCTTTCGGGACGACGTACATTTCGCCCTTGCCGAGGTTCACGTGGCCATCCCTGAAGTGGATGCGCAGGTTCCCCTCCAGGACGATGAAGGTCTCGTCCGTATCCCGGTGGTCGTGCCAGACGAAGTCGCCCTGGATCTTCACGATCTTGAACTGGTAGTCGTTCATTTCGGCGATGACCCTGGGTGCCCAGTGGTCGTCGAAGAGACCGAACTTCTGCTCCAGGTTTATCGGCTCGTATGGCACGGCTCGCTCTCCGGGTACGCTGGCGGACTTCGGGTGAGGGGGCCAGGGACCGGGGTGTCCCGT
>NZ_JABFWW010000009.1 GCF_013362045.1 Frateuria sp. | reverse complement strand
TGCGCGGGTCTCACTGATCAAGACGCTGGCCGAGCAGGAAGGCGTGCGCATCCTGCCGAGCAAGCCCACCGACGTGTACATGACCGTCGATGCTACGTCGCTCGATGAGCGCGTCGCCGACGAACTGGTGTCGCGCCTGGGGCCGGGCACCGTGCTGGCCTCCGCGGTGAACGGCGAGAAGGGATTCTGGGTCGGCGTCAAGATCGACTCCGACGCCTACTGGCTGCTGATGGACCGCAACCGCTTCACCAAGGTGGGCGGCCGGACTTGGCTCATCTGGCTGATCACGGCCGCAGGCTTGTCCCTTGCTGGCGCGGCCGTCATCGCCCGCCTGATCAACCGTCCGCTCAAGCAGCTGTCGTTCGCCGCCAGCCGCGTGCGCGACGGCGACTTCGACGCCAGCCGGCTCGACGAGAAGGCCGTCACCAGCGAGATCCGCGAGGTCAACATCGGCTTCAACCGCATGGCCCAGCAGCTGGCCAAGATCGAGCAGGACCGTGCCGTGATGCTGGCCGGCATTTCGCACGACCTGCGCACGCCCCTGGCCCGCCTGCGCCTGGAAACCGAGATGAGCGTCACCGACGCCGATGCCCGCGACCACATGGCCGCCGACATCGACCAGCTCGATGCCATCATCGACAAGTTCCTCGACTACGCGCGGCCCGACCACGCCGAGCTCAAACCGGTGTGCCTGCGCGACGTCATCGATGCCTGCGTCTACGCGGTGCAGGACCAGGGCGATATGCGCATCAACGTCGATGTCGGCAAGGCGCTCTACGTGCTGGCCGACGAGGTCGAACTGGCACGCGTGGTGTCCAACCTGCTGGAGAACGCGCGCCGCTACGGCAAGACGCCGGAGACCGGCATCGCGGTGGTGGACATCGCCGCCAAGTCGCGCAACGAGTGGGTGCTGCTGAAGGTGCGCGACCACGGCATGGGTGTCGCGCCGGAAGCGCTGCCCAACCTGGTGAAGCCGTTCTTCCGCGGCGACGCTGCACGGACGGCCGCGACCGGCGCCGGCCTCGGCCTGGCCATCGTCGACAAGACCGTGCAGCGCATGGGCGGCATCTTCGCGCTGGCCAACACCACGTCAGGCGGCTTGGCCGCCCACATCAAGCTGCAGAAGCCGCGCAGCGGCGCCGTGCACGACACGGTCGAGCCGTCCGAATCGCCCGAGACGGTCAGCTGACCGAAGCCACCAGCGCTCCACGCTGACGACGCCCGGCAAGGGCGTCCTACCGCTGGGCCACGGCGCGCAGTCCACGATGACGCCATGGCGCCGCAGGTGGAACAGGAATCCCTGAAGGACGAGATGCGCAACGTCGTCGAGGAGGCCCGCATGGTCATTCCCGGCGTGCAGGCCTTGTTCGGCTTCCAGACCATGGCGGTGTTCAACAACCGCTTCGAGGACCTGCCGCCTTCGGGCGTGGCCGCCTACGTGGCCGGGCTGGCCATGCTGGCCGTGGCCATCGCGATGCTGATGGCACCCGCCGCCTGCCATCGCATGTCCGAGCGCGGGCAGGTCTCGCGCAGCCTGATCGACCTGTCGTCGCGGCTGCTCACCTGGGGCATGTTGCCGCTGATGCTGGGGCTGTCGCTGGACATCTTCGTCGTCGTGCTCGCGACGATGGACGATGCGCGCGAAGCCCTGGTGGGCGGCGTCGCCGCGCTCGTGGTGTTCAGCGCCTTCTGGTACGTGCTGCCGGCGGTGCGCCGGCGCAAGGGCAAGGCGGTCTCAGCCCGCGGTGGCTGACAGCAGAACGACCGCCCGGGCCTCGATGCTCTGGCCCTGGCCCACGGGCCCCAGCTTTTCGGCGGTCTTGGCCTTCACGTTGACCTGTGCGGGCGCCAAGCCCAGCGCCTTGCCGATGCGCGCCCGCATGGCGTCGATGTGCGGTGCCAGCTTCGGCGCCTGCGCGACCACGGTGCTGTCGATGTTGACGATCGACCAGCCTTCCTGGCCCACGCGGCGCGCGGCTTCCTCCAGCAGCAGCACCGAGTCGGCGCCCTTGAAGCGCGGATCGGTGTCGGGGAAGTGGCGCCCGATGTCGCCCAGCCCCGCGGCGCCGAGCAGCGCGTCGGTGATCGCGTGCAGCAGCACGTCGGCGTCGGAATGTCCCAGCAGCCCGCGGTCGTACGGAATCGCCACGCCGCCGATCACCAGCGCACGCCCGGGCACCAGTGCATGCACGTCCCAGCCTTCACCGATGCGCATCGTCATGCGGACCTGCTCCCCAGCACGGCGGCGGCCAGCGCGAAATCCTCCGGCCACGTCACCTTGATGTTCTGCGCACTGCCCGCGACCAGCATCGGCCGCAGCCCGAGCGCCTCGATAGCCGACGCCTCGTCGGTGACCTCGGCGCCCGCCTGCACGAGCGCGCGCCGCAACTCGCCCACGCGGAACATCTGCGGCGTCTGCGCCAGCCACTTGCCACGCCGCGGCAGCGTGCCCTGCACGCGGCCGCCCTCCTCCTGCTTCAGCGTGTCGGTGAGCGGCTGCGCGAGCAGGCCGCCCACGGCATCGTGCTCGCAGGTGTCGATCAGGGTGTCGATCCACTCGGGCTGGACCAGGCAGCGCGCCGCGTCGTGCACCAGCACCCAGTCGTGGTCGGATGCCCCGCGCGCCGCGAGCTGCTCCAGGCCGGCGCCCACGCTCGCGGCCCGTGTCGACCCACCGCAGGGCACCACCTCGTAGCCTTCGCCCGAGGCGAGCCGGTCGTAGCCCGGCGCGACCACGACCAGCACAGATGCGAGCCGGCGCAAGCGCGTGAACGCGGCAAGCGTGTGCTGGA
>NZ_JABFWW010000113.1 GCF_013362045.1 Frateuria sp. | reverse complement strand
GGGCAGGGCGCGCAGCACGCCCAGGCCGTCCAGCCGCGGCAGCATCAGGTCCAGCACCACCAGTTCGTAGTCGTAGCCGGCCAGGAAGCCCTTGGCCTCCACGCCATCGGCTGCCGCATCGACCGTAATGCCGGCGCCGCGCAGCCCGTGCTGCAGGGTGCCGCGCAGGCGCTCGGAATCTTCCACCAGCAGGAGTTTCATGCGGGCCCCTCGGCCGCCGGGCGGGGTGCCAGTCTACCCAGTAGGGTGGCCGTCAGCCCACCAGCCGCAGTGCCTGGCCGGCTGAAACCCGCCCTGCAGCCACCTGCGTGGCATATGCTGCATCGACAGCCTGCTCGCCCAACCGCTATAAAGGCGAACGTTTGCGGGGGTGGGTGTGAGCGAAGAGATCCTGATCAACGTGACGCCCCGCGAAACCCGGGTGGGCGTGGTCGAGAACGGCATGCTGCAGGAGGTGCACGTCGAGCGCGCCTCCCGGCGCGGCTACGTGGGCAACGTGTACAAGGGACGTGTGCAGCGGGTGATGCCCGGCATGCAGGCGGTGTTCGTGGAGATCGGGCTGGAGCGCGCGGCGTTCCTGCACGCCTCCGACATCGTGCGCCCGCCCCTGCCCGAAGGCGCCGAAGCGCACGGCAATGGCCACACCCCCTCGATCAGCGAACTGGTGCACGAGGGCCAGGAGATCGTGGTGCAGGTGGTCAAGGACCCGATCGGCACCAAGGGCGCGCGGCTGTCCACCCACCTGTCGATTCCCTCGCGCTACCTGGTGCTGCTGCCGCATGCCAAGACGCTGGGCATTTCCGCACGCATCGAGGACGAGGGCGAGCGGGCGCGGCTCAAGGACGTGCTCGGCGGCCTGATCGGCGAGGAGGGCAGCCGGCTGGGCTACATCGTGCGCACCAACGCCGAGGGGCAGTCGGCCGAGTCGCTGGCCTTCGACGTCACCTACCTGAGCAAGGTGTGGCGCGTGGTGCAGGAGAATATCGCCCGGGCCAAGGTCGGCGAGCGCGTGTACGAGGAGCTGTCGCTGCCGCTGCGCAGCCTGCGCGACATGCTCACCGACGACATCGAGAAGGTGCGCATCGACTCGCGCGAGACCTACGAGAAGGTCGTCAAGTTCGTGCACAAGTTCATGCCGAGCCTGGACGACCGCATCGAGCACTACGCGGGCGAACGTCCGATCTTCGACCTGTACGGGGTGGAGGACGAGATCCAGCGCGCGATGAAGAAGGAGGTGCCGCTGAAATCCGGCGGCTACCTGATCGTCGACCAGACCGAGGCGATGACGACGATCGACGTCAACACCGGCGGCTACCTGGGCACGCGCAACCTGGAGGAGACCGTCTACCGCACCAACCTGGAGGCGGCGCAGGCGGCGGCGCGGCAGCTGCGGCTGCGCAACCTGGGCGGCATCATCATCATCGACTTCATCGACATGAGCGACGAGGAGCATCGCCGCCAGGTGATCCGCATGTTGGAGAAGGGCCTCGCGCGCGACCACGCCAAGACCACGGTCTACCCGATGTCGGCGCTGGGGCTGGTGGAGATGACCCGCAAGCGCACCACCGAGAGCCTGGAGCGCCAGCTGTGCGAGCCCTGCCCGGCCTGCGGCGGGCGCGGCACGGTGAAGACCGCCGAGACGGTGACCTACGAGATCTTCCGCGAGATTACCCGCGCGGTGCGCCAATTCAACGCCGAGAAGCTGCTGGTGATGGCCAGCCCCAAGGTGGTCTCGCGCATCCTGGAGGAAGAGTCCGCCGCGGTGGCCGAACTGGAGGAATTCATCTCCAAGAGCATACGCTTCCAGCCGGAAGAGCATTACTCGCAGGAACAGTTCGATGTGGTCTTGCTGTAGACGGCAGGCTGCCGCGGGCGCCGGCCGGGACGGAACGAGGTGAACGCGCGCGGGCCGGTTAGGCACCTGCACCTGCCTTTGCGCGCCCTCGGCTGGGCTGCCGGCGTGGCGGTGGTCGCGCTGGCCGTGCTGGTGGCGCTGGCGCAGTTGCTGTTGCCGCTGCTGGCGCGCCATCCGCAATGGGTCGCCGCGCAGTTGAGCGAGCGCCTGCAGCGGCCGGTGAGCTTTGCCTCGATGGAGGGGCGCTGGCAGGGCTCGGGACCCCTGTTCCTGATGCGCGACGTGACTGTCGGGCCTGGCGCGGCCGGCGGCAGTCCGCTGCGTCTGCCCGAGTCCGAGCTGAAGATCGACTTCGGCGGGTGGCTGCTGCCCTCGCGCCACCTGCTCAACCTGCGCGTGCGCGGACTGCAGCTCGACCTCGGCCGCGACGTGCAGGGTCGCTGGCACGTCAACGGTATCGGCGGCCCGGACGGTGGCGCCCAGCAGGGCGTGTCGATGGGGCCGGTCTCGGTGGGCATCCAGTTGCGCGACCTGAAGCTGGCGATCACCGACGAGGCCAGCGGCCGCCACTACCGGCTGTTGGCCGACCAGCTGCGGCTGAGCCGGCAAGGCGGCCGCATCCGCCTGGGCGTGGTCCTGCGGCGGGAGGGCGCGTCCGGCCAATGGCGCGGCGCGGGCAGCTTCCGCGAGGACGGCAGCGCCGGCCGGCTGTGGCTGGGCGGCGACAAGCTCGACCTGCGCACCCTGCTGGGCGACGTGGCGATGGACGGCTATGCGGCCAAAAGCGGTTCCGGCAGCCTGGCGGCCTGGCTGGACTGGAAGGACCGCAAGGTGGTGCGCGCCACGCTGCGCCTGGACCTCGCCGACCTGGCCATCGAAGGGCCGGCGGGCACCGCCCGCGTGCCCGTCCTGCGCGGGCTGGCCGGCATCACGCAGCGTGCCG